>JAZJZQ010000733.1:0-4352 GCA_040389625.1 Pseudomonadota bacterium | reverse complement strand
TTGTCGACCGGTTTGTCGAACACGGCGCTGCCGGTGTCGGCGTTGACGACAGGGGCGCGGCTGCCGGCCCGCCGTCCGTTGCGCGCCACGGTGACCATGTAGGTTTCCCGCACGTTCAGGCCGGGTGGATTGACGCCGTTGATGGGCCCGCCGTTGATGATGAGCGGGATGGCCACCTGTTTGCCGCCCACCGCGAACTTGCCGTCCTTGTTGGTGTTGGTGAAGCGGAACTGGAAGCTCAGGTCTTCCTTGCCGTCGCCGTCATTGTCGATGTGGATTTCGTACAGGGCGCCGGGATCGAGCTGGAAGAAATTGGGACCGCCATAGGCATCCTGTAACGGCAGGTAATTGGCCAGCATGGTGACGAAACCTTCCCGTCCCGGTTCGTAGCTGCGGAACAGGTAGAAATCGGTGCCGTCCGTCTTGGGGTGCTGGGTGATGAACGGCGCCTCGCGGTGGCTGGACGCGAGGGCGGCCGGCGCCGGCAGCACGGCGGCCAGCAAGGCCGCGGCCAACGCCCGTTGTATGATGGTGGACATCATTTCCCTCCCTGAGTGATGGATAGGCACGATACGCCTCGATGCTAGCGCCGCGCATCGGCGCCGCTTTGCGCTGCGTATATGGTGCGCGGGGGGCTGGCGCGGAACTTTATGGCCGAGGAAATGGTCGCGGCCCCATCCACGGGCATGGCCGGCGTTGCTTGCCGGCGGCGCCGGTGGACCGGCAGCGCCGTCTCCGCCGGGCCGCGACGGCCTGAAAAACAGGAAACAGGCGGCCGGCCACGCGCGGCGGCAAAAGTTGCTATCATCGTTGCAGCCCCCGGGCCAGCACCATAAAGCACCCTACCCGCAACCGATTCCGACAGAGCCGCCATGGACGACAATAAACTCACCCCAGCCTATTTCAACCAGTTCGGCGTCGGCACGCTGACGGACCATCTGGGCATCGTCGTCACCGACGTCAGCGAAGGCAGCGTCACGGCCGAATTCGAGGTCACGCCCCAGCATCTGGCGCCCAACGGCTTCCTGCACGCGGGCAGCGTCGTCACCCTGGCCGACACGGCCTGCGGCTATGCCTGCGTGGCCCACCTGCCGGAAGGCGCGTCCAGTTTCACCACCATCGAGCTCAAGTCCAACCACCTGGGCACGGCGCGCGAAGGCACGGTGGTGGCCACGGCCAACGTGGTCCACCTGGGCAAGACCACCCAGGTGTGGGATGCCACGGTGCGCAGCAAGGCCAGCGGCAAGACCATGGCGCTGTTCCGCTGCACGCAGATGGTGCTGTACCCGAAATAAGGAAGCAGGATGCGCAAATCGACCATGCTTGCGGGACTGGCCCTGCTGCTGTCGGCCACGCTGGCCACGGCGCAGACGCCCGCCGTGGACGACAGCGTCTACCGCGGCCTGGGCGGCCAGGATGGCATACGCAAGATCGTCGCCACCTTCATTCCGCTGGTGCTGGCCGACCCCGCGATCGGCGCCACCTTCGACGATTTCGACATGGAGCAGCTGGCACGGCGCCTGGGCGAGCAGTTCTGCGAAGTGAGCGGCGGCCCCTGCACCTACACGGGCAAGTACCGCGACAAGACCATGGACGGCGTGGGCACCGTGCGCGACATGACCACCGTGCATCAGGACCTCAAGATCACCAACGCCCAGTTCAATGCGCTGGCCGAGGACCTGCAGACGGCGCTGGAGCGCAACGATGTGCCCAACGGCGTGGCCAACAAGCTGCTGGCCAGGCTGGCGCCCATGCAGCGCATGATCGTAACCAGATAACCGGCACCGGCCCGGCAAGGTGACTATCCGATGAAGCAAGCAAACCTGAGCAGCACCCGTGGCGTGCGCGCCCTGCTTGCCATGGGCGCCGTGCTGGCGGCCGGCGCCGCGCAGGCGGACCTGGGCCGGCCGGATATGGGCAAGTTCCTGGCCACGGGCGGCGTCAGCCAGCTGGAAGGCGCGGCCGGCGGCGGCCTCACGCCGTGGGCCCTGATCGGCGGCTACGGCACGCGCGACAGCTGGGGCGCCAATGTCCACTACACGGGCGTGCGCACGCAGGACTATGCGCTCGACAGCAACGGCGTGGCCGTGGGCCTGGCCGACCGGCTGGAATTGTCGCTGGCCGGGCAGACCTTCACGGGCAGCCTGGCGCCGCTGGACCGGCTGCGCCTGCGCCAGGACATCATCGGCCTCAAGCTGCGCGTGGCCGGCGACGCCGTCTACGACCAGGACCGCCTGATGCCGCAGCTGGCCGTCGGCGTGCAGTACAAGCGCAACAAGGGCGTGGGCGGCCTGGCCGCGCTGGGCGTGACCAACGTGCGCCAGCTGGGCGCCCGGGATGACCACGGCTACGACTACTATCTGGCGGCCACCAAGATCGTGTTCGAACACAGCCTGCTGCTGAACGGTACGGTGCGCGCCACCCGCGCCAACCAGATGGGATTGCTGGGCTTCGGCGGCGACCGGGGGAACAGCCTGCGCCTGATGCCGGAAGCATCGCTGGCCTGGCTGGCCGACCGCCAGCTGGTGCTGGGCGTGGAATACCGCCGCAAGCCCCACAACCTGAGCGTGGATGACGAGAAGGCCTATTACGACGCCTTCGTGGCCTGGTTCCCGAACAAGCATGTGTCGCTGACGGCGGCCTGCGCGGTGCTGGGCGATATCACCGTGTTCAACCCGGTGCGCCAGCGCGGCCCCTACCTGTCGCTGCAGGCGGGCTTCTGACGTAAAAAAAGGAGCCGCGGCTCCTTTTTGTATTTTACTGGCGCTTATCCCTGCAGCGCCTTTTCCAGCAGCTTGTGCAGGGCAGGGAATTCCGGCTGGCCCACATAGCGCTTGAGGATCTTGCCATCCTTGTCGATGACAAAGGTGGTGGGCGTCATGGCCACGTTGCCGTAGGCCTTGGCCGCATCGCCGGCCACGTCCAGCGCCACCTTGAACGGCAGCTGGCGCGTCTCGGCATAGTTGACGACGTAGTTGGGCGGATCGTCCTTCATGGCCACGGCCACGAATTCCAGCCCCTGCGACTTGTACTTATTGTACGTTTCCACCATCTGCGGCATCTCGGCCACGCAGGTGGCGCAGGAGGTGGCCCAGAAATTGACCATCACCACCTTGCCGTGCAGGCTTTCCGGCGAAATCTTCTCGCCCTTGATGCTCATGAAGGTGACGGCCGGCGCACTGCTGCGCTGGTTCAGCGTGGCATAGGCGGCCAGGCCGGCGCCGGCGATGAGCACGGCGGCCAGGGCGGGCTTGACCCACGCTTTGGAGGAGGAAGTTGTCGCTTGCATGGTCGGGATCGGGCTGCTGGAAACGGTACGGGCCATTATAGACCCGTATTCTTAAGCGTGCCTTGCGTGCCCCTCCGCTTCAGTTGTGGCCGCCCTGCGCGGCCTGGGCCGGAGTCGGCTTGGGCTGGTAGGACTTCCATTCATCTTCCGAGATGTACTCGAATACCTTGACCACTTTGGTCACGCCGCTCACGCCGCGCGCCACTTCGGCCGCGATCGTGCCTTCGCGCTGGGTCACGCGGCCCATCAGGAACACGGCGCCGCGCTCGGTGACAACCTTGAAGGTGTTGGCCGAAATGTCCTTCTGGTCGACCAGGCTGGCCTTGACCTTGGTGGTGATCAGGGTGTCGTTGGAGCGCGAGGTGAAGCTGCTCAGGCCCGCGATTTCCAGTTCGTTGACGATGAAGGCCACGCCTTCGATGCCGCGCACTTCGCGCTCGACCTGTTCCTTCATGGCCTGGTCGCGCACTTCGCCCGTCAGCAGGGCGCGCCGGTTGAAGCTGCTGATGTTGACGTGGCCGGCGTCGCCGACCAGGTTGTGCACCTTGATCTCGGCCTTGACGACGATCGCCTGGTCCTCGGTCTGGGCGCCGAAGGTGCGGCGGTCCGAGGCGGCCACGGTGCCCACCACCGCGCTGCCGACCATCATCTCGACGCAGCCAGACAGGGTGGCCAGCATGGCGCCGCACAGCAGCGTCATGGCCAGGGGGCGCTGCCAGCGTTGGCCGGTGCGGGAATTATTCATTGACGTCTCCTCCGAACAGGGCGACGTCGATGCCGTCGCAGATGCAGTGTATGGTCAGCAGATGGACTTCCTGGATGCGGGCCGTGCGGTCGGCCGGCACGCAGATGTGGACGTCGGCGTCGGTCAGCATCTTGCCGATGGCGCCGCCGCCCTTGCCGGTCATGGCCACCACGCGCATCTCGCGCTCAAGGGCCGCCTCGATGGCCGCCATCACGTTGCCCGAGTTGCCCGAGGTGGACAGCGCCAGCAGGATGTCGCCGGCCTGGCCGAAGGCCTGCACCTGCTTCGAGAAGATCTCGCGGTAGCTGTAGTCGTTGG
>JAZJZQ010000732.1:8105-10858 GCA_040389625.1 Pseudomonadota bacterium | reverse complement strand
ACCGGCAGCAGGCCGCTCTTGTAGCGGAACAGCAGGTCGTTCAGGCAGTGGCCGATCTTGGACACCATCAGCATCACGCGCGGCTTGTAGCGGGCGTCGCGCAGTTCCCAGTCCAGCCCCATGTCGGCCGCCAGCGCCGCGAAATCGGCCCGCAGCAGGGCGTCGCCGACGGCGCTGTCTTCCAGCGCGAAGTGGACGCGCATGAAGAACAGGCGCGATTCACCGTCGCCGAACTGGGCCGAGTCGATGATGTTGCAGCCGTGGTCGGCCAGGAAGCCCGATACGCGATGAACGATTCCGCGCTGGTCCAGGCAAGAGAGAGTCAAGATGTATTCGGGGTGGGTCATGGCTGCTATGGTGCAATGATGGGTTATCTGAACAAGGGCAGTATTGTCGCATGCCGGAGGCCCTGCCGTAAAAAAGTGGGCAAAATGGTATCGCCGCACGACAAAAATGCAAAATAGCACGGTCGTGCATTTATGCGGTATAGTGGACGCCACCTACCCTTACAGAGGAAGAAAAAATGACAACGAACGTCTTGGAGAACCTGCAATTCCGCCTGGCCGCCCGTCCCGTGGGCATGGTCAAGGACAGCGACTGGCAGCAGGTGGTGGAGCCGATGCGCGCACTGGCCGACGGTGAAATCCTGGTCAAGGTGCTGTACCTGTCGCTGGACCCGGCCATGCGCGGCTGGATGAACGACGCCAAGTCCTACATCCGCCCGGTGGCCATCGGCGAGGTGATGCGGGCCGGCGGCATCGGCGTGGTGCTGGAATCGCGCTCGCCCCGGTTTGCCGCGGGCGACCACGTGTCGGGCGGCATGGGCGTGCAGCGCTACTGGATAGGCGCGGCCGACGACAAGGCCGGCGCCTTCTACAAGGTCGATCCCGCGCTGGCGCCGCTGACCACTTACCTCAACACGCTGGGCATGCCCGGCATGACGGCCTATTTCGGCCTGCTGGAATCGGGCCAGCCCAAGGCCGGCGAGACGGTGGTGGTGTCCGGCGCGGCCGGCGCCGTGGGCCAGACCGTGGGCCAGGTGGCCAAGCAGCTGGGCTGCCGCGTGGTGGGCATCGCCGGCGGCAAGGAAAAGTGCGACTTCGTCGTCAACGAACTGGGCTTTGACGCCTGCATCGACTACAAGGGTGGCTCCGTACGCGACGGCCTCAAGCAGCACTGCCCGCAAGGGGTGGACGTCTATTTCGACAATGTGGGCGGCGACATCCTGGACACCGTGCTCACCCGCATCAACATGAAGGCGCGCATCGTCATCTGCGGCGCCATCTCGCAGTACAACAACACGGAAGCCGTCAAGGGTCCGGCCAACTACCTGTCGCTGCTGGTCAACCGGGCCCGCATGGAAGGTATCGTCGTGTTCGATTACGCCGACCGCTACCACCTGGGCGTGGCCGCGCTGGGCCAGTGGCTCAAGCAAGGCAAGATCAAGAGCAAGGAAGACATCGTGCAAGGCATCGAGCAATTCCCGCAGGCGCTCAACATGCTGTTTGAAGGCAAGAACTTCGGCAAGCTGGTGCTGCAGGTGGCGAACGACTGATCGCCGCAAACAGCGACCGACAGCACCCCACCTGACGCCGCGCCGCCCGCCACCGGGCCGCGCGGCGTCTTTTTTTGAAGCGGCGGCGGAACTTCGCGCCGCCGCTGGCATCTATCCCTAGTCTGTACTCTGCCGTCCGGCCATGCCGGACCCTTCAACCGACAGCCTGAGGATATGCCATGGATACACTCATCACCCCCGCCGTGCGCTCGCATTGCGACGCCCTGATTTCCTACACCACCGATGTATGCCAGCGCACGCTCGACACGGTGCACAAGGTGAGCGAACTGAATTTGCAGCTGGCGCGCGAGATGCTGGCCGATGCGGGCGATGCCTGCCAACGCATGCTGGCCAGCGGCAACGCGGGCGAACTGGGCACGGCGCTGGGCAACAAGCTCAATCCGGCCAACGCCCCGCTGCGCGAGTATTCGCGCAAGCTGGCCGACACCATGGCCCATGCCTGCGACGAACTGGCGCGCGCCACGGAAACCCACATGCCCAAGCTGAACCGCTCCGCCACGGCCATGGCCGAAGACACCATGCGCCGTGCTTCGGAAGAGACGGCCAAGGCCACCGAGCGCCAGCAGCAAGCAATGGAGCAGATGAGCGCCGGCATGCGGGGCGGTAACGGCCGCGCCAGCGAGCAGGGCGAACAGCGTCCGCACTGAGCGGCGACCAGGGCCGGCGTGGGGCGTGGCGCGCGCCGGCGCAGCGCCGGTGCCGCGCTTGCAGCGTCACACATGGAACTTACGCCCGCGCCCCGTCTCTAAACACGCAGAGCGGCCCGAACGTGCCGGTTCGCCGCCGGCACGGCGCGGCGCTCTGCAACCAACAGACTTTTTCCAATAACTAAGGAGGTCGATATGGCCAGCAATCCAAGCAGCGATCAGGGCAAGGGCAGCACGCAGAAAGGCACGGCCAAGCGTGGCTTTGCCGCCATGAGCGAGGCGCAGCAGCGCGAAATTGCCAGCAAGGGCGGCCAGGCCGCCCACCAGAAAGGCACGGCGCACGAATTCGATTCAGAGGAAGCGCGCCGGGCCGGCCAGAAAGGGGGGGAAGCCGTCAGCCGCAACCGCGAACACATGGCGGAAATCGGCCGCAAGGGCGGCGAAAGCCGGCAGTCGGCCGCTCGCCAGAACGACAAGGCACGGGCCGCCACCTCGGAACAACAGGCCAAGGGCGGCACCCGGCAAGGCGG
>JAZJZQ010000732.1:5892-8005 GCA_040389625.1 Pseudomonadota bacterium | reverse complement strand
AGGCACGGGCCGCCACCTCGGAACAACAGGCCAAGGGCGGCACCCGGCAAGGCGGTAAGGAGGATGAAAGCTAGTGGACGACGACGGCGGCGGCAGCCGCGCACCTTGCTTGCCAAGGCCGACCCGCCGTCCGCCACACAGTCACGTCTCACGGTCACGCCACACGGCCGCGCCACACGGTCACGTCTCACGGTCACGTCTCACGGTCACGCCACACGGCCGCGCCACACGGTCGCGCCACACGGTCGCGCACCACCGTCACGATTTACCGTCCGGCCTTGCCGTCACGCCTAGCCGTCAGCCTGTTACGCCGCCAGCACTTCCTGCAGGCGCAGCAGCATGGAGGCATGGACGCGGGGCGGCGCGGCCGCGATGTCGGCCGACAGCAGCCGATACGGTGCGCCATCGACCTGGCTAACCGTGCCGCCCGCTTCGCGCACCAGCAACGCCGGGCCCATGCAGTTGAAGCCGTCCTCGCCGAACTCCCAGAAGGCGTCGAGACGGCCGCAAGCCACATAGGCCAGCTGCAGTGACGTGGGGCCGAGATTGCGCACGGCCACCACGTCGGGCAGCATGGCGCTCAAGGCGCGGCCGGCCCGCTCCACGGCCCGCGGCTGCTTGACGGCAAACGGCGGCTGGCTGGTGGCCACGAAGCCGTTGTAATGGCTCTCGCGGTCGTTCACCCGCACCGGCTTGCCGTTGCACCAGGCGCCGCCGCCCCACACGGCATGGAACATCTCGTCGTGGGCCGCATCGAACACGGCCACGAACACGGGCACGCCTTCGCGCACCAGCGTCAGCGACATGGCCCAGTTCGGCATGGCGCGCAAAAACTGCGCCGCGCCGTCGATCGCATCGCATATCCAGAATTCGCCCCGCGCCAGCATGGCCACGGCTTCCTCGTCGTCGCTGTCGGCGCCGTCGAACTCGCCTTCCATCCAGCCGATGCGCGGGTAGAGCTCGGCCAGCCCGCAGCGCAGCGCGGCCGATGCCTGGCCATCGATGCGGCGAAAGGCGGCGAACATGTCGTCCAGTTCCACCACCGGTTCCAGCTGCCAGAAAGTGTCACACAAGGATGCGCCCACGGTCCGCAACAGGGCCAGTACTTCTTCGGTATCGATTGCAGTCATGTTAAATCCTTGCTATAAATGAAAGTCCTAGCATGCCAGCAGTGCCGTCGTCCGGCTAACTGGCGCCAGACAAGAGATAACGCGATCGGGCCACAATATGCATTTGCACCCTCCTCCTTTCGAAGAACGCCGGCTGTCGGCCGGCTATCCCATGCTGCTCATGCCGCAGCATGCCGATCTGTCCGGGACAGACAGCGGCAAACACGTCCATCGCCACCCGGAAGGCCAGATGTATATCGCCCTGCAGGGATTGATCGTGCTCGAAGCGGGCGGCAACCGCACCGTGCTGCCGCCGGGCCGGCTGGGCTGGGTGCCGCCGCAGATGGCCCATGGCGCCCATGTCCACGGCAGCAAGCTGCGGCCCGGCCTGGCCGGCTACACGCTGCACCTGGCGCCGTCGCTGTGCGACGCGTTGCCGGCCCAGCCCCAGGTGTTGCGCATGTCGCCGCTGGCCACTGCCCTGCTCGACCGCATGCGGGCCTGGCCGGAAGGCACGCCGGGCGATGCGGCCGAGCACCGCTTGATGATGGTGTTCCTCGATGAAATGGGCCGCGCCGAACCGGACCCGCTGCGCCTGATCATGCCGCGCCATCCGCGCCTGCTGGCCATGGCCACCAGCATCGCGGAAAATCCGGCCGACGAGACCGACCTGGACGGCTGGGCGGAACGCATAGGCCTGTCGCGGCGCAGCGTGACGCGCCACTTCCGCAATGAAACGGGGATGTCGCTGGTGGAATGGCGCCAGATCGCGCGGCTGCAGAAAGGCATGGAATTGCTGACGGCGGGCGAGTCCGTGACGACGGTGGCCATGAACCTGGGCTATGACAGCGTGAGCAGTTTCATCGCCCTGTTCCGCCGCATCCTGGGCACCACGCCGGCCAAGTTCCTGCCGTGGGGCCAGGTCTAGCGGCCGCGTCAGCCGGCCGTACCCAGGATGACGCTGGAGGCCTTGAAGATGGCCGTGGCCGGCGCACCCACGGCCA
>JAZJZQ010000732.1:3544-5792 GCA_040389625.1 Pseudomonadota bacterium | reverse complement strand
CCCAGGATGACGCTGGAGGCCTTGAAGATGGCCGTGGCCGGCGCACCCACGGCCAGGCCCAGCTGCTCGGCGCTGTCGCGCGTAATGATGGCGGCGATGGTGCCGCCGCCCGGCAGCGTGATGCTCACTTCCGTATTGACGGCGCCCGGCTGCAAGCGCGCCACCGTGCCGGCCAGCTGGTTGCGGGCCGAGAAGCGCGCGCCGGCCGCATCGGTGACGACGATGACGGACGAGGCCTTGACCAGCGCGAACGCGGCCGCGCCCACCTGCAAGCCCAGGCTGTCGCAACTGTCGCGCGTGATGGTGGCCACGATGTGCTGGCCGCCCATGATTTCCAGCACCACCTCGTCGTTGACGGCGCCCCGCTGCAAGGCCGTGACGGTGCCGCTGAACTGGTTGCGTGCGCTGGTTTGCATCTGCATCTTCCGTATCAATAAAAAATCGTCGGCCAGGCCGTGGGACTGGCTGCTCAGGTGAGCGATGAACCTGTCGTGCTCGGCCGCGATCTGGCGAAAGTTGGCCACCAGCTGCGCGCCGCGCGCCGTCAGCCGCGTGCCGCCGCCGCCCTTGCCGCCGGCCACGCGCTCGACCAGCGTGGCGCCGGCCAGGTTGTTCATGGCGTCGATGGCGTCCCAGGCGCCCTTGTAGCTCATCTTGACGGCCTTGGCCGCGCCCGTGATGGAGCCCGTCTCGGCAATGGCGGCCAGCAGCGCCACCCGGTCCGGGCCGCCCAGCTTTTCGCCGCCCACCGTCATCCACACATTGCCCTGCAAGGCCAGCGGCGGCGCCGCATCGTCCGCTACGGCCGGTTCAAGATCAGCCTGCCGTTTGTCGTGTTCCATCGTTCGTCTCCGGGAATTCAAAAGCCTGCACCGGCGCGATCCGGCCGTCTTCCATGCGCAAGATATGTTCGCCAAAGGCGCGCGCATCGTCGGGATCGTGGGTGATCAATATCATGGGAATGGCCAGGCGGCGCTGCAAGGCGTCGAGCTCGGCGCGCATGCGCGCGCGCAGGCTGGGGTCGATGGCCGCGAACGGCTCGTCCAGCAGCAACGCCTGCGGATCGGCCACCAGCGCCCGAGCCAGCGCCACCCGCTGCCGCTGGCCGCCGGACAGTTCATGCGGGAACTGGTGCGCCACGTGCTCCAGCTCGAACGCCTGCAGCCAGTAGCGCACCGCCGCGCTGTCGGCCCGCGCGCGCGGATTGAACCAGCCCCGCGCCAGGCCGAAGCCGATGTTCTGCCGCACGTTCAGATGGGGGAACAGCGCATAGTCCTGGAACAGATAGCCCACCTGGCGCTGCTGCGGCGCCAGGTCCACGCCACCTGCGCGGTCGAACAGGCAGCGGCCGTCGAGCGCGATGCGGCCCGCATCCGGCGTCATCAAGCCGGCCACGGCTTTCATCAGCTGGCTCTTGCCGGCGCCGGACGGGCCGTAGATGACGATACGCTGGCTGTCGGACACGAACTGCGCGGCCAGCGTAAAGGTGCGGGGGCCAGCGCGCAGGGTTTTCCGGATATCGACCTGGATCTGCATGATGATCAACCGTTCACGAGACGCTTGGGCGTCAGTTTGCTGGCCAGCACCAGCACCACGATGCAGGTGGCGGAAGTGACCAGCACCAGCATGTTGGCGCTGTCGTCCTGCCCCGCCTGCACGGCTTCATACACGGCGATGGACAGGGTCTGGGTCTTGCCGGGGATGCTGCCGGCCACCATCAGCGTGGCGCCGAACTCGCCCATGGAACGGGCGAAAGCCAGCAAGGTGCCGGCCAGCACGCCGCGCCAGGCCAGCGGCATGGTCACGCGCAGGAACACGCCGAACGGCGACACGCCCAACACGTGGGCCGCTTGTTCGAGCTGGCGGTCCACCGTTTCGAACGCGGAACGGGCCGCCTTGAGCACGAGGGGCAAGGCCACCACGGCGGCGGCGATCACGGCCGCCTGCCAAGTGAAAATCAGGTTGATGCCGAAGCTGCGCTGCAGCCAGCCGCCCAGCCAGCCGTGGCGGCCGATCAGCACCAGCAGGTAGTAGCCCAGCACGGTGGGCGGCAGCACCATGGGCAAGGTCAGGATGGCGTCCAGCAGTTCGCGGCCGGGAAAGCGGCAGCGCGCCAGCAGGTAGCCCAGCGCCAGGCCCAGCAGCAAATCGATGGCCGTGGCCCAGCCGGCCACCTTGAGCGACAGGGCGAGGGCGATCCAGGCCGGGCTATCCATCATGGCGGGCCGCGCTCAGGGACGGCCGAAGC
>JAZJZQ010000732.1:0-3444 GCA_040389625.1 Pseudomonadota bacterium | reverse complement strand
GCGATCCAGGCCGGGCTATCCATCATGGCGGGCCGCGCTCAGGGACGGCCGAAGCTGTACTTGGCCAGGATGGCCTGGCCGGCCGGTGCCAGCACGAAGGCGACGAAACGGTGCCCCGCCGCCTGCTGCGCACTGCCGGCGGTGACGGCGATCGGATAGCTGACCGGCGTTTCCGTGGGCACGGTGGCCACTACCTTGACCTTATCCTTTTGCACGGCCACATCGGTAGCGTAGACAAAGCCGGCGTCGGCCTCGCCGCGCGCCACGTAGTCCAGGCTCTGGCGCACCGAGGTGGCGTAGATGGCTTTCGGTTCCACGGCCGCCCACAGCCGCGCCTGCTCCAGCGCATGCCGGGCGTAGCGGCCGATGGGCACGCTGGCCGGGTTGCCCAAGGTAACGCGCTTGACGGCCGCCTGCGGCAAGTCGCCCAGGCCCTTGATGTCCGGTCCGCCGGCGGCCGGCACGATCAGCACCACGCGGTTGCTGGCGAAATTGCTGCGGGTGCCCAGCTGCAGCAGCTTCTGGGCCTCGGCCTTGTCCATCGCTTCCTGGTCGGCCGAGGCGAACACGTCCACCGGCGCGCCCTTGGCGATCTGCTGCACCAGCGCATCGGAGCCGCCGAAATTGAGCTGCACCTTGTCGCCCACGTGGGCTTGCTCGTAGGCCTGGGCCATATCCTTGAAGGCATTGGTCAGGCTGGCTGCGGCCGACACCGTGATCTCGGCCGCGCCGGCCGTTCCCGCCGCCGCGCCCAACAACAGCACTGCACACACTTTGGCAATCCGCATCGTTCTTTTCCTTTCCAAGATGGCAAGAAACGCAATATACGGCATTATATAGCGCAACGAATTTTCCCGCTCTACATCGAAATAGCTAGGCGCGATACGCACTTTGCGGAAACCTTCTATAATTTCAGTAATTACTGAAAATTCAAAAGGACACGTATCATGGTGAATCTCACCCCGCTGGCGCAACGCTTCATCCTGCACTTTGGCGAGATGGGCAGCCGCTGGGGCATCAACCGCACGGTGGGCCAGATCTACGCCCTGCTCTACGTGAGCGCCCGGCCCCTGAACGCCGACGAAATCGCCGAGTCGCTGTCGTTCTCGCGCTCCAACGTGTCGATGGGGCTGAAGGAACTGCAATCGTGGCGGCTGGTCAAACTGCTGCACCAGCCGAACGACCGGCGCGAATACTTCGAGCCGCCCAAGGATATCTGGGACATTTTCAAGGCCTTGCTGGAAGAGCGCCGCCGGCGCGAAGTGGAGCCCACCCTGTCCATGCTGCGCGACGCCTTGCTGGAAACGCCAGCCAACGACGCCGACCGCGTGGCCCAGCAACGCATGCGCGAAATGTACGACCTGATCGAATTGTCCAGCGCCTGGTTCGACGACGTGCAGCGCCTGTCGCCGGAAACGCTGGCCTCGCTGATGAAGATGGGTTCCACCGTCAAGAAGCTGCTGGACGTGGGCGAGACCGTGCGCGACAAGTTCCGCTTCGGCCGCGCCGACGCCGCGCCGGCCCGCGCAGACGATGCCAGCCAGCCGGCCGCGCCCGGCGTCGGGGACGGCCAGTGAACACACCACCGCCCCCTGCCCGGCGGCGCGGCACGCCGCTGGCGCTCGCCATCGGCCTGGCCCTGCTGCTGAAGGGGGCGCTGCTGTTCTGGCTGTGGCACGCCTTCTTTTCCCATCCGCAAGCCCAACACATGCGGATGCCCACGGTGCAAGTCCAGCAGCACCTGCTGGCCGGCGTCCCGGCATCCATCCCCGCCTCCCCAACTCCAGAGATGAAAAATGACTCCGCTCGATGATGTCGTCAGTCTGTCGCGCCTGCAGTTCGCCGCCACGGCCATGTACCACTTCCTGTTCGTTCCACTCACGCTGGGCCTGTCCTGGCTGCTGGTGATCATGGAATCCGTCTACGTCATGACGGGCAAGGAAATCTACAAGGATATGACCCGCTTCTGGGGCAAGCTGTTCGGCATTAACTTCGCCATGGGCGTGACCACCGGCATCACGCTGGAATTTCAGTTCGGCACCAACTGGGCCTATTACTCGCACTACGTGGGCGACATCTTCGGCACTCCGCTGGCCATCGAAGGCATGATGGCCTTCTTCCTGGAATCGACCTTCGTCGGCCTGTTCTTCTTCGGCTGGAGCAAGCTGAGCAAGGTGCAGCACCTGGGCGTGACCTTCCTGGTCGCCTTCGGCTCCAGCCTGTCGGCCCTGTGGATACTGATCGCCAACGGCTGGATGAACCATCCGGTGGGCGCCGAGTTCAACTACGAGACCATGCGCATGGAACTGGTCAGCATCGTCGACGTCATCTTCAATCCCGTGGCGCAGGTCAAGTTCGTGCACACGGTGGCGGCCGGCTATGTGACGGCATCCATGTTCGTGCTGGGCATTTCCGCCTTTTACCTGCTGAAGGCGCGCGACATCCCGTTTGCACTGCGCTCGTTCGCCATCGCGGCCGGCTTCGGGCTGGCGTCCACCCTGTCCGTCATCGTGCTGGGCGACGAATCGGGCTACACGGCCGGCGAAGTAAACAAGGTCAAGCTGGCCGCCATCGAAGCGGAATGGAATACGGAGCCGGCCCCGGCCGGCATCACCGTCGTCGGCCTGCCCAACGACGCGGCCGAGCGCACGGACTACGCCGTCAAGATACCCTACGTGCTGGGCCTGATCGCCACCCGTTCGGCCGACAAGCCGGTGATTGGCATCAAGGAGCTCAAGCAGCAGCACGCGGTGCGCATCCGCAACGGCATGACGGCCTATGCGGCCCTGACCCGGCTCAAGGGCGGCGACACTTCGCCCGAGGCGCGCGCCGCCTTCGACGCCGTCAAGGCCGACCTGGGCTACGGCCTGCTGCTCAAGAAATACACGCCCAACGTTACGGACGCGACCGAGGCCCAGATCCAACTAGCCGTCAACGACACCATCCCCAAAGTGGCCCCGCTGTTCTGGTCGTTCCGCGCCATGGTGGGGCTGGGCCTGCTGTTCCTGTTCATCTTCAGCTGCTCGTTCTACTTCCTGATCCGCAAGCGGCTGGCGGCCCAGCGCTGGCTGCTGCGGCTGGCCGTGTGCGCCATCCCCCTGCCCTGGCTGGCCGCCGAGCTGGGCTGGGTGGTGGCCGAGTATGGCCGCCAGCCGTGGACTATCGCCGGCATCTTGCCCACCCACCTGTCCGCCTCCACGCTGCAGGCGGGCAGCCTGTACTTCAGCCTGGCCGGCTTCATCGGCTTCTACACGCTGCTGCTGGTGATCGAGATGGGCTTGATGATCAAGTTCGCCCGGCTGGGGCCGAGCAGCCTGCACACGGGCCAGTACCACTGGGAACGCACCGATCGCGCGCCCGCACACTAAGGAGCGACCATGTTATTCGACTATGAAACCTACAAAATCATCTGGTGGTGCTTCGTCGGCGTGCTGCTGCTGGGCT
>JAZJZQ010000731.1:0-5294 GCA_040389625.1 Pseudomonadota bacterium | reverse complement strand
GGCTGCTCGTGCAGGTTGATGACGGCCATGGTGCGGCCCGGACGCATCTTGGAGACGGCGTCGGCGGCGCCGGCCGTCAGCATGTCGCAACCGAGGATCAGGTCCGCCTCGCCGGTGGCGATGCGCTGGGCGCGCAGGTGGGCCGGGGTGCGGGCGATCTTCACGTGCGAGGTGACGGAGCCGTTCTTCTGCGACATGCCCGTCATGTCCAGCACGGACGCGCCCTTGCCTTCCAGGTGGGCCGCCATGCCCATCAGGGCGCCGACGGTGATCACGCCGGTGCCGCCGATGCCGTTGATGAGGATGTTGTACGGCTGTTCGCAGTCGGGCAGCGCGGGCAGCGGCAGCGGGCCGAAGCCGTCGTCCGCGTTATCCTTGGTGACACCCGTTTTCGATTTCTTCAGCGTGCCCCCTTCCACCGTCACGAAGCTGGGGCAGAAGCCTTTGACGCACGAGTAGTCCTTGTTGCAGGATGACTGGTCGATGGTGCGCTTGCGGCCGAAGTCCGTCTCCTTGGGCAGGATGGAGGTGCAGTTGGACTGGATGCCGCAGTCGCCGCAGCCTTCGCACACGGCTTCGTTGATGACCATGCGCTTGGCCGGGTCGGGGAACTCGCCCTTCTTGCGGCGGCGGCGCTTCTCGGCGGCGCAGGTCTGGTCGTAGATCAGCACGGACACGCCTTGCACTTCGCGCAGTTCGCGCTGCACGGCGTCCATCTCCTTGCGGTCGTGCAGGCTGACGATGGCCGGCAGCGCGGAGCGGTCCGTGTAGCGGCTCAGGTCTTCCGTCACCAGGGCGATGCGCTTGATGCCCTCGGCCGCCATCTGCTGGGCGATCATGGGCACGGAAGTGATGCCGTCTACCGGCTGGCCGCCCGTCATGGCGACAGCGTCGTTGTACAGGATCTTGTAGGTCATGTTGACGCGGGCCGCCACGGCCGCGCGGATGGCCAGGTAGCCGGAGTGGAAGTAGGTGCCGTCGCCCAGGTTCTGGAACACGTGCGGCAGCTTGGAGAAGGCGGCCTGGCCTATCCACGGTGCCCCTTCGCCGCCCATGTGGGTGGTCAGCTTGTTGTGCTCGGGGTAGATCGAGGTGGCCATCACGTGGCAGCCGATGCCGGCCAGCGCCAGGCTGCCGTCGGGCACCTTGGTCGAGGTGTTGTGCGGGCAGCCGGAGCAGTAGAAGGCGGGGCGGAACGGGGTGTTGATGGCCTTCTTCAGCACGGCGTCCTTGGCGTCCAGGAAGGTCAGGCGGGCCTTGATGTGGTCGCACGTGACGGGGTCCGAGATCAGGCGTGCCACGCGGCTGGCGATCACGCGCGCCACTTGCGACACGGAGAAGTCGGCCTTGGAGGTGAGCAGCCATTCGCCGCGCGGTGCCACCCATTCGCCTTTTTCATCGAACTTGCCGATCACGCGCGGACGCACGTCGTCGCGCCAGTTGTAGAGCTGTTCCTTGAGCTGGTACTCGACGATCTGGCGCTTTTCTTCCACCACCAGGATCTCGTCCAGGCCTTGTGCGAATTCGCGCACGCTGTCCGGTTCCAGCGGCCACGGCATGGCCACCTTGAACAGGCGCAGGCCGACCTTGGCCGCCATGTCCTCGTCGATGCCCAGTTCTTCCAGCGCTTCCAGCACGTCCAGGTAGGACTTGCCGGAGGCGATGATGCCGAGCTTGGCGTCCGGGCTGGTGATGGTGGTGTGGTTGAGCTTGTTCTCGCGGGCGTAGGCCAGGGCTGCATAGATCTTGTAGTCCTGCATCAGCGCTTCCTGGTTGCGGGCCTGCTGGCCCAGTGGAATACTGGACAGGCGCGCGTTCAGGCCGCCTTCGGGCATGTGGAAGTCGTGCGGGATCTTGCATTCGACGCGGAACGGGTCGGCGTCGACGGAGGCCGACGATTCGACCGTGTCGGCCAGGGCCTTGAAGGCCACCGTGCAGCCGGAAAAGCGCGACATGGCCCAGCCGTGCAGGCCCAGGTCCAGGTATTCCTGCACATTGCACGGATAGAGCACAGGAATCATGGAAGCCGAGAACAGGTGGTCGGACTGGTGCGGCAGGGTGGACGAATAGGCGCCGTGGTCGTCGCCGGCCACCAGCAGCACGCCGCCGTGTTTGGCGGTGCCGGCATGGTTCATGTGCTTGAAGACGTCGCCGCAGCGGTCCACGCCGGGGCCCTTGCCGTACCACATGGCGAACACGCCGTCGTACCTGGCCTCGCCGATCAGGTCCACCTGCTGCGAGCCCCAGACGGCCGTGGCGGCCAGGTCCTCGTTGACGCCGGGCACGAACTGGACGTGGTTGTCGGCCAGGTGCTTTTGCGCCTTCCACAGGTTCTCATCGAGGCCGCCCAGCGGCGAGCCGCGGTAGCCGGAGATGAAGCCGGCCGTGTTCAGGCCGGCGGCCAGGTCGCGCTGGCGCTGCATCATGGGCAGGCGCACGAGGGCCTGGATGCCGGACAGGAAGATGTCGCCGTTGGTGGCCGTGTATTTGTCGTCGAGGGTGACGGTGGTGAGGCGGTCGTTGGCAGTCGCTGCAACGCCGGTGGACGTGGCAGGGCCGGTGGCCGTGGTATCAGGCATGTAGGTGTCTCCGTGGTCTCAGATCGCGCCCGGTCTGTGGGAACGCCGGGTAGGCGCACCAGGGTCGGGCCATTAGCCGCCTGTTATGGCGGCGATGCAGATATTTTAGGCTTAAAAATCCGCTTCGCGCCCAGTGTAGGGCTTAGTTAACGTATACGGAAATACCGTTTGCGGATGGGGGTATAAGAAAAAGTGATGGCATGCATAAGTAATGCGTGTTCTGCAGCGGCCACAGGGCAGGCGTTGCGCGTTGCAAGTGCCGCTGGTCTGCGCGCGGCTGCTTAGGGCAGCAGGCGGGCGCCCAGCCAGGTGCCGCCGGCGCATAGCTCCGCCGCCACCTGTACCGCGAGCCGGCTGACGGCGGCGGCGGCGTTGGTGAGCGGAATGTTCTTCGAGGCGCACAGCACCACCGTGCGCGAGATGGCGGGGCTGTGGATGCGGTAGGACCGCATGGCGCCCCGTTCCAGCTCGTCCAGCACGGGCGCCACGGGCAGGATGGTGGCGCCCATGTCGGCCAGGATGGCGGATTTCAGGATGGCGATCGAGTTGATTTCGATGACATTGCCTATCGTTAGCCCCGCCGTGCGCGCCACGCTTTCTATCCGCGGCCGCACGCCATGCTGCAGGCCGGGCAGGATCAGGGGCGCAGCCAATGCCTGCGCCAGCGTGACGGCCGTGCCGTCCGGCGCGCAGGCCGCGTCGGCGCGGCAGATAAAGCGCAATTCTTCCTCCGCCAGCGGGGTGCAGGCGAACGGCGTCAGCTGCCCGTCGTCAAACAGCACGGCCAGGTTGACCCGGCCCGCCTTGAGCTGTTCGCTCAGGTTACCCGTCAGTTCTTCCGTCAATTGCAGCGTAATTTCAGGATAATGCTTGCGGGCCGCCATCAGCAAGGGCAGGGCCAGGGCGCCCGATATGCTGTGGGGCAAGCCCAGCGTCACGCTGCCGGACGGGCGTGTGGCCGATTGCGTGACGGCCGACTTGGCGTCGGCCACCTGTTTGAGGATCGCTTGCGCGTGCTGGTAGAACACTTTGCCGGCATCCGTGCTGAGCACACCCTGGGCCGTGCGGTGCAGCAGCTGCGCTTCCAGCTCATCTTCCAGCTGGCGCAGCTGCTGGGTCAGCGCCGGCTGCGCCACGTGCAGCACCAGCGCCGCCCGCGACAGGGAGCCATGGTCGACGATGGCGACAAAATAGCGAAGTTGGCGTAATTCCATGGATTTTACAGGGCAGACGTGTTGCGCATTATGTAAAAAACCGGTTACAAAAGCTGCCTGACCGGCAAAAGATAGTCCTGGACAGAAACTATTTGTTATACTCATTCTAACTCCTCTTGCCGTCTCAGCCCCCTTTGTGAGCGTTTTGTATGTTTAAGAAAGTCGATTCCTCACAGCTGAAAGTGGGCATGTACATCCATGACCTCAGTTGCGACTGGATGACCCATCCGTTCATCCGCAACCGTTTCCTCATCAGCAGCGAGGACGAGATCCGCAAGATCATCCAGGCCGGCATCCACGACGTGGTGATAGACAGCGCCAAGGGCCTGGACGTGGTCAATGCGCCCACCCTGGACGAGGCGCAGGCGGCAACGGAACGGGAACTGGTGGAGCTGGCGGCCAAGCCGGTGGTGGTGACGCGCGTTTCGCTGGGCGAGGAAATGGCGCGCGCGACCCAGATCCGGCACCAGGCCTCGACCCTGGTGCGTTCCGTGATGCGCGATGCCCGGCTGGGCAAGGCGATCGAACTGGACCAGGTGCAACCCGTGGTGCAGAACATTACGGAATCCATCCTGCGCAATCCGGGCGCGCTAGTGGGGCTGCTGCGCATCAAGACCAAGGATGACTACACCTTTCTCCATTCCGTGAGCGTATGCGCGCTGCTGGTGGCGTTTTGCCGCTCGCGCGGCATGGACGCCGACATCACCCACCAGGCGGGCCTGGGCGGCTTGCTGCACGACACGGGCAAGGCGCTGGTGCCGGACGCCATCCTGAATAAACCGGGGCCGCTGACGGACGAGGAATTTGCCATCATCAAGCGCCACCCCAAGGATGGCTACGATATCCTGCTGCAGTCGCCGGAAGTGGGCCCCATTCCGCTCGACATCACGCTGCACCACCACGAGCGGCGCGACGGCAGCGGTTATCCGGACAAACAGGCCGGCGACGATATCAGCGAACTGGCGCAGATGGCGGCCATTGTCGACGTTTATGATGCGATCACGGCGGACCGCTGCTATCACAAGGGCATGTCTGCAGCGGCGGCCCTGCGCAAGATTTATGAGTGGAGCAAGTTCCACTTCAATCCCGTGTATGCCCAGGAATTCATGCGCTGCGTGGGGATCTATCCGGTCGGCACCATGGTGCTGCTGGAGTCGGGCCGGCTGGGAGTGGTGATCGAGCCGCATGACACCAATCTGCTGGCGCCCAAGGTCAACGTTTTCTTCAACACCAGGCAAAATCTCTACATCAAGCCGGAAACCATCGACTTGTCGCGCGGGCTGGGTTTTGGTGGCGGCGACAAGATCGTCGGCCACGAGTCACCGTCCAAGTGGAAGGTCGATCCAATGCGATTCCTCACGCTGGCCTGAAGCCGGCGCAATCTGGCGTAACCGGGCGCGGTCCGGCGCGGTCCGGCACCATCGGCGTCAGAAGAATTCGGCCGTGTCGTTCGATTCGATGGTTTGCAGCAGGCCGCCTTCGACCAGCTCGTCGTAGTGGC
>JAZJZQ010000730.1:0-3988 GCA_040389625.1 Pseudomonadota bacterium | reverse complement strand
GGCACATCAGCGCCTGCGCCAGGTTCAGGCGCATGCGCCAGCCGCCGGAGAAGCTGGCCACCGGCTGCTGCATCTGGTCGAGCGAGAAGCCCAGGCCCAGCAGCAGCTGTTCGCCGCGCGACTGCACGGTGTAGGCGTCGGCGTCGGCCAGCGCGCTGTAGATCTCGCCGATGGCGATGCCGTTGTCATGCGACTCCGGTTCCGCTTCCAGGCGCGCCAGTTCGGCCTCCAGCTTGCGCAGGGTGACGTCGCCGTCGATCGCGTAGTCGAGCGCGGCGCGCTCGAGCGGCGGGGTTTCCTGGGCCACGTAAGCCATGCGCCACTTGGCGGGGAAGTCGATTTCGCCCTGGTCGGGATGCAGCTCGCCGCGCAGCATGGCGAACAGGCTCGATTTGCCCGCGCCATTGGCGCCGATCAGGCCGATCTTGTCGCCCGGATTGAGCGTAACGTCGACTTGCTCCAGCAGCGGCTTTATGCCGCGCATCAGGCTTACTTGAATAAAACGGATCATCTTGTCTTCTTGAAGGCCGGCGCGGAGGCCGGCGAGGTTGTTCGGTGATTACAGTTTGAGCTGGTCGGCCGTCAGCAGGAATACCATGTCGTCGCCGGCGCTGGTGGTGAGCCAGGTCAGGCCCAGGTGGCCGAAGGCCGCTTCGGCGAACTCGCGCTCGTTGCCGATTTCGACGATCAGGATGCCGTCGTCGCTCAAGCGTTCGGCGGCGCCGGCCACGATCTTGCGCACCAGGTCCATGCCGTCGCTGCCGCCGTCGAGGGCGATCTGCGGTTCGGCCAGGTATTCCTTGGGCAGCTTGGCCATGGAGCCGGAGTTGACGTAGGGCGGGTTGGTGATGATCAGGTCATACTTCTTGGCCGGCACGTTGGCGTACAGGTCGGACTGGATCAGGTGTACCCGCTCTTCCAGCTTGTAGGTGGCCACGTTGCGGCGCGCCACGTCGAGCGCGTCGGCCGAGATGTCGACGGCGTCGACCTGGGCGTCCGGGAAGGCGTCGGCCAGCATGATGGCCAGGCAACCGGAGCCAGTGCACAGTTCGAGCACGTTGGCGATGTTGTCGGGCTCATTGACCCACGGCGCGAAGTAGTCGGGGATCAGTTCGGCGATGAAGGAGCGCGGCACGATGGTGCGCTCGTCGACGTAGAAGTTGTAGGTGCCCAGCCACGCTTCGTTGGTGATGTAGGCGGCCGGCACGCGGTCCACGGCGCGGCGCTCGATCACGGCCAGCACGGCCGCCACTTCCTCCGGCAGCAGGCGCGCGTCCAGGAACGGATCGAGCTTGTCGAGCGGGAGCTTGAGCGTGTGCAGGATCAGGTAGGCCGCCTCGTCGAGCGCCTCGGCGCTGCCGTGGCCGAAGAACAGCTTGGCGGTGTTGAAGCGGGTGACGGCGTAGCGCAGCAGGTCGCGCGGCGTGGTGAAGGGAGTCGTAGTCATGGCAATCTCGGTATAACGGTCAAGGTTGGCCCGCGGGCCGGGCGCCGTGGGGCGCCCCGGGCCGGGGGTCAGCGCAGCAGGTTTTCCAGCGTGCGCCGGTAGATATTCTTCAGCGGATCGACAAAGCGCAGCTCAATGTGCTCGTCGATCTTGTGGATACTGGCGTTGGGAGGCCCGAATTCTATCACCTGGGGGCAGATCTGCGCGATAAAGCGGCCGTCCGAGGTGCCGCCGGTGGTCGACAGTTCCGTCTCCACGCCCGTTTCGGCGCGGATGGCGGCGGCCAGCGCGTCGCTCAGCGTGCCGCGCGGGGTCAGGAAGGGCAGGCCGCCCAGCGTCCATTTCAGGTCGTAGTGCAGCTGGTGCTTGTCGAGGATGGCGTGCACACGCTGCTTCAGGCCCTCGTGGGTGCTGGCGGTGGAGAAGCGGAAGTTAAAGTCGATCACCATCTCGCCGGGGATGACGTTGTTGGCGCCCGTGCCGGCGTTGATGTTGGACATCTGCCACGAGGTGGGCAGGTAGTATTCATTGCCCTCGTCCCAGCGCTCGGCCACCAGTTCGGCCAGCGCCGGCGCGGCCAGGTGGATCGGGTTGCGCGCCAGCTGCGGGTAGGCGATGTGGCCCTGCACGCCCTTGATGGTGAGCTTGGCCGACAGCGAGCCGCGGCGGCCGTTCTTGATCATGTCGCCCAGTGTCTCGTCGGAGGTCGGTTCGCCCACGATGCAGTAGTCGAGCTGCTCGCCCCGTTCGCGCAGCATATTGCACACCACCACGGTGCCGTCGATGGCCGGACCTTCCTCGTCGCTGGTGATCAAGAAGCCGATCGAACCCTGGTGGTCGGGATGGGCGGCGATGAACTCCTCGCAGGCCACCACCATGCCGGCGATGGAGGTCTTCATGTCGGCGGCGCCGCGGCCATACAGCTTGCCGTCGCGGTGGGTGGGGTTGAACGGTTCCGAACGCCACTGTTCAACGGGGCCGGTGGGCACCACGTCCGTGTGGCCGGCAAACACCAGCAGCGGCGCCGTCGTGCCGCGCCGTGCCCACAGATTGGTCACGCCGTTCGATTCGATCACTTCGCAGGCGAAGCCCAGCGGCGACAGCAGGTCGATCAGGTGCTGCTGGCAGCCCTTGTCGTCCGGGGTAACAGAGGAGAGGGCGATCAGTTTTTCCGTCAGCGCCAGGGTCTTGGAAGTCATCATGGGGGATTGTTGGGGTCAGGGATTGAAAATCTGTTGGTATTGGGCGGCCGAGAAGCCGACCGCGTACTGGCCGTCCTTGTCGAGCACGGGGCGCTTGACGATGGAGGGGAAGGCCAGCACCAGGGCGATGGCGCTGTCGTCATCCACCACGGCAGCCTTCTGGGCGTCCGACAGGGCGCGCCAGGTGGTGCCCTTGCGGTTGACCAGCACGTCGCGCGGCACCTGGCGCAGCCAGCCGGCCACGACGTCGCGCGTCAGGCCCTGCTTTTTGAAATCGTGGAAGGCAAATTCGTGCTGCTGGTCGGCCAGCCACACGCGGGCTTTCTTGACGGTGTCGCAGTTGGGGATGCCGTAGAGGGTAATTTTATGCATACGATCAGACACTTACAATGTTATTTTTTGCGCATCATCCAGCCGCGCGGGCGTTGTGCGCGGACAGTGGGTGGCGTCGGGAACGGACAAAGCCCGATAGAATAACATGGCCGGGGGCTCCCGTTTGGGTCCGGCGACACGGCGGGTGGCGCCAGGAGCCCGACACAGGGCCGCGCGCCTGGCGCGCGCGCGGGCTGCACCCGGTCCAGCGCTTGAACGCGCGCGAGAACGCGGCCGGATCGGAAAAGCCCACCAGGTAAGCCGTTTCGTTGACCGAGGCGCGCTTCCCGTCGGGGTAATGGAGCGCCAGCGTGTGGCGCAACTGGTCCAGCACCTGCTCGAACGTGGTGCCCTCCGCCTTCAGCTTGCGGAACAGGGTCTGGCGACTGAGCCCGAGTTTGGCGCAGACCAGGTCCATGCTGGCGCTGCCGGTGTGCAGCACGGCCATCAACAGGCACTCGACGCGGCCCCGCGTCGATTTCGATTGCTCCAGCTGTTCCAGCAACGCCTGCGCATGCTGGCTCAGGATGCCGAACACGTAGCGCGGCTGCAGTGCGATGCGGTGGGTCAGCCACGCGTCGTCGATGCGCATCGCGTTCCTGGCGCTGCCAAATGCCACCGGCGCCCGCAGGATGCGCTCATATTCGGCGCGATAGCCTGGATCGGCATGGGTGACCTGGACCGCGGTGACAAACGGCGTGTCGCCAAAGCGGCGCGTGCCGCACACCATGCGGGCAAAAGTCGATTCGGTCAGCTCGGGAAAACGGTCCGGGTGCTGTGGTTGGTGCCTGGAGTTATGTGCTTGCGGAAGCGAATGGGGTATGCTTGACGGGTATTTAAGATTGCAAGAATACTACAATAACCGAATCCACTGAAAAGGAATGTGCCATGCACGATGACCTGGATGGACCCGTACGGAATGTTTACGCGCGCATCGCCGGTGGTGTGTATCTGCTGCTGATCGTGA
>JAZJZQ010000729.1:3192-13796 GCA_040389625.1 Pseudomonadota bacterium | reverse complement strand
AACCAGGTCAACGTCAACGACAAGGCCGGCCTGACCTTCCCGGTGGCCCTCAAGTCGTTCCTGCGGCAAGACCCGGACATCATCATGGTGGGCGAGATCCGCGACCTGGAGACGGCCGACATCGCCATCAAGGCGGCCCAGACCGGCCACATGGTGTTTTCCACCCTGCACACCAACGACGCCCCGTCCACCCTGACGCGGCTGATGAACATGGGGGTGGCGCCGTTCAACATCGCCTCGTCCGTGATCCTGATCACGGCCCAGCGCCTGGCGCGCCGGCTGTGCACCTGCAAGCAGCCGGTCGACATTTCCAACGAGCTGCTGGTCAAGGCCGGCTTCCAGCCCGAGGAGCTGGACGGCAGCTGGAAGCCGTACGGTCCCGTCGGCTGCGAACGGTGCAACGGCGGCGGCTACAAGGGCCGGGTCGGCATCTACCAGATCATGCCGATCTCGCCGGCCATCGAAGCGTTGATCCTGGCCAGCGGCAACGCCATGCAAATTGCGGCCCAGTCCGAGGCCGAGGGCGTCAAATCGCTGCGCCAGTCGGGCCTGGTCAAGGTCAAGAACGGCCTGACCAGCCTGGAAGAAGTACTCGGCTGCACCAACGAATAGGAAAGTGACCATGGCCACATCGAGCGGCACCCCGATCAAGGAATCCGTCTTCGCCTGGGAGGGCAAGGACAAGACCGGCAAGACCGTGCGCGGCGAACTGCGCGCCGGCGGCGAGGCCGTCGTCAACGTGACGCTGCGCCGCCAGGGCATCATGGTGACCAAGGTCAAGAAAAAGGTCTACCGCAGCGGCAAGAAAGTGACGGACAAGGACATTTCCCTGTTCACGCGCCAGCTGGCCACCATGATGAAGGCCGGCGTGCCCCTGCTGCAATCGTTCGACATCGTCGGCAAGGGCCACAGCAACCCGTCCGTGTCCAAGCTGGTGCTGGACTTGCGGGCCGACATCGAGACCGGTACCAGCCTGAACCAGGCGTTCCGCAAGTTCCCCCTGTATTTCGATCCCCTGTTCTGCAACCTGGTGGGGGCCGGCGAACAGGCCGGTATCCTGGAAGACTTGCTGACCCGGCTGGCGATCTACAAGGAAAAGACGCTGGCCATGAAGGCCAAGATCAAGTCGGCCCTGATGTATCCCGTCTCCATTTTAGCCGTGGCCTTCATCGTCACGGCCGTCATCATGATCTGGGTGGTGCCGGCCTTCAAGGAAGTGTTCAAGAGCTTCGGCGCCGACCTGCCCGCCCCCACCCTGGCCGTGATGGCGATCTCGGAATTTTTCGTCAAGTGGTGGTACGTGATCTTCGGCGGCCTGTTCGGCGGCATCTACTTCTTCTTCCGGGCCTGGCAGCGCTCGCTCAAGGTGCAACGCTTCATGGACGTGGCCCTGCTCAAGGCGCCCATCTTCGGCGACGTGATCCGCAAGGCCACCATCGCCCGCTGGACCCGCACCCTGGCCACCATGTTCGCGGCCGGGGTGCCGCTGGTCGAGTCGCTCGACTCGGTGGGCGGGGCGGCCGGCAACGCCGTCTACCTGGACGCCACGCGCCGCATCCAGAGCGAAGTGAGCACCGGCACCAGCCTGACGGTGGCCATGCAGAACGCCGACGTGTTCCCCAACATGGTGACGCAGATGGTGGCCATCGGCGAGGAATCCGGTTCGCTCGACGCCATGCTGGGCAAGGTGGCCGACTTCTACGAGGAAGAGGTGGACGACGCCGTCGCTTCCCTGTCGAGCCTGATGGAACCGCTGATCATGGTGATCCTGGGCGTGATCATCGGCGGCCTGGTGATCGCCATGTACCTGCCCATCTTCAAGCTCGGCTCCGTGGTGTAACGCCGGCGGGGGCCGCGCGCCGGCCCCCGCCACTCAAAAAGCGCCGCAACGGCGCACCGGAATGCTTTAAACTCGACCCGTGACAATAACGACGCCCCCAGGGCGCATCACTCCATGCTGCAATCTACCCTGTTCTTCGCTGCCCCCGCCGACCTCCCCATCAGCCTGATCGCCGGCCTGTTCGGTCTCATGTTCGGCAGTTTCCTCAACGTCGTCATCTACCGCCTGCCGAAAATGATGCAGCGCGAGTCCGACAACTACGTGGCCACGGAAAGCGGCAAGGAGCCGCCCCACACGGACCGCTACAGCCTGGTCGTGCCCCGTTCGGCCTGCCCCCACTGCGGACACCAGATCACGGCCATGGAAAACGTGCCCGTGTTCAGTTACCTGGTGCAGGGCGGCAAGTGCCGGGCCTGCAAGGCGCCCATCTCGGCCCGCTATCCGACCGTGGAGTTGCTGACGGGCGCGCTGGCGGCCCTCATGGTGTGGCACTTCGGCAGCGGCTGGGCCGGGCTGGCGGCCATCGGCTTCGTGTGCGCGCTGGTGGCCATGACCTTCATCGACTACGACACCCAGATGCTGCCGGACGACCTCACGCTGCCCCTGCTGTGGGCCGGTTTGCTGCTCAACATCAACGCCACTTTCGTGCCGCTGCAGGACGCCGTGATCGGCGCCGCGGCCGGCTACCTGGCCCTGTGGTCAATCTACTGGCTGTTCAAGCTGGCCACGGGCAAGGAGGGCATGGGCTACGGCGACTTCAAGCTGCTGGCCGCGCTGGGCGCGTGGATGGGCTGGGCCATCCTGCCGGCCATCATCCTGCTGTCGTCCGTGGTGGGGGCCGTGGTCGGCATCTGCCTGATCGTGTTCGCCCGCCACGGCCGCCACAACCCCATCCCGTTCGGCCCCTACCTGGCCGCCGCCGGCCTGATCGCCCTGCTGTACGGCAAGCAACTGTCGGGCTTCACGTCCGGCCTGCTGGGCTGACATGGGCGGGCAACCACGTTTCACGGTAGGCCTGACGGGCGGCATCGGCAGCGGAAAGAGCACGGTGGCCGACCTGTTCGCCGCGCGCGGCGTGTCCGTGATCGACACCGACCAGATCGCCCACCGGCTGACGGCGCCGGACGGCGCGGCCATGCCGGCCATCGTGGCCGCGTTCGGGCCCGCGTTCGCCGACGCCGCCGGCGCCCTGGACCGGACCCGCATGCGCCAGCTGGTGTTCGCCGACGCGGGCGCCAAGGCCAGGCTGGAAGCGATTTTGCACCCCCGCATCCGGGCCGAGACGGAGGCGGCCACGGCCGCCGCCACCGGCTGCTATGTGATGCTGGCCATCCCCCTGCTGGTGGAATCGGGCACATGGCGTGCGCGAGTGTCGCGCGTGCTTGCGGTAGACTGCCCGGTATCGGTACAGATCGCCCGGGTGATGGCGCGCAACCACTTGCCAGAAGCGCAAGTGCGGGCCATCATGGCGGCACAGGCCACGCGCCAGGCCCGGCTGGCCGCGGCCGACGACGTGATCGTCAACGACGCCGGGCTGGACGCGCTGGCGCCCCAGATCGAGCGTCTGCACCAGTTATATCTGGCATTTTCGGACAGAACGGCGTCAAACCCCGCACAACGTTTGTAATTTTGCTTCGCTTGCTTCAAAATCACGGGATTACCAGCGGGTCCACACATAAAGGGATGTTATTTTGATCGTCTACGAATATCCTTTCAACGAGCGCATACGTACGTTGTTGCGGTTGGAGGACCTGTACGAGAAATTCAAGTTCTTTGTACATCAAGAACATCCGATGCAGCACCATGTCGCCCTGGCCACCATCTTCGACATGCTGGAAGTGGCAGGACGGGCCGACCTCAAATCCGATTTACTGCAAGAGCTGGAACGCCAGCGCCAGAGCCTGCTGGGCTACCGCATGAATCCCAACGTCCAGGCCGAGACGCTGGACGCCATCCTGGGCGAACTGGACACCGTCAGCAGCGCGCTGGTGGCGGCCCAGGGCAAGACGGGCCAGAACGTGCGCGACAACGAATGGCTGATGTCGATCCGGGGCCGCACCATCATCCCCGGCGGCGCCTGCGAGTTCGACTTGCCGTCCTACTATGCGTGGCAGCAGCGCAGCGCCGAACAGCGCTTCAACGACATCGCCAACTGGTTCGCGCCGCTGGCGCCCCTGTTCGACGCGCTGGCCCTGGTGCTGCGCCTGCTGCGCGACTCGGGCGGCCCGGTCAAGATGATCGCCGTCGGCGGCAGCTACCAGCAAATGCTGCAAGGCAAGGTGTACCAGATGCTGCGCCTGACGCTCGATGAAACGCTGGGCGCCATCCCCGAAATTTCAGCCAACAAATACATGCTGTGGGTACGCTTTACCACCCAGGGCGGCGACCTCAAGCCCAAGCCGCTGGAAGACGATGTCCCCTTCGAGCTCACGCTCTGTAACTTTTGAAGTGAATGCCATGACCGTAGTCGATTGCCCCACCTGCTCCGCCAAAGTGGAGTGGAAGCCGGAAAACAAATACCGCCCGTTCTGCTCGGAACGCTGCAAACAGATCGACCTGGGCGCCTGGGCCGAAGAAAAGTACGCCATCCCCGCCGCGCCGCCCGTCGATCCGCTGGACGAGGAATAAGCTTCATCGTTGGTGCTGTCCTGTTTTTCCATTCCGGAGACGGACAGCGCCGGATCACGGCTGGCTCAGTCGTTGATTTGGCAAGTCATACGTTTCAATCCCTCAATACGGCAGGGAAGACGGAACCAGCCTTCGGGCGCCCCATCAGTCCACAAGCGACAACCGGATTCCTCTCCAAATAGCGATACCCTATCGTCTATCCGTCCTGTCGCCATCCCCCAGCACGACTTCCCTGCCGGATCTACGTTGCCCTCATTGAAACGGCCCGCAGTTGGAGGCCTCCGCAACCATTGGGTAATTCCACTTTTCAATTGATATTTGTTAAGTCTATTTATCAAAAACATCATACCATGAGGACACCTTAAGGTTATTCATTAAACAAGATGTATTTCCCAATTGAAAGGAAATGAAAATGAAACCGACATCGTGGAAATTTAAACAATCTCGCCAGCGCGGCCAGGGGATGACTGAATACATCATCATCGTCGCCCTCATCGCAGTCGCTGCTATTGCCGTGTACCAGTTGTTCGGGGCGACGGTGCGCAACCAGACCGCCGCCATGGCGCTGGAGGTGTCTGGAAAAAACGGTACCAACGCCATCACCCAGGCCGGA
Organism: Pseudomonadota bacterium; assembly: GCA_040389625.1. GTDB lineage: Bacteria > Pseudomonadota > Gammaproteobacteria > Burkholderiales > Burkholderiaceae_D > Rugamonas. The sequence continues at coordinate 8,715 of JAZJZQ010000729.1, read as the reverse complement.
GCCGCCGCCACCAAGGCCGAAGCGGCAGCCAAGGATAACGCGAAGAATTCGCTGTCGACCTATGGCGACCAGGCAACGACCGGCAAGCAGTGAGCCAGCGGCGCACCGCATCCACCAGTGCATGACATCGCGCGGGCGCCGTCCAACATCCCACATCAAGAGCGTGCATCATGAAACCGGCAACGACAATGTTCGGCGCAAAGCTCGGGAAACGCCGCCAGCGCGGACAGGCGCTAATCTACGGCATTTTCGTCCTCATGGGTGGCCTTGCCACCCTGCTTTTCCTGTTCAATATCGGCCAGCTCACCGCCGAAAAAACCAAACTCGTCAACACTGCGGATGCGGTGGCCTACAGCGCCGCTGTCATGCACGCGCGCGCACTGAATTTCGACGCTTATACGAACCGCGCGCTGATGGCCAACGAAGTGATGATAGCGCAGGCGGTCAGCATCGCCTCGTGGTCGTCGCATGTCGTCAGACACACGCAGAACGTTCCTCCGCTGAGCTGCTACACCTATTATTCCGTCCCGGTCGCGCTGGCCTTGGTCGAGTACGTTCCGGTGTGCTATTTGCTCAGCCTCTATGGCGCAGAGATCACCGCCGAAAGCGTCGATAGCGCGGTCCAGGCGGCCGCGCAAGCGACGGTCGCCGCGTCCGAGGCCGCCAAGACTGTCCTGCAAGGGGCGCAAGCGAACATGGCGGCAACCTTCCTTCCGGCCCGCGCAGCGCTCATGCAGCAGGTAGCCGACGCCAACTATGCCGGTCAAGGCACGGTCCATGTCGACACCATGCCGCTTACCGACAATTTTTCCCTGTTCGAAGGCGAGCCCTTCATACAACGTTATGCGGGGGAGGAGCGAGGCCGCTTCAAGGACGCGGTGATCGAAGCCACCAATCGGGACGCGTTTGTCAAACAACGGTCGTGGACCTCGGCCAATAATTTCCCCTGCATCCTGGGAAGCAAGGCTGCGTTCCGCCGCCGTGGCGGTACCGAGCTCATCGGCTTCGACGAATGGAAAGCCATGGACACCGCGTCGTTGCACCACTGGTCATGGCATATGCACGGCATTTTCCGCTTGCCGACATGCGACGACGACGAAATGGCGCTGGGCTACGGCACGCAAGCGGCGGCGACCGGTCCGACGGATGACGGTTCGGCAACTTATGGCTACTCGCGTTCGGACAATCCCGCCGCAAGCGCCTCCGCCAGCAGCGCCGACTGGCACTACAGCGGCTTGCCCGCCTTTTACGACCTTGCAGCACCGGCGCTGGCCTATATGTCCACCGACCCAAATCCCCGTATGAAATTTGCCATTCGTCTTACTCGGGCCAAGGAACAGCTGAAAACATCGGACGGCACCTCGGGTGTCAGGCCGGGCGGCAGGCTCGCCATCATCGACGGCAAGCCTGCCGCCGACGTGCTGGCGGCGGTCGCCACATCCGAAGTCTATTTCGAGCGCCCCGCCGCCCGCGGCGACGGCCGGAGCGAACTGGCCAGCCTGTTCAATCCGTACTGGCAGGCGCACCTCATTTCCACCTCGGCGGCGGACCTGGCCATCGCCATGACATTGGGAGGAGCACGATGAACACCGATTTCCCCACCACAGACGGATGGCGCCGATTCGGCCGCGCGCGGCGGCCAGCCTGGGTGCCACTCCTCCTCGCCATCTGCATACAGTCGATACCGGCTCGGGGCGCCACGGAAGCCGAGGACGCCATGAATAAGGCCGCCATGCCGCACGAATCGCTGAGTGCGCGGGGCGCCATGGTCATGGTGCACCTGGTGAGCCTGCATGGCTATCTGCAGGGCCGGCCGGACGACGCGACCCGTCTGACCCAGTTGCATGCGGAGGTCGAGGACTGCGTCCGCCGTAACGGCGCACGCGGCATTCCTTCGAAGCCGCCGCGCGCATGGCCCGACCATGTCATCAGCAGCCGCATCGATAGCTATTCGGCGAGCAATCGAACCATCCGCTATTCGTCCAGCCTGGCATACACCGTCAATCCGCTCGATTGCAGCCTGATGGAAACCAAGAACCATACCGCCCATCTTTTCTCCAGCCAGGGCACATGCGATATTGACCTGCGCGAGCAAACCGCGCATGGCGCATGCGACGCTGCCGGGCAGGCGAACGCCAGGCCACCGCAACGCTTGCCGCTACCCACAACTGCCGAGATCAACGCCATCGAACGCAATGCCGCCACCAACCCGGCCATGGCGGCGCTGTTGGCCGCCATGCGCAGCCATCCGCCCTCGGGTTCCGGCGAGCGCAAGACCATCGCCGGGCTAGAGTGCGATGTCTGGCCCAATCCGTTCGACCCCGGCGCCAGGAATTGCCTGTCGCGGGGCGGCTCGTTTGCCGCCGCGGATGTCACGGGCAACCTGGGGCAGTCGGGCATGGCGCTCGAAATGACGTCCGTCGCGGGAGTCAACATGCTGGCCACCCAAGCGAAACTGGACGCACTGGTCAACAGCGCGGTATTCACCCCCTATCTGGCCGGCGGCTTTCGCATTACGAATACGAGGACACACCCATGAAGCCCGGCCATCGCGCGCGCCGGCGCCGGCAAGGCCAGGCGCTGACCGAATTTCTGCTGCTCGCCGCTGCGCTGGTGCCACTGTATCTGCTGATACCGGTCATTGCGAAATACCAGGATATTGGCGGCCAGGTCGAAATGGCCGGCAGATATGTCGCCTTTGAGGCGATGACCCGCAATGACGCCTACGGCACCTGGAAAACGCCGGCCGAATTGGCGGGCGAGGTACGCCGCCGCTTCTTCAGCAACGCGGACGCCCCCGTCAAGACGGGCGATGTGGCCGGCAATTTCCTCGCCAATCAAAACCTGTTCTGGCGCGGCCCCGACGGGACATCGCTCATCGCGGACTTCGACCGGGACGTCGCCGTCAGCTTCGGGCCGGGCCAGCAGGCAAACCAGGCCGCCGCCTTTATGCCCGCCAACGATGGCGCACCGTTTAACGGCATCGCCGACAAGTTCGGACTGGCAAGCAAAGGCATTTATACCGCCAACGTGACGGTTCAGCTGGCCAACCTGCCCGCCGGGCTGACAACGTATGCGCCGTTCGACAAGATCAACCTGGCGCTGACGCGCCATACCAGCATCGTCATCGACGGCTGGCAGGCCAACAATCCGGCCCAGGTCCAATCCCGCATCGACAGTGGCCCCCTGGTGCCCGCCACCAAACTCAGGGTGGTCGCCCCGGTGGTGAGCGCCAGCGTCGCGCTGGTCGAGATTGGCCATGTGTCGGGCCCCAAGCTCGGACAACTCGATTTCTGGACCGACGTGGTGCCGCCGGACCGGCTGAAAGAATGACGCTGCGGCAATTTGCGTCAACCCATGTTGATTTAACTGGTCGCAACGTCTCGAAGTTTGCGGTCAATCAATTTTCTACTTGCCATTGGTTATTAAATGTAGGCGACGCCTTTAACTTCCGAGCCGGACAATGACGCTCGATTCGTGACGGCACAGGCGGTGGCACAATCTGGAGCAGGCACCATGACGACTGAGTTCAACACCGACGTCGCAGTCCGCAAGAGACGGGAAGGCCACGCAGCGGGCGCGCTGCTGGTCGCCGTTTTGCTGTTGCCCGGCGCCGCCGCGTTGGCGGACGTGGCTTGGCCCACCGTCACCATTCCTCAAGGTATCGAGGCCGTCGATACGGGCGGCGAGCTGCTCGCCAACGGTATGCCATTGCGGATGCGCGGCATTCTGTCGCCGAAGACGCCGGCTCAGGTGGCGGCACTGTTCCGTGACAGCCTGGGACAGCCGCTGGTCGAAAATACGCTCGGTGCCAGGCTGGTGCTTGGACGGGCGTTGGGAGAGTTCTACGCCACAGTAGAGCTGGAACCGTTTCGCGCCGGCACCCGCGGCGTGGTCGCCGTCACGCGCCTGAGCGCGGCAGGGGGGCAGCGCAGCGCGGCAAAGCAGGCCGAACAGCGCATTCTGTCGCGCTTCCCGTCCGGCTCCCGACTGGTCAGCAGGACCAACTCGACGGCTGGCCAGCGACATGCCGAATATTTGGCCGTCCGCAATTCGCTGGGCATGGCGTTCAACGTCGAGCACCTCAAGCGCATGTTCGACGCCGAGGGTTATACGCTCGAACGCGGCGCAGCGCCTTCGCGTCTGGAGCACGCCGCGTCCACCCAGCCCAGCCATGGCACCACGCTGTTCTTCAAACGGCGCGACGCGGAGGTGGTCGCCGTGATTTACCGCGACCACGGCGGCGACACCGACATCGTGCTCAACACCGTCACTGCGCCGGAGCAAACCAAATGAATCATCCCGCCAGCCACCGTCGGCCGCAGCGCGGCCAATCGAGCATGGAATTCGTGATCGTCTGTGCCGCACTCACCCTTGCCCTGGGCGTCGGCATGCGCGGCGACACCAGCGTCCTCAAGCAGTTGCTCGACGCCTTCACGACGGCCTATCAGGATTTCAGCTACGCCTTATCACTTCCAGGCTAATCATGAAAATAAAATTTCCCGCGCTGTCCAAGATTAACAAGACCTGGGGCATCCTGGGCGCGGCGCTCACCATCGGCCTGCTCGCCGCGGGCGCCACGCGCAGCTTCCTCAGTACACAGGTGGCCGAGATTGAAGCGCGCAATCAACATCAAACCGTCGACGTGGTCGTGGCCAAGACCAACCTGGAACAGAACAGCGTGCTCTCGAACAAGAACGTCGCGGTGCGTAAAATACCCGTCGAGTTCGCCCATTCCGGCGCCGTGAAACCGGCGGAATTCGAGCGCATCGACGGCGGCGCCATCGCCTACGAGGTGAAGGCGGGGGAGATGATCATGTGGAGCCAGATGGCCGGCAAGCGGGCCCCCACCTTTTCCGCCCGGCTGGCGAAGGGACAGCGCGCCATCACCGTCATGGTCGACGAAATCAATTCCATTTCCGGCATGCTGGAACCGGGCGACCGGATAGACCTGATGTTCACGGTCGACCAGAACGGCAAGAAGGTGGTCCTGCCGCTGCTGCAAAACGTGGAAGTACTGGCCACTGGGCAGCGTGCGGTCGATGATCCGAAAAGCGGCGAGCATACGCAGTTCGCTACCGTGACGCTCAACGCCACGCCGGACCAGGCAAAAAACATCATCGTCGCACGCGAGACCGGCAAGCTTACCGCGCTGCTGAGAAATCCGGACGACAAGCTCCCCATTGGCAACAAGGGCTATGACCTGACCTCGCTGTTCGGCACCCAGCCCATGCCCCGCTCCATGGTCCACGCCCGGGGCATACCTGTGCTATACGGGGGCAACGGGGCCAAATATTCGCCGGAAGCATTGCACCTTGGACGCTATCGCGGCACCACTGCATCGTCATCCTCCCCCCCGCCCGTCGCGGCACCGCCCCCCGCCCCCATCGCCAGCGTGTCTTTGGAACCGCACTGAACGTTCCCCGTATCTGGTAGCGCCAATCGCGCGGCAGCGCCGCGTGCAGGCTCCTCCACGCCCATTTTCCGGACACAAGCCTCATGAAAATTCAACTACGCACATTA
>JAZJZQ010000729.1:0-3092 GCA_040389625.1 Pseudomonadota bacterium | reverse complement strand
CCTCCACGCCCATTTTCCGGACACAAGCCTCATGAAAATTCAACTACGCACATTACTGCCGCAACTGCCGACGCGGATGCGGGTCGCCACCCGCGGCAAGGCCTATTGGTCTGCCCGACTTGCGCCGCTCTCGCTCACCTTCGCGCTGGGCGCTGGCCTGGCCGGCGCGGCGGTGACCGCGCGCGCGCAAACGCCCGCCCAAGCCATAGCCCAAACCAGTACGCCCGTCTCCGCGCCACAAGCACACGGTGCACTGTCGATAAACACGGTCAAGCCGGTGGCCGCACCCACGCTAAAGACAGCGGAACGTTATGCGCCCATCAAGCAGCAGGAAGACGCCGAGCCGGTGCCGGAAATCGAGTTATTCGCCGGTGAATCCCGCGTGTTCCCGACGCCGGGCGTGGCGCGCATCGCGGTGGGAAACGGCCAGGTCATCACGGCCAATGCGCTCGACGACCGGGACGTCATCATTTTCGCCAACGGCGCGGGCACCTCCACGCTGTTCGTATGGAATCAGGATGGTCGTTCCCAGCGCGTGAAGGTCACGGTACTGCCGGTCGATATGGGCCGTTATGCGCGCGATGTCGCCACCTTCCTGGCGACCATACCGAAGGCCAAGGCCACCGTGGTCGGCGACAAGGTCATCGTCGAAGGCGAGGAGCTCTCCGACGCCGACCGCGACAAGGTCGCCGAGCTGGCCAAGCGCTATCCGCTCATCGTCAATTTCACCAGTCCCATCGGGTGGGAGCAGATGGTGATGATGGATGTGAAAGTGGTCGAATTTCCCAAGACCGAGCTGCGCGAACTGGGCCTGAAGTGGAGCGCCACCGGCGGCGCCGCCATCGGCAGCATCTGGACGCCGGCCGGACGCGGCGCCCAAGGCGGATACGCGATCGCGGTCAAGGCCGGCGACACCAATACGCCACCGATTACTGTCCCAGGTGGGGTCGGTCCGGTACCGCTGCCGTCGAACCTGACGGTGCTGAGTGCCATCAACATGGGCTTGAACGCGCAACTGCTGGCTCTGGAGCAAAAGGGCACCGCCAGCGTGCTGGCCGAACCGCAGCTGTCCACCCGCAGCGGTTACAAGGCCAGTTTCCTGGCCGGCGGCGAAATTCCCTATACGGTCGCCAACCTTAATGGGGTGAGCGTGCAATTCAAACCTTATGGCGTCAAGCTGGACATCGAACCGAAGGTGGGCCGTAACGGCGTCATCCGCGCCGTCATCGAATCGGAGGTCAGCTCGATCGACGCGTCGCTCTCCACCGCCTCCGGCCCCGCCTTGCTGACGCGCCGCACCAAGACCGAATTCAACGTCCGGCAAGGCGAGACCATCGTCCTGTCCGGTCTTCTGCAACGCAACAGCGCCAGCGATATCGACAAGGTGCCGCTGCTGGGCGATATCCCGATATTGGGCGCGCTGTTCCGCTCCAAGCGCTTTCAGAACAAGGAGACGGAACTGGTGGTGTTCGTCACCCCCAGCATCGTCGACCCGCACAGCGCCGGCCTGACGGACCGGACCCGGCGCGCGACCGAGCGGCTGGAACAGAATCTCGGCGGCACGCCATTCCTGAGCAATGCCCTGCAGCCGGGGGCCGACGCGGCCCAGTTCAACCAGGCGCCGCCCATTCCCGCCCCTGCCGCTCCCGCCCACTAAACGAGGCCCATCATGTTACAGGTCGACATCCTTAACCCCGACGGCAGCGGCCGGCAGCTCGAAGTGCCGGACGACTGCATGATCGGTAGCAAGACCAGCAACGCTGTCTGGCTCGACAGTTGGCGGGTCAGCAAAGAACACGCCCGCCTGCTGCGGACGCCTTCGGGCGTCCTGTTGGAGGACATGGGTTCGTACATCGGCACCAGCGTGAACGGCAAGCGCGTCATGACGCAGATCGGCCCGCTGGCGCAGACCGACATTATCGTCATCGGACCGTACAAAATGCAGGTGCAGGAACTGGCCGGCGCCATGCCGGTGCAGGCGGCGGCGCCCCATTCCCGCTCGACCAGCGCCGTCACGCGCAACCAGCGCGCGACAGCGGAAATCCACGCCTCACGCCTGGCGGCGGAGCGGGTGCAGCACGAGATCGAGCAGAGCCGGGAAACCGGCACGGGCGCCGCATCGGCGCCGGACGGCTACCCGCTCGTCCTGGCCCCGTTGGCACAGCGGCAGCTCGAGTTTGAATGGCGCAGGCGGCTGCACGCCATCCTGCTGGAGACGATGGACTTGCGCCGCCATGACGTGTCGAAAATGAGCGACGAGCAGCTGCGCACGGAAACGCGGCGCTACATCCACGACATCATGCGCGAACAGCATGACAACATCCCGGCCGAACTCGACTACGAACTGCTGGCCAGGCAGGTGCTCGACGAGGCCGTCGGCCTGGGCCCGCTGGAAGAACTGCTGGCCGATGCCAGCGTCACCGAAATCATGGTCAACCAGTTCGACAAAATCTATATCGAGCGTAACGGGCGTCTGGTCAAGCATGCCTTGACCTTCACCAGCGAACGGGCGGTACTGGGCGTCATCGAACGCATCGTCGCGCCGCTGGGCCGGCGCATCGACGAATCGTCGCCCATGGTCGATGCGCGCCTGAAGGATGGCTCGCGCGTCAATGCCGTCATTCCCCCGCTGGCATTGAAAGGGCCGGCGCTCACCATACGAAAATTCGCCAAGTACAAAATGACGGCGGACAACCTGGTCGAACTTGGCGCCCTCAGCGCGGAAATGGCAACCTTCCTGGAAATATGCGTGGCCGCCCGCAAGAATATAGTGGTCTCCGGCGGCACCGGGTCGGGCAAGACCACGCTGCTCAATATCCTGTCCAATTTCATCCCATCGGGCGAGCGCATCATTACGGTCGAGGATGCAGCCGAGCTGCAGCTGCACCACGACCATTGGATCAGCCTGGAGGCGCGGCCCGCTAACGTGGAGGGCAAAGGCGCGGTGCCCATTCGCGAGCTGGTCAGAAATACCCTGCGCATGCGGCCGGACCGCATCGTGGTGGGCGAGTGCCGTGGCGGCGAAGCGCTCGACATGCTGCAGGCGATGAACACCGGCCACGACGGCTCGCTCACCACCCTGCACGCCAACA
>JAZJZQ010000728.1:0-10938 GCA_040389625.1 Pseudomonadota bacterium | reverse complement strand
TCAAGGCGTGGTACGCCCCTGTTCAGCCGGTAACGGCTCGGCCACGTGACAACCGGGATCGCCCTTGGCGCCGCCGGCGCAGGCACGCGCACGGCACTGTTCAGCCTCGGCGGCGCTCAGCTGTTTGCAATGCTGCGGCAGGGACTGTGCCGTCGGAGCCGCCTTCTTGCGCCCCGTAAATCCATCCAGATGCGCCACCAACGCTTGCAACAAGGTGACATCGCTGTCCGCTTCCGCCGGGGCCGGGTGCGGCTTGCCCGGGGCGACTGACTTCGGATGGACGGCAACGGCCGCCTTCGCCGCCGGTTTCGCGGCCCGCTTGGCCGACGGCGTTTCCAGCGCCTTGGTCAAGACTTCGGCATCGGACGGGGATGCCGGTTCGCTCCCCGCAGTGAGCAGTTCCGACAACGATCTCTTGCTGTCGGCCGGCGCCGCCGCGGACGAGGCAACGTGCTCGTCATTGATCGTCGCCGCCGCCACCGTAGCGGTCTCTGCGGTAGCGTCCGTTTTAGCCACCGTCGCGGCGACCGGCGCCGTTTCGTGCGCCGCCTGGCTCACCGCCGGTGCCGTACCGTCGCGCCCCATCACCATGGCCGCGCCCGTCAGCACGAGCAGCGCGGCAAGTGCGCCGCCCGTCCACATGGCGATGCGACGCCCGCGCGGTTCGCCCGCAGCGCGCTTGTCCGGCCCATTGGCCCCCTCGAGATTGCCCAGGATGCGGTTGCCGTTCGCCTCCGCCTGCTGGGCCGCCGATAACAGGCTGGGCCTGCTGGAAACTGTCCGTCCCTCGTCACTGCTACGCAAAAGTCTGCACTCCAATTATCAATTCAAGATCGCTTTAATCTGATACAAGACCGTCCCCGCACGGGTCAGATGCTGCACGGCGCGGGGCGTTTCTTGCAGCTCCGGAACACGAAGAATACCTCATTATCATCCTAATAAGATATACTTCTGGACAATGCGCACACAGTGCGAAAGCCAAACGGGCAAAAAGCGCTCGTTTGCATCGTCATGTCGGTCTCTCCAGGTTGAAGTGTTGTTACTGCTCGTGCTCCTCTATTTCCTGCTGGCTTGCTTTGCCAGCTGGCTTGTTTTGTTTCCTGCTGGCAGGGAACTGTTCATGCACGCCCTCGGCAATGCCGGTGCCCGCCTGCAACGGGGCGTGGCTAGCCTGGGCCAGCGCCGGAGCGCGGGGATAGAAACGCTCAAGGCGTCGGGCCGGGGCCAGCTGGCCGGTACGGCTGCGTTTGTCCGCCGCCACTACCTGATTTGCCTGGCAGGCGCTGTCGTCCTCGTCGCCCCACCGGTGGTCGCGCTGCTCGCCAGCGGCAAGGGCATGCTGGTCGGGTTTGATACGTCCACGCGCGAAGTGAACACCCAGGTGGCCAGCTTGTTGCAAGGCGAACAACTGGTGCCGCCGGTCGCCCTGCCCCCACTCGTATTCGAGACCCAGGAGGTGCAGCAACTCCGCCCGATGCTGGCCTCGGCCAGCCGCAACTGGACCTTGCTCAATCCCGACTACGCGCAGCGATTGCTGACCGTGTTCAAGGTCATGAAAGAAAAATATGGCTATGACATGGCGATCCTGGAGGGGTATCGCAGTCCGGAACGGCAAAACCTGCTGGCCAGCATGGGCAGCAGTGTCACCAACGCCGCCGCCTTCCAGAGCTGGCATCAGTACGGCCTGGCGGCCGATTGCGCTTTCCTGCGCGAAGGCAAACTGGTGATCTCGGAAAAAGATCCCTGGGCCATGCGCGGCTATGCGCTCTATGGCGAAGTGGCCGAGTCGGTGGGCCTGACCTGGGGCGGACGTTGGAAGATGATGGACTTCGGGCACGTGGAATTGCGCTTGCCCGGTGTAATGAAACATTGAGCGAAGGATGGACAGACGATGCCAGGACCAGTGATTGTGTTAGGCGATAGGACGTCGCACGGCGGCACCGTGACGCAGGCGTCCGGCCATAGCGACTGCGGCGGCAAGGCCATCGCCCGCATGGGCGACAAGGTGTCGTGCCCGATACATGGCGACACTACCATTTCCAGCGGCGACCCGACCATGATCGTGGACGGCAAGCCGGTGGCACGCAAGGGCGACAAGACGGCGTGCGGCGCGGACTTGATTCCGGCCCAGCAAAACACGATGGACCAACTGTAATGCCGGCTCACTCACTCTCCGCACCACCGAAGGCGGCGCCATGATACGACCGTGGATCAGCCGCACGCTGCTGCTGCTTGCCGTGTTCGCCGTGTGCTGGACAGGCACCATCTGGCGCTGGCGCGGCGACAACCATGTACCGAGCACGGCCGACCTGGCGCTGTATCTGCTCGTGCAGCCGCTCGCCCTGCTGCTGCTCATCTGGCTGGGCAAGAAGCTGCTCACGCTGGCACTGGCCGCGCCCGCGGCCGCGACAGCCGACGCGCCGGCGGCCGATGCCGCCCAAGCCCCCGCCGCCACGCCAAGCGCCACGCCCGCCATGGTGCCACTCACCGTGCTGGCCGGCGCCTTGCGCATGCCCCACGGCGCCAGCGCCACCGAGCTGAGCGACAAGGTCCTGGCCAACCAGGCCCATCTTGAACTCGACCCGGAACTGACCGACGCCGAGGGCTTTCCCGTCATGAGCGCGCGCGTGCCCGAGCTGGACGGCGCCGCGCAGCAGGCGCTGATGGCGCCATGGTTGCAACAGCACGCGGCCGGCATGCCGCCCTTGAGCGACGAGCAGTACCGGGCGCTGGCCCTGGGCAGCGCGGTCGCCACCGAACTGGCGCACAGCGCATCGACGCACCAGCTGCTGGCCCCCTACCTGGCCGCGGCCGGCGCCGCGCGTGCCGCCATGGCGCTGCCGGTGCTGCAGGTGGCGCCGCTGCTGCCAGCGGACTGGGACCAGGCGCAGCGCTTGTGCGCCGGCATGTGGTTGCTGCATGTGATAGAACAGGCCGGTTGGCCCGCCAGCCGGCTGTCGCTGTCGGGTGCCGCCGCGCGCGCGGACGCCACGCCGCTGACCGTCATCGAACAGCTGGCCCTGCAAAGTGAACGCGAAGCCTTGCCCTGCCTGGCCATCGTGCTGAGCTGCGCATCGCATATCGGCGACGCCAGCGTGGACGAGTGGGCCGCCCGCGGCACGCTGTTCAGCGCCAGGAATCCGCACGGCCAGGTGCCCGGCGAAGGCGCCGCCGGCGTGTTGCTGGCCGACGCGGCCCAGGCGGCGCAGCTGGAAACGGCAAGCCAGGTCCGGCTGCACCGCGCCTTCCATGGCAAGCGCGAGACCTCGGCCGATGCGCCGGGCCGCGTGTCGGGCACGGTCCTGGCCGAGCTGAGTACGCAGGCCCTGCAGGCAAACGCCGTCAGCGCCGGCCAGATCGGGTTGGTCGCCGCCGACACCGGCCACCACGCCAGCCGCAACGGCGAATTGTTCGGCATGGTGCACAGCACGCTGCCCGAGCTCGACCCCGCCAGCCAGCTGATCGGTGTGGCCGCCAGCGGTGGCAACGCCGGCGCCGTCTCGGCCATGGCGGCATTGGTGCTCGGCTGCGCCCACGTGACACAGCAAGCCGGCCACGCCTTATGCGTCAGCAATCAAGATCCCTATCAACGATGCGCAGTGCTGCTCGGCCCCGCCGATACCGCCGTCGCCTAAGCTCTTTCATTCACCCATGTTCCCTACCACTCCATGATGCAACGACTCCGGCAATTCCTGACCAACCGCACCAGCCTGATCGTGATTGGCAGCATCGCATTCCTCGCCCTGCTGCTGATCTGCTCCGCCGTGTTCGAGTTCTCCCTCGTTTGGGTCGCCGTCGTCGCTGGCGGCATCGCGCTGCTGGCCGCCACGCTGTGGCTGGTGCGGCGCCGGCGCCGCCATCACGCTTCCGCCGGTTTCGGCGCCATGCTCGAACGCCAGGCGGCGCCAGCGGCGGCCAACGCCGCCCATCCGCAGGAGACCGAAGCGATCCGCCAGCGCATGCTGGAAGCCATCACCACCATCAAGAGCTCCAAGCTCGGTCAATTGTCGGGCGACGCGGCCCTGTATGAATTACCGTGGTACATGATCATCGGCAATCCGGCGGCCGGCAAGAGTACGGCCATCACCCATTCCGGCCTGCAGTTTCCTTTCGCCGACGGCAAGATCATCCAGGGCGTGGGCGGCACCCGCAATTGCGACTGGTTCTTCACCACCGACGGCATCGTGCTCGACACGGCCGGCCGCTATTCGGTGACGGAGGAGGACCGCGCAGAATGGTTCAGCTTCCTTGGCCTGCTCAAGAAGTACCGCAAGCGCGCGCCCATCAACGGCATCATCATCGCCGTCAGCATCGCCGAACTGACGCGCAACCGGCCCGAGTTCGCCATCAACCTGGCCAAGAACCTGCGCCAGCGCGTGCAGGAACTGACGGAACGGCTGGAAGTGCATGCACCGGTCTACGTCATGTTCACCAAGGCCGACCTGATCGCCGGTTTCACCGAATTCTTCCATGACGCCGAAGCGGGCGAACGCGACAAGGTCTGGGGCGCCACCCTGCCCTACCAGCCCGGCACCGACAAACACGATGTGCTGGCCGCCTTCGACCAGCGTTTCGACGAACTGTACGATGGTCTGAAGGAACTGAGCCTGGCCAATATGTCGCTGCAGGGACGCGAGCGCATGCCGTCCGGCGTGTTCACCTTCCCGCTCGAGTTCAGCGCCATCAAGGGCCCGCTGCGCACCTTCATCGCCACCCTGTTCGAGGAAAACCCGTTCCAGTTCAAGCCCGTGTTCCGCGGCTTTTACTTCACCAGCGCGCTGCAGGAAGGCAGTTCGGTGTCGTCCTCCTCGCAACGGGTGGCCCAGCGTTTCGACCTGACGGTGCAGGACGACGCGCGGGTGGCAGTGAGCAGCCAGAAGGGTTACTTCCTGCTCAGCCTGTTCCGCAAGGTGATCTTCGCCGACAAGGATCTGGTGGCGCAGTACGCCAGCCCCAGCAATACGCGGCTGCGCTACGCCACCTTCTTCGCCGCCACGGCCCTGGTAGGCCTGGCCCTGGGCGGCTGGAGCTGGTCGTACATGGGCAACCGCCAATTGGTAAGCAATGTGCAGGCCGACCTGGACCAGGCCGTCAAGCTGCAGCAAAAGCGGCTCGATCTGCAGTCGCGCTTCGAAGCGCTGGAAATCATGCAGGACCGTATCGAGCAGCTCGACAAATACCGCGACAGCCGCCCCCTGTCGCTCGGCCTCGGCCTGTACCAGGGCGAACTGCTGGAACGCAAGTTGCGCGAAGAGTATTTTGCCGGCGTCAAGGAAGTGATGCTGGTGCCCGTCGGGCAGACGCTCGAAGCCTTCCTCGCTGAAATGAACGCCAACGCCGACAAGCTCGAGCCCATGCTCAAGCCGCCCCAGTCCGGCGCGCTCAACGGCGCCGCCGCGGCCACGCCCGCGACGACGGCGGCGGCGGCCGTCAACAACGGCGCCCAGCAATTCAAGGATGCCTCGCCCACCAATGTGGAGGACGCCTACAACGCGCTCAAGACTTACCTGATGCTGGGCGACCGGGCGCGCGCCGAACCGGGCCACCTGAACGACCAGCTGACCCGCTTCTGGCGCGTCTGGCTCGACAGCAACCGCGGCGCCATGCCGCGCGAGCAAATGATACGCAGCGCCGAGCGCATGATTTCCTTCTACCTGAGCCAGCTCGACGATCCTTCCTGGCCGCGGCTCGACAACAAGCTGTCGCTGGTCGACCAGTCGCGCGACAGCCTGCGCCGCGTGGTGCGCGGCATGCCCGCGCGCGAGCGCGTGTACGCCGACGTCAAGGCGCGCGCCGCCACGCGCTTCGCACCGATGACGGTGGCCCATATCGTCGGCGACGCCGACAAGGAACTGATACTGGGTAGCTACGCCATCCCCGGCACCTTTACCCGCGCCGCCTGGGAGCAATTCGTCCAGGGCGCGTTCAAGGACGCGGCCAACAAGGAACTGCAAAGCGCCGACTGGGTGCTGAAGACCTCCTCCAAGGACGACCTGACGCTCGAAGGCAGCCCGGAACAGATCCAGAAGGCGCTGGTGGAACTGTACAAGAACGACTACGCCAAGGAATGGGAGAAGTTCATCCAGGGCGTGAGCGTGAAGGACTTGAACAATTTCGACAGCGCGGCGGCCGCCATGAACCGGCTGGGCGACCCGCAGACCTCGCCCATCAACAAGCTCATCACCACGGTCTATGAGCAGACCTCGTGGGACAATCCCTCGCTGCTCGACGCCGGCCTGCAGCGCGCCCAGCGCGGCGTGCTCGACTGGTTCAAGGAAACCATCCTGCGGCGCGCGCCGTCGCAGGCGCGCCTTGGCAGCGTCGCCACCACCGACGCGCAGGGCGCACCGATTCCCATGGGGCCGATCGGCCGCGAATTCTCGGGCGTGGCCAATCTGGTGATCAGCAAGGACAAGAACACCTCCCTGATGAGCGCCTACATGGGCTCGCTGTCCAAGCTGCGCGAACGCTTCAACCAGATCAAGAACCAGGGCGATACCGGCCCCGGCGCCAAGCAATTCATGCAGCAGACGCTGGACGGCACGGGCTCGGAGCTGGCCGACGCGCTCAAGTACGTGGACGGCCAGATGTTGACCGGCATGACGGACCAGCAAAAGCTGGCGATCCGGCCGCTGCTGGTGCGCCCCCTGATGCAGACCTTCGCCGTGATCGTCAAGCCGACCGAGGCCGAGATCAACAAGGTGTGGGTGGCCCAGGTGCTGGAACCGTTCCAGAAGACGCTGGCCATCAAGTACCCGTTCGCGCCCGAATCGCGGGTCGAGGCCAGCAACGCCGAGATCGGCCTGATCTTCGGACCGGACGGCGCCGTCGCCAAGTTCTTCAACAGCACCATCGGCCCGCTGGTGGTGCGCCGCGGCGACGCGCTCAGCGCCAAGACCTGGGCCAACATGGGCATCACCCTGGCCCAGCCCGTGCTCGAGAACTTCCCCGGCTGGATCGCGCCGCTGAGCGCCGGCGGGGTGGCCGCCGCGACGGCCGCGGCCGAAACGCAAACCCTGTTCGACATGCAGGCGCTGTCGGCCACCGGCTCGGGCGACTTCACGATCGAGATCGACGGCCAGCAATTGCACTGGAAAGGCCAGCCGCAGCCTTGGGTCCACATGGCCTGGCCCAATGCGCAAGGCGTGCCGGGGGCGCGCATTACCGCCCTCACGGCCGACGGCCGCACCGTGGTGCTGCTCAACGAACCGGGCCACTTCGGCCTGCGCAAGATGGTCGAAGCGGCCAAGCGCAAGAAAAAAGATGGCGGCACCTTTGAGCTGAGCTGGGAAAACAGCGGCGTCGTCGTCGCCGCCAACCTGAAGGTGCTGAGCGCGGCGCCGCAACCGGCGGCAGCGACGCCATCGGGCCAGGGCTTCAAGCACATGAAACTGCCGGAAGTGGTCGTCGGCGGCCCGGTGGCCGCCGGCATGGTTGCCAGCGGCGCGCCATCGCCCGCCGGCGCGCCGGCCACGGGAGCGGCCCAATGAGCGGCAACGCCACGCCGACTTCGGTCGGCTACTTCGGCAAGATCCCCAGCCGCGGCGACTTCGTCAAGGCCGGCGACAACCTGGCCCTGCTCAAGGTGCTCGACGACTGGCTGGCGGGCGCGATGGACTTGCTGAGCACCGACGCCCGCTGGAAGATCAGCTACGACGCGCTCGCGCCCATGCATTTCGCCTTCATCGGCCCGCGCCGGCACCGCGCCATTGCCGGCCATATCGTGGCCAGCGGCGACCAGTCGAACCGGCGCTTCCCGTTCCTGATGATGAGTTCCATGGAAGTGGACGACCCGGCCTCCTTCGTGCCCAACAGCCCGCTGGTGCTGTCGCGCCTGTGGAACCGGCTGGAGGCGCTGAGCGCCGGCGTGCTGGGCGCGCCGGACCCCAGCGGCCAATTGCAGGCTGCCGCCGGCAGCAGCATCGAACTCGATTTGCGGGCCGCCGCCTACGACGCCGCCTTCCGCGACTTCCTGGAGCTGCAAACGGTGGGCGGGCTGGACGCCCTGCTGGCGCAGGCCGGCTTTGGCGGCTCGGTACGCCAGATCCTGCTGGCGCTCGGCCTGCTGCTGCAGCCGGTCATGGCCAGCAGCTCGAGCCGGCTCGAAAAAAGCCTGCTGCTGCCGCTGCCGACCGACCCGATGTACCGCAACCTGGTGGGCGCCTTCTGGATGCACCTGATCACGCCGTTCCTGGCGCGCGCCGACTTCGAGCTGTCCTTGTTCGTCACCCGCATCCGCGAGCAGCAAGTGCTGGTGCTGGGCTTCAGCGGCGCCTCGGCCTACACGCTGCAAGCGATCATGGACCCGCAGGCTGGACGCGAACATCACATCGCCTTCGAACAGCTGGACTGGGTCGAAGAACAGGTCGACACCGACTACGCCATCAAGAAAGTGTCGACCTACCTGGCCCAGGCCAACCTTTCACTCAAATCGGCTCACGACTCCGTGCGTGCAGCCTTCATCGGGACCTGATCATGCGCCGCACCCTGTTACTTACTTGCCTGGCATTGACTGCGGCAACCTCCACCAGCCAGGCGCAGACGCCCGCGCCGGCCACGCCGCAACCGGGCCAGGTGCTCGTTACCGGGACCGTGCCCGACGAGGCCAGCAAGGCCGCCGCGCTGGCGCGCCTGCGCGAGCTGTATGGCGCCGACAAGGTGGTCGACCAGATCGCGGTCGCCCCGGTGGCGCTGCCGGCCAACTGGAACGCCTATGTGCAAAAGCTGATCAGCCCCAACCTCAAGCAGATCACGCGCGGCCAACTGAAGATTGACGGCAGCGTCGTCACCCTACGCGGCGAAGTGGCCAACGAGGCGCAACGCCAGAAGATCGCCAGCGACATCGCCACCAGCCTTAACCCGACCTATACCGTCAACAACGGCCTGCGCGTCTCGGCCGCCGAGCAGAATATTCTCGACAACACGCTGGCCAACCGCACCATCGAATTCGAGAGCGGCAAGGCGACCCTGACGCCGGCCGGCCGCGCCATCCTGGACGAAATGCGTGCGGCCATGCTGCAGCTAAAGGACCGCAAGGTGGAAATCATCGGCCACACGGACGACCAGGGTCTGCGCGCGAGCAACCAGAGCCTGAGCCAGGCCCGCGCCGAAGCGGTCAGGCAGTACCTGGCGGGCAAAGGCATCAATGGCGAACTGTTGACGGCATCGGGCCAGGGCCCGGACCGGCCGATCGCCTCGAATGACTCGGCCGACGGGCGCGCCCGCAACCGCCGGATCGAATTTCGCATCGCCCAGTAAGGCGACGCCACCACCACAAGGGTAATCATGTTTTCTGCCGACCAGCTTCTCCATCCCATCCGTGACGCGCAGCCATGCGGCACCGACCTGTCCTTCTCCAGCGACCTCGATGCGATCGCCAAGGCGCGCCGCTTCGACGATCCTTCGATCGACCAGGGCGAATGGGTCACCGAGATCAAGGAAGCCGATTGGGGCTTCGTCATCAAGCACTGCACGGCGCTGCTGACGGAACAAAGCAAGGACTTGCGCCTGGCCGTTTGGCTGACCGAGGCCAGCGCCAAGGTCCATCATATGCGCGGCATGGGCGAAGGCCTGCGCGTGCTGGCTGGCTTGCTCGACCAGTTCTGGGACCGCGGCCTGTATCCGGAATCGGACGGCGACGACCATGAGCAGCGGGTGGGCAACCTGAGCTGGATACTCGGACGCGTGCCGGCGCTGCTGCGCGAAATGCCGCTCACCGAAGGCAGCGGCACGGCCTACTCGGCGATCGACTTTGAAGTGGCGCGCAAGCAGGCCGCCGCCGCGGAGAAGGAACCGTTTGGCAGCAGCAGCAACCGCCCCGCCGAAGGCCCGAAGCTGGCCGACATGGAAGCGGCCAAGCGCAAGAATTCCGCGCGTTTCTGCGCCGCGTTCAACGCCGACGCGCACTATTGCATGGATGCGTTGCTGGCCCTGGAAAAAGTGGCCGACGACCGGCTGGGCCACGACAGCCCCGGCTTCGCCGCCGCCAAGGATGCGATCGACACCATGCTGCACGCGATGCCGGCGCCAGCCGACGGTGGCGCCGCGCCCGCGCCGTTCGATGACGCGGCGGCCGCAATGGCCGGCGACGTGATGCCCCAGCAGGCGGCACCGGCGCCGGTTCCGGCCGGGCCACCGGGCGCCATCCACAACCGCACGCAAGCGATCGCGCAATTGCGCCTGGTGGCGGAATTCTTCCGCCGCACCGAGCCGCACAGCCCGGTCTCCTATTTTGCCGACAAGGCCGCCAACGCTGGCGAGCAAGACTTGCACACGTGGTTGCGCTCGGTCGTCAAGGACAGCGCCTCGCTGTCCCATATCGAAGAGTTGCTCGGTATCGATCCCAACAACAACTGAGCAAAGCGCGGGCCGATCCGGCCCGCCTGCACGGTAACGCGGCCCCGTCCATTCCGGACACTGCCGGGGACGGCACCGCCCTGCCTTATTTAAGCGTAACGGTGACGGCCTGGCGCGCGTCGCTGGTCAAGTACTTCACGCGTATCTTCTTGTTGGCCACGCCATGTTTGACGAGCTCGTTTCGTACCACCAGCGCGCGTTTTAGTGCCAATTGCTTGGCATTCTTTTCGTTGTCGCGCTTGTCGCAGTGGCCCGTCACTTCGACCCGCTTGGCCTGTGCGGCGGTGGCGCTGAACTCGGCAATCAAGGCGATCGCCTCGTCCGACAATTCGCTGCCGGCCGGGTCGAATTCAGCCAAGGTGCCATCGGCTGCCAGCTTTTGCTGCGCGGTGAGTTCGGCCGGGGCCGGTGGCGCCGCCGCGATGGCGGCGCCTGCTGGAGACGCCGCGTTCGGGGCCGTCTGCGCTGCCGTATCCTTACCTGTTTGAACTTCGGACGGGCCGGGAATTTGCGCGCAGCCGACTAATGCAACGAACGCCAGCGTGGCGCCGAGGGGGAGATATTTTGATGACATGGTGGTAG
>JAZJZQ010000727.1:23011-25491 GCA_040389625.1 Pseudomonadota bacterium | reverse complement strand
AGCGCGGCGAGATCAAGCTGCTCGACTTCGGCATCGCCTCGCGCGCGCGCAGCGCCGGCAGCAGCCTGGGGCTGGAAGTACCCAACGCCGGCACGGCCGGCTACCGTGCGCCGGAAGCAGGCACCCATCAGCGCCAGCCCAGCCCCCGGCTGGACGTGTACGCCGTGGCCGTGATGGTCTACCAGCTGCTGGAAGGGCGCATGCCGTTCGACGATGTGCGCAGCGCCGACTTCCATCCGTCCGCGCCGGCGGCGCTCAACCTGCGCCAGTGGCAGGTGCTGCAGGCCGGGTTCGCCTTCGCGCAGGAGCGCCGTCCGGCCAGCGTGGCCGAATTGCTGGAGGCACTGCGCCGCGCGGCCGGCCCCAGCGAGGAGGAACTGGCGGCCCAGGCGGCAGCCGTCGAGCAGGCCCGCGCCCGCGAAGCGATGCGCCAGAAGGAGCTGGCGGCCCAGGCCGAACAGGTCCGCCTGGCCGAGCAGCAGCGCCAGGCGGAGCTGGCCGCCAAACGGCAGGCCGAGATCCAGGCCGCCGCCCAGGCCGCGGCGCTCGAGAAGGTCAGGCTCGACAAGCTGCGCCGCGAGCAGGAAGCCCGCCAGCGTGCCGAGGCGGAAGCGGCGGCCAAGGTGCGCAAGCAGCAGCTGCGCGAGCAGTTGCTGGCACGGCGCGAAGCCGATGCCGCTGCCGCCCGCGCCGCGCGCGAGGAGCAGCAACGCAAGGCCATGCAGCTCAAGGCGGAAGCGGCCTACCGCGCCGAGCAGGAGCGGCACCGCAAGGAGCAGGCCGAACGCAATGCGGCCGAACTGGCGGCCCTGCTGCCCACGCCCGGCAGTCCCGTGGCCGATCCCAGTGGCGTGCTGCGCGACCGCTTCCTCGACGGCACGGGCGTGGGCCCGGAGCTGGTGCTGATACCCACCGGCCGCTTCCAGATGGGTTCACCGGAACACGAACAGGCCGTCGCCATCAAGGCCGGCGCCCAGCAAGGCTGGCTGGAACGTGAAACGCCCCAGCACTGGGTGGGCATCGAGCATTCCTTCGCGCTGGGGCGCCATCCCGTCACGGTGGGGCAGTGGAAGCTGTTTGCCCGCGCCACGGGCTGGGAGTCGCTGTCCGACACGGACTGGCGCCAGCCCGGCTTTGCGCAGACGGACGACCATCCGGTGGTGGGCGTGAGCTGGAACGACGCGCAGCGCTATGTGCAGTGGCTGTCCGAGCGTACCGGCCAGCTGTACCGGCTGCCCAGCGAGGCGGAGTGGGAATATGCCTGCCGGGCCGGCACCAGGACGGCGTTCAGCTTCGGCGACGAGATCAGCACCGAGCTGGCCAATTACGACGGTAACTACACCTACAACGGCAGCGCGCGCGGTGAGTTCCGCCAGGGGACGACCAAATGCGGCACGTTCGCGCCCAATCCCTGGGGCCTGTTCGACATGCACGGCAACGTGTGGGAATGGGTGCAGGACGTGGTGCACGATAACTACCAGGGCGCGCCGGCCGACGGCAGCGCATGGGAGGCCGGCGGCGACCAGGTGCGGCGCGTGCTGCGTGGCGGTTCGTGGCTGTACAACCCGCGCTATCTGCGCTCGGCCGTGCGCAACGGTTACTCGGCGGTGCTGGCCAACGACATCGTCGGTTTCCGGGTGGCGCGCAAATTGACGTAGATGACGGCTGTTGACTGGGAATTTGGGTGGTGAAGCTGTATAATGCTGGTTTTTGCCGGCAGTTGCCTAACTTTTCAGGACCATACGATGAGCGCTTTACCTCCATGCCCCAAATGCCATTCCGAATTCACCTATGAAGACGGCGACCAGTACGTGTGCCCGGAATGCGCCCACGAGTGGAGCGCGCAAGCTGCCGAAGCGGCCGAAGAAGGCGCCAAGGTGTACCGCGATTCCGTCGGCAACATCCTGCAGGACGGCGACACCGTCACCGTCATCAAGGACCTGAAGCTGAAGGGCGGCGGCGGCACCGTCAAGGTGGGTACCAAGGTCAAGAACATCCGCCTGGTCGACAGCGATCACGACATCGATTGCAAGATCGACGGTTTCGGCGCCATGAGCCTGAAGTCGGAATTCGTCAAGAAAGTGGTGTGATGCCCGGGCGGCCCCGTGCCGCCTGCGTTGCCCGACAGCGGCGGCCTTCCCGGGCCGCCGTTTGCATTTCGGCGCCGCCGTTCAGCCCAGCCGGGCCAGCACGAAATCGACGAAGCTGCGCACCTTGGCGCTGGGCCGCACTTCGGGCCGGCGCACGATATGGATGATGCGCGACGGCAGTTCCCAGTCCGGCATCAGCTCCACCAGCGCGCCCGAGCGCAAATGCGCCTCCAGCAGCGCGTCGTTCTGCACCAGTATCCCCATGCCCGCCAGGCCGGCCGACAACAGCGCGTGCCCGTGGTTGCTGACGAAATTGCCGCGCACCGGCACCGCCACCGTCGTCTCGCCCCGGCTGAAACGCCAGCTGTGGTCCGCGCCCCAGGCGGCGAA
>JAZJZQ010000727.1:0-22911 GCA_040389625.1 Pseudomonadota bacterium | reverse complement strand
CCGTCGTCTCGCCCCGGCTGAAACGCCAGCTGTGGTCCGCGCCCCAGGCGGCGAACGCCAGGCAGTTGTGCTGCGCCAGCTCCGACGGATGGCGCGGCACGCCGCAGCGGGCCAGATAGTCCGGGCTGGCCGTGGCCAGCATGCGGCTGCGGGCCAGCGGACGGGCGATCAGGCCGTTTGCCGTGGCCGCGGCCAGCTTGCCGGAGCGGATCGCCACGTCTATCCCTTCTTCCGCCAGGTCCACCACGCGGTCGTTCAGGGCCAGGTCGATCTGCACCAGCGGATAGGCGGCCGTGTAGGCACTGATCACGGGCACCAGCCGCTGCGCGCCGTACGCCACCGGCGCCGTGATGCGCAGCCGGCCCTGCGGCACGGCGCGCAGGGTTTCGGCCACCTGGTCGGCCGCCTCCACGCTGGCCAGCACGTCGCGGCAGCGTTCCAGATAGCTGGCGCCGATCTCGGTCAGCGTCAGCTTGCGCGTGGTGCGCTCGAGCAGGCTGGCGCCCAGCTGCTGTTCCAGCGCGCTTACATGCTTGCCCACCATGACGGCGGACATGTCGAGCTGGCGCCCGGCCGCCGCCAGGCTGCTGGCCGTCGCCGCCGCCACGAACACTTGCATGCTGCGCAGTTTGTCGCTCATTGTCGGAGTCTCAGTCGGAATAAATAGTTACGAGTCTGTGAATTGTAGAGTTATTTCTACAGTGATGGTTAAGGTTAATAATACAACCATGACAAGCGCGCCGGCACCGGGCCGGCGCGCCGACCCTCAACACAACCGGAACTAGGAGAAGGACATGGCTGCATACGTAATTGGCGCTTTGACGATACATAACACCGACTGGCAGCAGGCATACGGCGCGAAAATGCCGGCCCTGATCCAGAAGTACGGCGGCAAGCTGCTGGCGCGCGCGCCGGCCGGCCAGCTGGAAGGTGAGCCGCTGCTGCACGGCGTGACGGTGATGATCGAGTTCCCCACCCAGGAGCAGGCCCAGGCCTGGCACGCCGATCGGGACCACGCGCCGCTGCAGAAGCTGCGCCAGGGCGGCTCGCACATGGATATGATGCTCGTCAACGGGCTGTAATCGTGCTGCCGGCAATGGCGGTGTCCGCATCCGCGGCGGCCGCCATTGCGCTCTTGGGGCAGGCGCGAATCGTCCAAACGGTGTAAATTGTCGGTTCTGTATCATTGCCCAACAAGGAACGCCATGACTATCAAAGTAATCCGCGACCAGTCGCTGCCGATGCGCCACATCGTCCACGTGCGCAACCACCTGATCTCGACCGACGGCACGCTGGAAGAGGGCGGCAACGACGCCGGCCCTTCGCCGCACGACCTGTACGACGCCGCCATCAGTTCCTGCAAGGCGTTGACCGTGGTCTGGTACGCCAAGCGCAAGGGCATCCCCGTGGAACAGGTGGAAGTGACGACCGAGCGCGATGCCAGCGGCGAGCGCAAGGGTACCTACCGCCTGGCCACCACGCTGCACCTGACGGGCGAGCTGACGGAGCAGCAACGCGCCGACCTGCTGGCCGTGGCCCAGAAATGCCCGATCCACAAGCTGATGACGGCCGTGACCACCGAAGTGACGACCGTGCTGGGGTAAGCGCCATGACCATTTCCACCGTTTTAAAAGGCCACGAGAAGGACCTGGGCGGCGGCCTGGTGGTGCGGCGTTTCCTGCCGGCCGCCGTCAAGCAGGCCGTGGGCCCGTTCATCTTCTTCGACCATTTCGGCCCGATGGACGTGGCGCCGGGCGCCAACCACGACGTGCGGCCCCATCCCCACATCGGCCTGGCCACGGTCACCTATCTGTTCGAAGGGGCGATGGACCACCGCGACAGCATCGGCTCCGTGCAGCGCATCGAACCGGGCGCCATCAACTGGATGACGGCCGGCCGCGGCATCGTCCACTCCGAGCGCACGCCCAAGGCCCTGGTGGACCGCCCGCATCGCACCCACGGCCTGCAACTGTGGGCCGCGCTGCCGCTGGCGCACGAGGAAGATGAACCGAGCTTCTGCCACACGGCGGCCGACGAGATTCCCGAGCTGACGGTGCAGGGGGCCCGGGTGCGGGTGCTGATCGGCAGCGCCTTCGGCAAGACTTCGCCCGTGCGTACCTACAGCCAGACCCTGTATCTGGATGTGACGCTGCGGGCGGGCCAGGAGATCGGCCTGACCGGCCTGCCGCCGGAAGCGGCCATCTACCCCATCAGCGGCGCGCTGGAAGTGGACGGCGTGCCGCTGGCGCTGCACATGATGGCGCTGCTCGACACGGCCACGCCCCAGCGCGTGCTGGCCGGCTCGGACGCCCAGTTCGTCGTGATCGGCGGCGAGCCGCTGGAAGGGCGGCGCTTCATGTCGTGGAACTTCGTCTCATCGCGCAAGGAACGCATCGTGCAGGCGTCCGAGGACTGGAGCGCCCAGCGCATGGGCCAGGTGCCGGGCGAAACGGAGTGGATCCCACTGCCGCAACGGATGCCGATCTGACCTGAACCGTCCGCGTCATACGCGCCTGCCCGATACCGTTAGTGCAGGCGCGTAACGGACTGTTTGTCGTCCATCGCGGCGGATGGTGTTCAAACTGTGGCCAATAGGTAATGTCAAGTGGCCGCTTGATGTGCGCCTTGATCTGTATCAAAGTTTTCGTCTGTTCCATCCGGGTACAGTGTGTGTGTCAGGATCTATATCCTTCAATTAACACTGTCATCTGACGGCGCGCCCAGCAAATGCGCTCTTGCAGGTCCCAGGACGAGAGCGTGATAATGTCTACCAGTCTGCTGTTTGTTCATGCACTACCGGTATTGGATTTATTGCAACACCAGATGACCGGCGCCGACACGACCATGCTGGTGGTCGACGCCGAGGGCAAGACTGTCCATGCGCGGGGTGGCGCCGACCTGGCGCAACAGACGGAACGCCTGGCCGACGCCGTGCGCGTCACCCTGGCCGGGCAACACTCCGTTTGCCTGCCCACTCACTGCGGCGGCCAATGCGCCCCGCCATGCCAGCATGACCTGCCGAGCGGCACCACCGCCCCCATCGTCGACATCCGGGGGCAGTTGTGCGGCGCGCTGGCCATCGTTGGCGGCTGCGCCGGCGATCAGCCGTGCATGCTGGCGCTGGCCCGCATGGCGGCGCAAATGATAGAGCGCAAGCTGTTCCTGGCGTCGGCGCCGGGCGGGCTGACACTGCAATTCCACGCCCGCAGCGCTGGCATCGGCACCCTGCAGGACGGCCTGGCCAGCTGCAGCGTGGATGGCCGGGTGGTTATGCTCAACCAGGCCGGCCTGGACCAGCTTGGCCTGCCGCGCGCGGCGCTGGCCTCGCATACCTTTTCGTCGCTGTTCGGCGCCTCGCTGGCGCAGCTGACCGAGCGTTGCCGGGCCGCCGCGCCCGGCGACTTGCAGTGGCAATTGCCGCAAGGGCTGCAGGTACACTGCCGTGCGCAATTTTGGGACAACTGTGACACGATGGACCTGCGGGCAGCCCGCGCCGAGCCAGCTCAGTCGGCCCAGCCGGCCCGCCGCAGCCGCGCCGCCCTGGGCCGGGGGGCTGACGCGCCGATCGCAACGGCACTGGGACAACTGGACCTGGGCGACCCGCGCATGGCGCAGGTGATCGCCAAGCTACGCAAGGTGGTGGGCTGCGACATCGGCGTGCTGATCACGGGCGAGACGGGCACCGGCAAGGAATGGCTGGCGCAGGCGATCCACCGCGATTCGCCGCGCGCGCAGCGGCCTTTCGTGGCCATCAATTGCGCCTCCATCCCCGAAACGCTGATCGAATCGGAGCTGTTCGGCTACGAGGAAGGGGCGTTCACAGGCGCGCGCCGCAAGGGCAGCACCGGCAGGATCGTGCAGGCCAACGGCGGCACCCTGTTCCTCGACGAGATAGGCGACATGCCGCTGTCGCTGCAGGCGCGGCTGCTGCGCGTGCTGCAGGAGCGACAGGTGACGCCGCTGGGCAGCGACAAGTCCATCGCGGTCGACATCGCGCTGGTATGCGCCACGCACCGCAACCTGCGCGAACAGATTGCCGCCAGGACCTTCCGCGAAGACCTGTATTACCGGATCAACGGCATGGTGGTCAAACTGCCGGCCCTGCGCGAACGGGCCGACTTGCCGGCGCTGGCCGCGCGCGTGCTGGCCGAGGAAGGGCCGGGGCGGACCCTGGCGCCGGCCGTGGCGCGGCTGCTGGAGCGCCACCGCTGGCCGGGCAACCTGCGCCAGTTGCGCAACGTGCTGCGCACGGCGGCCGTGATGGCCGGGCCGGACGGCGAGATCGGCCTCGAACATCTGCCCGACGATTTCATGGACGATCTGCCGCCGCTTGCGGCAGGCATGGAAGCTGCTTGTATTGACGGTGCACCGGTGCAGGGGCTGGATGAGATGGAGTTGCAAGTCATCCAGCGCACGCTCGCTGCGCACGGCGGCAATACATCCGCCGCCGCGCGCGCCTTGGGCATCTCGCGCAACACGATCTACCGCAAGCTGGGAATGGACCGGCTGGCGGCGGCGTGAAGCGCGCGCCAGCGCCGGTAGCGACACCATAACGAGACAGCGGGAGACGACTATGTATGCGCAATCGGTGCTGCGGCAGCGGATGACGGTAATGGGTACGGTGGTGGTGTTTGCCGCGCTGGCGCTGGGCGCGAGCGCGCTGGCCGGGGCGGCGTGGCCGGCGCAGGTGGCGGCGGTGCTGTCGGCGGCCGGCGGCATGGCGCTGGGCGCGCTCCTGCGCGGACGCGGCGCCGGCACGCCGGAACAGCTGCTGGCCAGCAACGGCCCCATGATAGACCAGATGATGATAGGTGCGGCCGAAACGTCGCACTTCATCGACACCATCCGCAAGCAGGTCGAGCATGACTTGCAGGCGGTGCAGGAAATCGTGCGGCACGCGGCCCATTCGACGGCCAACACGGAGCACATCGCCGCCAATGCCGAGCGGGCCTCCGCCGTGGCGGCCGACGTGCGTCGCGCCAGCCTGGCCGGGCGCACCGAGGCCGACCAGAGCCTGCAGCAGATCGGCCAGGCACGCGAGGACGCCCATGCGGCCGTGGCCCTGATGCGGGCCTTGCAGGAAAAATCGCGCAGCATCAACAGCATCACCGACACCATCAACCAGATCGCGCAGCGCACCAACCTGCTGGCACTGAACGCGGCCATCGAGGCCGCCCGCGCCGGCGAGCATGGGCGGGGCTTTGCCGTGGTGGCCGGCGAAGTGCGCCAGCTGGCCATGCGCACCAGCGAATCGAGCCACGAGATCGGCCAGCTGGTGCGCACCATCAGCGAACAGGCCGAGCGCGCCGCCAGCGGCATGGAAGCGCTGAGCGGCAAGGTGGTGGCGGCCAGCGGCAAGGTCGAGCAGGTGCATACCTTCTTCCGCACCATCGACCAGGCCTCCGCCACGGCCGAGGGGGAAGTGCAGGCCATTGCGCTGTCCTCGCGCAGCCATGTGGACAGCACGCGCGTGATCGGCGGCGCCATCGAAGCGATCCGCGACGGCATGCTCAATACCCAGACCGGATTGCCGCTGGCATCGCAGTCGGCCATGATGGTGAGCGAGAAGGCCGAACAGCTGTTCCATGCCGGCGCCGGCGGCCAGTCGGCCGGTGCGCACGACGCCATCCGCGCCGCGGCCCAGCAGGCCTCGCGCGAGGTGGGCGAACTGTTCGAGCAGGCGCTCAAGTGCGGCGTCATTAGCGAGCAGGCCCTGTTCGACCGGCACTACACGCCTATCCCCGGCACCAATCCGCCCAAGTACCGCACCGCCTTCGACGCCTACACGGACCGCGTGCTGCCGGCCATCCAGGAAGCGGTATTGGAACGGCTGCCGCAGCTGGCCTACGCGGGCGCAGTGGACGACCACGGCTACTTCCCCACCCATAATCGCAAGTTCAGCCAGCCGCTGACGGGCGATGTCGACTACGACCTGCTGCACAACCGCACCAAGCGTATCTTCGACGACCGCATCGGCGCCCGCTGCGGCTCGCATACCCAGCCCTATCTGCTGCAGACCTACAAGCGCGATACGGGCGAGGTGATGCACGACCTGTCCGCGCCGATTATGGTACGGGGCCGGCACTGGGGCGGCTTCCGCATCGGCTACCGTTCGGACGCGGCGCCGGCCGCCGTGGCGGCTGCGCCAGCCGCCGCGGCCAAGGCGCGCATAGGGGCAGGCAAAGGCGCCGCACTCACGGCACGTCGCCCGGCATTGCCGGCAGCGGCAGCAGTTGGCGGGGCCGCGGCACGGTCCGGGCGCTGACGGTGGATGGCAGCGGTGCATGCACGTGCCGCCGGGAATAGGGATGGGGCGGCGCAAGGCTTAAAAGCAGTGGCCCGCTCCCCTCGCACTCATGGGTGATCGATCAGTTTCTTTTGCATGAACACGCTGAGCGGATCGTCGGTATACGCACCGTAAGGGCCACAGCGCTCATAGCCGCAGCGCGCGTACAGGCCGAGCGCCTCTGGCTGATACGGTCCGCTTTCCAGTTTCAGCACGCTGCAAGACGATGCAATGGCCTCGGCCTCCAGCGTTTGCAATATCTTCGTCGCCAGTCCCAGTCCGCGCTGGTCGGGGCGCACGTACATGCGCTTGAGTTCACCGTATTCCGTCGACAGGACCACGGCGCCGCATCCGACGGCTTGCCCAGCATCGTCCCGCGCGATAATGAATCGCAGCCCTTGTTCGGCGACCGAAGTCAGGTCCAGCGCATGGTGGCTTTCGGGTGGATAGAGCGCGCTCTGGTAGGCATCCAGTTCGGCGATCAGAGCGATGGCATCCGCCTGGTTGGGCGATTCAAAGGAAATACGCATGGTGTCCTTTCAGGGGGTGAGAAAACCGGTGTTGATGACCACGATATAGCGCGCCGGCAGCGCGCTGGTGTTCTGAAAAACAATGCGCTGGTTTTCCTGCATTGCCAGACAGTCGCCCGCATGCAAGCGGTGGTGGTGGCCATCGAAAATCAATTCCATGCGGCCCTCCAGCACCCACACTTGCTGATGGATGCCGACCTCGCGCAATCCCGCCTCATACGACACTGTGGCGCCGGCCGGAAAATCGATCTGGACAATCTGCAGCGGCGAGCGGAAATGGGGCGGCGAAATATTGCGCCGCGTGTAACCGGACTGCGGATCGGTCCACTGCAACTGGTCGGCCCGCCGGACGAGCGGGCTGGCGTCGGGGAGGGGCGCTTCAAACAAGGACGCCAGCGTGACGCCCAGGCCAAACGCCAATTTGTCCAGTACCACGGCGGTGGGACTGGTTTCGCCGCGTTCGATCAGTGAAATCATGGAGCGGCTGACCTCGCTTTTTTTTGCCAGGGCATCGAGCGACAGGCCGCGTTCGGCGCGCAAGGCGCTGATCCGATTGGCGATGCGCTGGTTGATGTCGGGTGGCGCGGCGGTGGCTGAGGTATCTTTCATGTTGGAATTATTGTCCAGTATGGTGGATATGTCAACCGATGCTATTACGCCTCGCCTTCCGGCCGTCGTCAAAGTTGTCGCTTAAAGACTAATCGACGAGCATCCTGGCAGAAGGTGGCGACGCACAAAAAGTTTGATCATTGCCTTGTATTTGTTGGTGTTGCGCAGCATGAGATTGCAAGGATGTAGATTCTTTGCATGTTAATTCGAATCCCACCCTCTCCGCCAAAACGCTGTCCAGTCAGCCAGATGGACATCAAGGAAACCGCCGTTCCCTCACTTGGCGGGCGGTTTTTGTGTTGTGCGCCCGCACGGGCGCACTCCTGTGGGTGCAAGTCCCGCCCCGAGCTAAACACAGCGAGCGAAGTGAAGCGCAGCTGCGGAGAGGTAGGTATTTCTCCCCGTTAGGGCGGCGGGAACTCAGGTGGTGATCGCGAACAATTCCAGTTTTAGTTCGTCGAAGACGCTTGGGAAGTAGATCGCGATCGTTCGCGCCTTCATCATGGCCTCGTAGAGCTCGCCCTTGTTCGTGATCGAGAAATAATAGGTGTCCGGGCGCACCGGCACCTCCATCGGCACCTGGGCCATGTGAACCAGTTCCACGCCGGCGATGGCGGCGCGTACCGCCTTTTCGACCTCTGCCGGCGCGCCTATCTTCAATAGGTTGGGCACGGCGGCGACCAGCTCCAGCGCCGGCATGTTGGCGCTGGCGGCGAGGTAGAGCGGCACCTTCGCCTCGACCAGCTTGCCGTCCAACTTTGCATGGTAGGAGTAGAAGCTGCCCTCCGGGTTGGTGGACAAGGGGATACGTACATACCTGGACGATACGACGGTATCGAGCAACTCGTCGATGATGGAACACAGCGCCCGGAATCCCGGCCCTGGCTCCGCGTGTGCATACACGGGCAGCTCGCCCGGCGCATATTTGGTCGAGAATGCCATCAGCGCGCCCGCCAGGCTGATCAGGTGCTCGAACAGGCAAACCGGATGTTGACACCCGGATTTTGCGTATTGACTCAGCGATGCGCACGCCGTGGTTAGCGTGCCGAGCATCCAGAACGACGACGCGCCGCCACTGTGCGCCTCGACGACGTCGCCTTTTGGTCGCCGTTGCAGCTGGTATAGCGCATTGATCTTCGCCGTCAGCTTCTCCAGCAGGCCGCGCAGCAGCTCCGGCAGGGCGGGGCAGGCGGCGATCATCAGGGCCGGCGGTATGTAAAACCGGTCGAGTTCGAAGCCGCCATTGGCCTTGCGCGATATCCGCGCGACAGCGACGGACTCGTAGGCCGCGCGCGGGTCCATCTCCGGGAGCAGGCGGACGAATTTCCTCATGTGGACGACATTGACTGACGCCGCCTCGGTGTACAGGTCGGCCTCCGGTGCGTTGGAGGCCACGTAGCGCGCCTCCTCCTGGCGCGCGCCGGGGCAGGAGAGGTTGCCCCCCTCGGATTTCAGAACCGGCAGGCACGCGCAGATGATGACGCTTTGTTCGTCCGGTGTGAGTTTGCTCAGGTCGAATGGCTGGGGCAGGGCATCGGACGCTGGTGCCTGGTAGATTTCACCGTCAGGGAAGATGACCGACAATTCCTCCGCGCGCAGTACGTTGTTCGCCAGCGCGTCGGCGTTCCACCTGACCGACTGTACGCCCCAGGCGTGCGGATTGAGCGTCTTGGCCATGTGTTCAAGCCGCGCCTCATGGTAGCGGTCCTGCTGCTGGAAGTGCTGCGCGTCGAGGTTGAGTCCTTCAGCCCACAATGGTTTCGGTGGCAAGCTCATTGTTTTCTCCTGGTTGGCCAGTCCGGCGGACTCGGCTCTTCCCGAGAGTGTGGCGGCGCCACCAATGAGGTCGTTGATTTTTCGCAGGGGCAGGCGGCGGATGGCGCGGTGGGCCAACGCAGCCCTTCCTGGCAAACCCGTTCGGACGGTGGCGCCTGCGCGTGGCGGCATGCGGGTCGTTTGCATGGCATAAAAAACAACGTCATCTTGACACGTATTTAGCGTGCCCTTGCTCGACCTCAAAGTCTGCCGGCGGCCTCATGCGACCATCGTCCAGACCTCGAACCGTGCGTGGCGGGTGCGGACGACCAAGCCGGGGCCTCAGCCGGCTTCGGTCCCGCCGCCGCCGCGATCACTCTGGAATCGACTCCCAAGATGAAAGACCTATTGCCGTATTACGAGCGTGAACTTGGTATCCTGCGGCGCCTTTGTGCGGAGTTCGCCGCACGGCATCCCAAGCTGGCCAGCGCAATGATGCTCATTGGCGAGGTCTGCGGCGATCCCCATATCGAGCGGCTGATACAGGTGGTCGCCTTGCTCAATGCCCGTATCGCCAAACGGCTCGATGACGACTATGCGCGTTTCACATCGGCCTTGCTCAGCGTGCTGTACCCGCACTACCTGCGTCCCATCCCGGCGTATTCGATCGCATGGTTCGATTTCGGGCAGGTGAAGGAAAGTGCCATCAGCGAGGTGACCACGATCGCGCGCGGGACCGAACTCAAATGCGTCGATCCGGCCGCGCGCGCTTGCCGGTACACGACGGCTTTCCAGGTGGTCATCGGGCCGTACCGTATCGCGAAGGCGCGCTTCGACGCCACCGTCCAGGCGCCTGCCACCGTGAGTCTGCCCGCTGGCGTGACGTCAAAGATCGAAATCGAGCTGGCCTGCACCGCGCCGGCCGGCGGACTGGGCGCGCTCGGACTGGCGCGCATCCGCGTCCACATCGCCGGCGAGCCATCCTTCCGTGCCGCCTTGCGCGACACCCTGTTCATGCGCACCGTCCGCGCCTATATCGAACCGGACGGGAGCGGGCAGTGGCTGGAGCTCGACCAGGTGCCGCTCTCGCCGGTCGGCTTCACTGATGGCGACGCCATGATTCCCAGCAAGCCCAGCGAGCATCCCGCCTACCGCCTGCTCACCGAGTATTTTTTCTATCCCGAGAAGTTCAACTTTTTCGACATCGAGCTGGCGGCGATGCTCGTCATGCTGCCCGCCAGCTGCCGGCGCGTGACCTTGCACCTTATGCTGGCGGATGTGCGCACCAACTCGAACGCGGCCCGCACCCTTAAATCCTTGTCGCCGAACAACCTCCTGCTGGGCTGCACACCCGTCATCAACCTGTTCAAGACCACCGCCACGCCGATCCGGCTGACGCAGGAGCAAAGCGACTATCCGCTGCTGCCCTACGACGGCCCGGCCGCCGACCATGAGATTTACAGTGTCGACTCCGTCAATCTGCTGCGCAAGACGCCGGGCGGAAGCCATGTCACCGAATTCACCCCCTACTATGCCTTGCGCCACAGTGCCGAAGCGGGGGGCAAGGCGCACTACTATCTGGTCCATCGCGACGAGGACATGGCCGCGATGAGTCCGGGCCATGAATATTCGATGGCTTTTGTCGACGGCGACTTCTCCCCGCTGGGCATCGCATCGGGCACGGCGTCGATCGAGCTGACCTGCAGCAACCGGGCGCTGCCCGCCGCCTTGCCCTATGGCGCGCCGGACGGCGACCTGGCCCTTGAGGGCGGGAGCAATTTTCCCATCAGGCTGCTGTTCAGGCCGACTGCGCCGCACCGGCTGGCGACGTCGGACGGCGCGCAGTGGGGGCTGATCTCTAACCTGGCCCTGAACCACCGCTCGTTGAGCACGGACGGCCTGCCGGGGTTCGTGGCCATGCTCCAGCTGTATGCGCCGGGTGCCTCCGCCGTCGCCCTGCGCCAGATCGAGGGCATCGCGGACCTGTCCCACCGCACCACCACAGCCTGGCTGCGCGATGGCAAGGCGGCTACCTACCTGAGCGGCGTCGAGGTGGTGGTGACGCTGGACGAGGACGCCTATGCCGGCAGCGGCCTGCACGCCTTCGCGCAGATGCTCGACCACTTCTTCGGGCTGTATGTCCACCTGAACAGTTTTACCCAGTTGGTCGTGCTGTCCAAATCGACGGGAAAGGAGCTGCTGCGATGCCTGCCACGCAACGGTGCTTTGCACCTGGTGTGATCGACCAACTGCTGACGCATCCCCACCGTTTCGAGTTCTTCCAGGCCGTGCGCCTGATCGAACTGTGGCTGCGCCAGAACGGCGTCGAGGACGGCCCCATCCCGATGCAATACTTGCGGTTCGAAAATTCGCTGTCCTTGTCCTTTCCGCCCAGCCAGATCGCGGCGTTGGCCGCCGTGGCCGATGTGCCGGTCGATTCCGCCGCCGCGTTGCAAAGGGCGGCGCTGGAAAATCGGCTGCGGCACATCGCCATCACGCCCGCGTTCATCGGCCTGCTAAGTGGCAATGGCGGGCTGCCGAACCATGACGTGATGCGCATCGCCAATTACGAATACACGACCAAGGACACGGGTCCGCGCGCCTTCCTCGACATGCTGTCCACCCGCTCGGTCGGCCTGTTTTACCAGGCATGGGCCAGACATCGCCCCCAGTGCATGGGCGACGCAGCCGGCAACGACCAGTTCCTGGCGCTGCTGCTGGCGTTGTCGGGTTTGCGCCCACCGGCCAATCGCACCGCCCCGGCCTCGTCGGACGATGCCGGCCTGGGCGACGAGGTACTGGCCTACCACGCCGCGCAGTTCCGCAGCCGCTGCGTGCCGGCCAGCGTCGTCGCCGGCGTGCTCACCGAGTATTTCGGCGTGCCGTTCGCACTGGAACAATTGGTCGGCCGCTGGGAGGATCTGCCCTCCCGGTATCGAGTCCGCCTTGGGGGCGCCAACCGCACTCTTGGCGCCGGCGTAACACTGGGGCGCCGGATCCATCGGCGCGATTCCCATGCCCGCCTGCGCGTGGGGCCGCTCAAGCGCGATGACTTTGAACGGTTCCTGCCGCACTCGGCCGGGGCCGCCGCCATCAACAAAGTGCTGGCCATGTTCTGCGGCGCCGGCATGACGTTCGAAGTGGAATTGGTGCTGCGCGCCGAGGACGTGCGGCCTCTCCAGTTGCCCAAGGACGATGGCGCGCGCCGCGCCCGGCTGGGCATCGACGCATTCCTGTTCCAGGGGGCGCCGCGCGACCGCACGACGGCACGCTACCACCTGCGGCCATGAACATCACACCAATCGGAACCGGAGGCTACATGCAACGCGACAATGATCTGTTCGACGTCCTGCGCCAGCCCAGGCTGCTGGGCACGGAAAACCGGCCAAGCGGCTGCACCTTTACTCGCTGGAGTCGCTGCTGCTGGAAGGGCCCGAGGTGGTGATATGCACGGATGGCGCACTGGATGCCGGCAAGTCCGGTGCGGACGGCGCCAGCAAAGCTGTCGTGACCGACGAGGTCATCAAATCGTTGCGCGTGCGCATTCACAGTTGATATGCCAAGGAAACAGGAGACACCGATATGACCCAAGCTCCATTGCGGGCAGCTACGCGCCGCATGCCTATCACCTTTGACGAAAATGGCGAGCCCGGCTTCGACACCGTGTGCAGTCCCAAGAGTTTTCAACCGCGCGCCTTTGCCGTCGTGCCGCCGCGCCACGTCATTCCCGTGATCTTCGTGCCGGGGATTATGGGGACCAATCTGCGCGCGACCAAGGAGGCTAATCCGCAGAATGCCCCGGCATGGCGTCCGCCCAACGGTACGCTTGCGGGGCTAAAAGAGGTTGGCAACAGGTCAAAACAAAAGCCACAAGAGCGTCAGTCGCAAATGACGGCGGCGCGTACCGAGGTTGACTCCTCCGGAAAGGTCGAATTGCCGGAAGGGGTATTGACGCTGACGAACGACGAGGCGGTGCGCCGGGGCTGGGGTGCCCTGCATTTCGACAGCTACGGCCATGTCCTGGCCGAGCTTGAACGTTCCCTCAACGATCAGTATGAGGATGCGGGTAAGCCGGGCGCGAAGAAAATGGCCGTGTGGGAGGTGGCCCAGACGCTTAGGAAAAAGGCGCCCATCGAGCCATGCCCGGGGGAGGGCGATCCTTGTTGGCGGCCTGAGTTGATGGACGTCACTCGGGTGTGGAATGCCGTCAAGGGTACAGTCAAACCGCTGACCGACGACGAATTCACCAGACTCGACGACTTTTACTATCCGGTGTGGGCCTACGGCTACAACTGGCTCGACAGCAACGAGGTGGCCGCAGATGGATTGGTCAAGCGGATAGACGAGGTGCTGTCCTGGTATGACAAGACCAAATACTTCACGACGCAGGGGAAGGTGATCGTCGTCACCCACTCCATGGGTGGCATTGTTGCACGCCGGGCCGCGCAGAAGGATGCAAGCAAGATATTGGGGGTGGTCCATGGCGTACAGCCGACCAGCGGTGCCCCGGTCGTGTATAGGCGTTTCCGTGCCGGTACGGAGGTGGGGAGTATCTTCAATATCATGGGCGCGGCCACGGCCGTGGTCATCGGTTGGGATGCGGCGGACATTACCTGCGTGATGGCAAACTCGCCGGGCGCGTTGGAGCTGCTGCCCACCAAGAACTATCCGCCCGGCTGGCTAACCGTGTCGCAGGCCGGCCATCGCGGCCGGTCATCAACCGCACTTTGCGACGCATTGCCTCGGCAGGACCCCTACAGCGAAATCTATGCCAAGCGGGCGCAGGATGTGTGGTGGGGGATGATCGATGAAACTTTGATCGATCCGACGGGGCTGGTAAAGGCCAGTGGGAGAAATATGACGCCATTTCAAGTCTATAAGGAAACGCTTGAGGACGTTCGGCTATTCCATGACACGCTCGGCCTGTATTGTCACCCGAACACGTACGCCCATTACGGCTCAGATCACGACGAGCACAGTTTTGGCCGCGTGCATTGGCAGACCAACGACTATGTGCAAGGTGAATGGCGGGCGGGGTTAATGCAGTCGCCCGCCAGTTCCTGGAATTTGACAGGTCAAGTGACCGTCGGATCGGGGAGCCGCGAGGTCAAATTCCAACTGCTCGATAAGCTTAACCCCGAAAAAGATGACGACGACGATGCGGGCGACGGGACGGTGCCCGCCCCGTCGGGTGCAGCCATTACCAAAGCGGACGGAGCGCAGTGCGTCTTCCGCATGAAGGGCTTTGACCACCAGGGCAGTTACGTCAATCGTGACGTCATCGAAAACGTCATGTATTGCATAGGTAAGATCGTCCAGAAAGCAACACCTGCGAAGGACTTACCGTCGTCACCAAAGGAACGGGCGAAATCATGATGCGAGGACAGCGATGGCGCATCGTCGCAGCCGGCATCGCCATTTTTGCGAGCCTCAGCCTAACGACTGCTTATACCAAGGAGCCAGCAATGAACAAAGGAATGACGTTGTGTTTCGGGCGCTTCCTGATTGATCTGCCCTCGGGAATGCACATAAAGGAAATGGGACAACAGTCGAGTTTCATGTACGGGGACATACACGCAGAGCCATTTAGCGAGGGGGCGGAGGGCTTTCAGAAGAAGATGAGGTTGCGAGAAGCGGATGCGCGTATAGGAAAGAATCCTAAAAATTATAGATTTGAAAATGTGATTTATACCTCGATTCCGAACACAAGAATTTTCATTACTAGTCGTGACATATTCGGACAGAAATTGTTCCGATTTGAGATGTATCACTGGGTCGATGGATTTTTGTTTTCCTTGGCACAAGGCCCATATGAGGAGGACAAAATTGGACCGAATGTACGCGAGCTTGAGAGTCGCTTGATCTCACGCCTTCAAGTACGCACCCAGGATGAGATTCCTACGGATCCCGGCTTTTGCATCAAGAATGGATTCATCGCCGACGATGGACTTACGGAGCACTTTGAGGAAGCACGCATGCAAATTAACTTGCAAGAGTGGCCGGATGTCTGGATTTCCTTCTACAGCCAGACTGTACCCAAAGGGGGCGAACAAACTCTCCTGCAAAGGGTTGCCAGCCATCCGTTCACCGGAATTTATGCGACCCTTGCCGCGCAAATAAAGACATTTCGACGCGGAGAGCACGACGTGAACGGGTTTAAGGGTGAGGAAATCCTGGACTTGATGCCAACCGATGAAGGCTTTAAACAGCACTCGTTCAGGTGGGAAACCCTTGGCGCGGTAAAGAATATATTCGCGCCCAGCATTGTGCTCGAGTTTGAAAGTGGCACTCCTCTCGAAGGTAAGCCTCGACGTCCGACGCTCACCGACGACCAGGCCATCAAGCTCTACGACAGCATGGTCAACTCCATCCGTCTGCGGCCGACCACCAGTCCCGCCACGACAGGCGCGGACGAGCCGCCCAAGAAGCCGTTGGGTGAACGCGCCGCCACTGGCCGCAGCTGTCCGCAGACAGGCTGGTGGCAAAGCGAGGACGAGGGTGTGGTCGCGGAGTGGCGCCGGCGGCACTTCAAGGAGGGCGACGTGTTCCCTATGGGGCGGCGGCAGGGACAACCCAATCTGTGGCAAAAGGTCAAAGGCGAGCAACCCGTCGAACAATTCGCGACGGTGTGGCGGCTGGTGGAATATGGCGAGGCACCACAGAGCGCGCCAGAATCGGCGCCAAAACAAGCATCCGCATCCCCCGATAGCGACTCCGGCAAGGAGGCGGGATCGTCAAATGAAAGCTGATCCCGGGCGCCCCTCCCGGCATCTCGACAGTGCTGGCCATGTTCTGCGGCGCCGGCATGACGTTCGAAGTGCAATTGGTGCTGCGCGCCGCAGATGTGCGGCCGCTCCAGTTGCCCAAGGACGATGGCGCGCGCCGCGCCCGGCTGGGCATAGATGCATTCCTGTTCCAGGGGGGCGCCGCGCGACCGCACGCTACCACCTGCGACCCTGAACATCACACCAATCACAACCGGAGGCTACATGCAACGTGACAATGATCTGTTCGACTTCCTGCGCCAGGCCAAGCTGCTGGACACGGAAAACCGGCCGCTGCGCCTGCGCCTGGATCACATGGCCGGGGTGCTGCGGGACGTGCTGTTGCCGCAACAGGTGGCCGGCGCGGCGGAGATATGCGGGGGATTGCGCTACGAGGCATGGTGCGTCTGCACCGACGCCGGGATCGCGCTCAAG
The DNA here is from genome assembly GCA_040389625.1 of Pseudomonadota bacterium. Taxonomy (GTDB): domain Bacteria; phylum Pseudomonadota; class Gammaproteobacteria; order Burkholderiales; family Burkholderiaceae_D; genus Rugamonas. Next base: position 6,532 of record JAZJZQ010000727.1, on the reverse strand, counting down.
CAGCTGATCGCCTTGCCCATGGCGCTCGACTTCGTCACCGACAGGGGCGAACTGAATACCGTCTGCGGTATCGTCGCCGAGGCCAGCGCCGGCGACAGCGATGGCGGCGTAGCCAGCTATAAACTGGTCATGCGCGACGCCCTGGCGATCATGGAAAGGCGAATCAACACCCGCGTGTTCCGTGACCTGAGCGAACTGGACATCGTCAAGCGGCTGGTGGCCGAATGGCGCCTGGGCAATGAGGTGCTCGCCAACGCGTTCGACCTGGAGGTGGACGCCAGCATCGAGCCGGGACGCTACCCGCCGCGTGAATTCACGTTGCAGTACAACGAATCGGATGCGGCCTTCGTCCGCCGGCTACTGGGGCGCTGCGGCATCGCCTGGTACTTCCGCCCCGGCCGCAGCGGCGGATCGGGCCAGCAGGCGGAGCATGACCGGACACTGGCGCACACGATGGTGCTGTTCGACAGCCCGGACGCGCTGGCGCAAAACAGTGCCGGCACGGTGCGCTACCACCGCGACAACGCCACCGAGCAGCGCGACACCATCACCGCGTGGGCGGCCGTGCGCACCCTGCGGCCGGGCAGCGTGGGGCGGCACAGCTGGGATTACAAGCAGCCGCAAGGCTACTTCGCAACGGTGGAGGCGGCCAGCGAGGGCGACCAGGGGCCCGGCGGCAACGAGCTGGCGGCCAGCCTGGCCGACTACCAGATCCTGCCGCCGCACACGGGCGACAACAATGACGATCTGCGCCGGCTGGGCCGTCTGCGCATGCGGCGCCACGACTACGAGGCCAAGTGCCACCGGGGCCAGGGCAGTGTGCGCGACTTCCGCGTCGGCGAGTATTTCCGCCTGGAGGGGCACCCGGAGATCGACCGCCATCCAGCCGACGAGCGCGACTTCGTCATCACCCAGTTGCAGGTGATGGCTCGCAACAATCTGCCCAGGGAACTGGTGGCCAAGGTTGAACAGTTGTTCGCCCGCAATGGCTGGACGGCCGCGCCGCACGAGCAACTCCGGCTGGCGGACGCCAGCCCGGTGCGTCATCACATGACATTTTGCGCGGTGCGGCGCGGCGTGCCCATCGTGCCGGCCTATGACGCGCGCACCGACCAGCCGCGCATACCACCGCAAAGCGCGATCGTGGTCGGGCCGCCCGGCGAGGAAGTGTACTGCGACAAGCTGGGCCGGGTGCGGGTGCGCCTGCTCGGCTTGCGTGCGGACGACCATGCGCACGCGCAGGGCGCGGGCGCCTCCGGCACGGAGCGCGATTCGGCCTGGGTGCGCGTCGTCACCCCTTGGGCGGGCAACGGACCCGGCGGCCTGCAGCAGTGCGGCGCGCTGCACCTGCCGCGCGTGGGCAGCGAAGTGCTGCTCGACTTCATGGGCGGCGACCCCGACAAGCCGGTCATCATCGGTCAGCTGTACAACGGCAACGCGCTGCCGGCCGGCCTGAGCGAGCGGGGCGACCTGCCCGGCAACCGCTACCTGTCGGGCATCAAGAGCCGGGAGATCAAAGGGGAACGGCACAACCAGCTGCGCCTGGACGACAGCCCCGGCCGCATCAACGCGCAGCTGGCCAGCGACCATGGCACCTCGCAACTGAACCTGGGCTGGCTCACGCATCCGCTGGCCGGTGGCACCGGCGACGCGCGCGGGGAAGGGGCCGAGCTGCGCAGCGACAAGGCGGTCGCCGTCCGTGGCGGACATGGCGTGCTGATCACGGCCGACGCCCGCGCGGGCGCGAAGGGCGGGCAGCTGGAGCGGCCGGAGATGATCGGCATGAACGACGTGCTGCAGGGTATCCACAAGGCGCTGTCCGAGCTGGCCGCCACGCATTTCGCGGCGGACGCGGACGGCGCTCCGCTGGCCAGGCTGGTCGAGCACATCCGGCAATGGGAAAAGGGCGGCAACACCGAAGGCGGCGCGCCGAACCCCGCGGGCGGCCAGCCCGTCGTCGCCGTCAGCGCGCCGGCCGGCATCGCGCTGGCCAGCCAGGACAACGTGGTGGTCGGCGCCCAGACGAATGTCGACATGGTCAGTGCCGGCAACACGCAGATGACGGCTGGGCGCAAGTTCCTGCTGCGGGCCGCGCAGGGTGTGAGCCTGTTCGCCCACAAGCTGGGCATGCAGCTGATCGCCGCCAGCGGCAAGCTCGTCATCCACGGCCAGGACGGCGAGGTGGAGGTGGGCGCGGCCAAGCGGCTACACCTTTATTCGCTGGAGTCGCTGCTGCTGGAAGCGCCCGAGGTGGTGATACGCACGGACGGCGCGCAATGGACCATCGGCAAGGGCAAGGTCATCTCCTCGTCGAGCGGCGAATTCAAGATGCAGGCGTCCGATTTCAAGTTCACCCGGGGCGGTGGCGGCAGCCTGGAGTTGCCGACCATGCCGCACTCGACGTTGGCCACGGACGAACAGGTGGCGTTTTCGGGGCGAGGGGGACAGCCGAGAGAAAACATCCCCTATGAGGTTCGCGACGACCGGGGAGCCGTGCAGGACGCCGGCAAGTCCGGCGCCGACGGCGCCAGCAAGGCGGTTGTGACGGACAGCGTCATCAAATCGTTGCGTGCGCATTTCTAGCACAAGCCCGCATCGCTGTAATGAATTGGAGGAGATATGGACGAAGCGCTCTTACCTTCGGCTTTACGCCGCGTGCCGCTCAAGTTCGACGACAACGGCGAGCCGGTCTTTGACACGGTATGCAGCCCCAAGAGTTTCCGTGTGCGCGCGCACGCGGTGGTGCCGCCTCGGCATGTGATCCCTGTGATCTTCGTGCCGGGGATCATGGGGACGAATCTACGGATGACCAAGATTGCCAATCCCAAGAAACTGCCGGCGTGGAGTCCACCGAACGGTACGATAGCGGCGCTGGGTGAAGTAAAAAAAAGAAAGGGCCAGCAACCTCGGAACAGACAGTTGCAGATGACGGCTGCGCGCACCGAGGTCGATGACTTGGGTAAGGTCGAGTTGCCAGAGGGGCTATTAACGCTGACGAAGGATGAGGCTGCGCGCCGGGGCTGGGGCGCCCTGCATTTCGACAGCTACGGTCATATTCTGGCCGAGTTGGAGCGCTCTCTCAACGACCAGTATGAAGAGCCGGGTAAGAAAGGGACAAGGAGGATGGAGGTCTGGCGCGTGGCCCAGACGTTGAAGAAGACTGGGCCGATGGACCCATGTATTGCCGCCGGGCGCGGTCCATGCTCGCCGCCCGAGGTTGTCGACGTCACGAGGGTGTGGAATGCCGTCAAGGGAGCGGTCGCCCCGCTGACCGACGAGGAGTTCACCAGGCTTGATGACTTCTACTATCCCGTTTGGGCCCATGGCTACAATTGGCTCGACAGCAACGAGGTTGCCGCCGATGGACTGGTCAAGCGGATAGACGAGGTACTGACCGCCTATGACAGGACCAGATTCTTCAAGACACAAGGGAAGGTCATCCTTGTGACCCACTCGATGGGCGGGATCGTCGCGCGCCGGGCCGCGCAGAAGGCCGCCGGCAAGATACTGGGTGTGGTCCACAGCGTGCAGCCGGTCACAGGCGCGCCGGTGGTCTATCGGCGCTTCCGGGCCGGCACGGAGGTGGGCGGCATCTTCAATGTCGTGGGCGCGGCCACCGCCACCATCATCGGCTGGGACGCCGCCGACATCACTTGCGTGATGGCCAATTCGCCGGGGGCGTTGGAACTGCTACCGACCAAGAACTATCCGCCCGGCTGGCTGACCGTGTCACAGGCGGATTATCACGGCCGGCCGCCAATCGCGCTTTGCGACGCCTTGCCGAGGAAGGATCCATACAGCGAAATCTATTCCAAGCGGGCGCAGGATGTGTGGTGGGGGATGATAGACGAGACCCTGATCGATCCGGCAGGACTGGTAAAGAAAAGGAACGTGAGACGAACGCCTTTTGATGTTTATTTGAAAACGCTTAGTTATGTCCAGCAATTTCACGATACGCTCGGTCTGTATTGCCACCCGAACACTTACGCCCATTATGGTTCGGACCACAACGAGCATAGTTTTGGCCGCGTGCATTGGCAGACCGCCGACTATGTGCAAGGTGAGCTAAGGGCCGCGCTGATGCAGTCGCCCGCCGCGTCTTGGACCCTGACTGGGCAAGCGACCGTCGGAGCGGGCAGCCGCGAGTTTAAATTCCATTTGCTCGACAAACTCGACCCCGAAAGGGACGACGACAACGACGCGGGGGACGGGACGGTGCCCTTCCCGTCGGGGGCGGCGATCGCCAAAGCGGACGGCGCGCAATGCGTCTTCCGCATGAAGGGTTTTGACCACCAGGGCAGCTACATAAATCGTGACGTCATCGAAAACGTCATGTATTGCATAGGCAAGATCGTCCAGAAGGCGACACCGGCGAAGGACTTGCCTTCAACCAAGGAAGGGGGGGGGCGATGATGCGCGGACAGGGATGGCGCGTCGTCGCAGCCGGCATAGCTGTTTTTTCCAGTCTCAACCTAACAACTGCTTACGCCAAGGAGCCAGCAATGAGCAAAGGGACGACGTTGTGTTTCGGGCGCTTCCTGATTGATCTGCCTGAGGGGGCGCACATCAAGGAAATGGGACAACAATCGAGTTTCTTGTATGGGGACATATACTCTGAGCCATTCGAGGGGGGCGCGGAAGGTTTCAAGAATAAGATGGCTCTACGTGAAGCGGATGCGCGCGCGGGAAAGAACCAGAAGAATCACAAATTCGACAAGGTAATACCTACGTCGATCCCCAATACGCGGATAATTATTACGCGCGACGACAACGTGTTCGGCAGAGTTTTCTTTCAGCTCGAAATGTACCATTGGGCTGACGGAATTTTGTTCTCCATGAACGAAGGGCCATACGACAGGAACAACATCGGCCCAGCCGCGCACGAGATCGAGACGGCCATCGTCGCTCGCCTGCGCCGTCGCGCACGCGACGAGATTCCGACGGAGCCTGGTTTTTGCATCAAGGATGGATTCATTGCCGACGACGGGCGTACGGAACACTTTGAGGAAGCGCACATGCAGATAAATTTCCTGGAGTGGCCGGATGTGTGGGTTTCCGTTTTCAGTCAGACCGTACCGAAAGCTGGGGACGAATCATTGTTGACGCGCGTCTACAAGGTACCAGAAACACCATTGGAGAGAGCATATATACGGACGTTAAGACGTGGCAAGCGTGAGGTGAACGGATTCAAAGGTGAGGAATTGCTTGATTTGCTGCCTACCCCGGACGCCATAAAGCAGCACTATTTTCACTGGGAAGCACTCGGCAATGTGAAGGACATTTTTGTCCCTTTGCTCGACCTTGATTTGGAGACTGCGACGCGTCCGATGAAGGGGCCACGACCTCGTCCCTCCCTCTCCGACGACCAGGCCATCAAGTTGTACGACACGATCCTTAGCACCGTCCGTCTGCGCCCCACAAGCGCCCCCGTCAAGACCAAAGCAAACGAACCGCCAAAGAAGCCATTGGGTGAACGCGCCGCCACTGGCCGCACCTGTCCGCAAACAGGCTGGTGGAAAAGCGAGGACGAGGGTGTGGTCGCGGAATGGCGCCGGCGGCACTTCAACGAGGGCGACGTATTGCCCATGGCGCGGCGGAGGGGGCAACCGAACCTGTGGCAAAAAGTGAAGGGGGAGCAACCTGTCGATCAATTCGCGACGGTGTGGCGGCTGGAGGAATATGGCGAGGCACCACAGGGCGGGCCAGAATCGGCGCCAAAACAGGCATCCGCCTCCCCCGATGGCGACGTCGGCAGTGAGGCGGGGCCGTCAAGCGAAAGCTGACCCCGCATGCTCGTCCCAGCATTTCAACAGCCCTGATGCCAACTGTCTTATTCAACCACTTCACTTGAGGAGCATCATCATGGCCAATGTCATCCGCCTAGGCGACCCCACTTCCCACGGTGGAAAAGTCGTCAGTGCCGCAGCTAACTGGTACACCGTGGACGGCATTCCCGTCGCCCGCGTCAACGACATGTGCGTCTGCCCGCTCCCCGGCCATGTGAACTGCACCATTGCCGAAGGCGATCCCAACCATATCGTCGATGGCCTCCCGGTCGCCTACGCCGGCCACAAGACGAGTTGCGGTGCGGCGCTATTGTCGACTTGCGACGGTTTCAGCAACGGGTGAAGGTCTTGCTCATGCCGTGCTTACCCGTTCAATGCTGGTGCCTCGGGGCGGCCTAGGGATAAGGGATGGGCCGACCGCTGTTTTGCGCGTGCGTGCATTCGATACCTAGCGCAATCGCGCGGTAGCTATCCTCATGCGCTAATGGGCCACTCCGACGAATGCATTGGCCATCGAGCGGCCTAGCAGGCTCCCGCATTAGAAGAGCTGGACTTTTGTTTTGCAGAAATCGCGAACGACGTATTCCGTGCTCAATGCTGAGCCTGGCGGGGATTCCCTCCTCACCCGATTGAGGGCGGCGGATGCGACGGACGCGGAGGTGCTCAGGCGGTATGCATATCGTGCGCAGCGATGGTGCTGTGCAGGCCGGCCGCGCCGGTGCGGATGATCCAGTGTTCGGGATAGG
>JAZJZQ010000726.1:0-1503 GCA_040389625.1 Pseudomonadota bacterium | reverse complement strand
TTGCGCTTGCAGGTCAGGCGCGCGCGGATGGTGTCGCCGATCGCCACCGGCGTGATGAAGCGCAGGTTGTCGAGGCCATAGTTGGCCAGCACCGGGCCCGGCGCCGGCGACACGAACAGCCCGGCCGCCGCCGACAGCACGAAGTAGCCGTGCGCGATGCGCTTGCCGAACTGGGTGTCGCGCGCGGCGATCTCGTCGAAGTGCATGTAGAAGTAGTCGCCCGACACGCCGCCGAAGTTGACGATGTCGGCTTCGCTCACGGTGCGGCGGTGGGTCAGCAGCGAGTCGCCCGTCTGCAGATCCTCGAAATACTTGCGGAACGGGTGCTGCTCGCTCTCGCGCACGGCCGCGCCGCGCACATACTCGCCCGTGACGGCGGCCAGCATGGTGGGCGAACCCTGGATCGCGGCGCGCTGCAGGAAGTGGCGCACGGCGCGGATGCCGCCCAGTTCCTCGCCGCCGCCGGCCCGGCCCGGACCGCCGTGCTTGAGCTGCGGCAGGGGCGAGCCGTGGCCGGTCGAGTCGACAGCCGCCTCACGGTCCAGGATCAGCACCCGGCCGTGCGAGGCGGCCGCCACCGGCACGGCGTAGGCCGCCGTGCGCGGGTCCTTGGTCACCAGCGTCGACACCAGGCTGCCCTTGCCGCGCGCGGCCAGCGCCAGCGCTTCGTCCATGCCGTCGTAGGCAATGATGGTGCTGACGGGGCCGAACGCTTCCACGTCGTGCACGGCGTCGTTGCGCAGGCCGTCGCGGCACAGCAGCAGCGTGGGCGCGAAGAAGGCGCCGTCGGCCACGCCCTCGCCCACCGGCTGGAAGCCGTCGCCGGCGCCGAACACGATCTCGTTGCCCCGGGCCAGCAGGGCCACCCGCTCGGCCACGTCGCGCTGCTGGTCCTTCGAGGCCAGCGCGCCCATGCGCACGCCCTCGACGGACGGGTCGCCCACGCTGACCTTGGCCAGCCGTTCACGCAGGCGCTCGCCCACGGCCTGGACCTGCTGGCGCGGCACGATGATGCGGCGGATGGCCGTGCACTTCTGGCCCGCCTTGCCCGTCATCTCGCGCGCCACTTCCTTGACGAACAGGTCGAACTCGGGATCGTCCGGCGTCACGTCCGGCGCCAGGATGGCGCAGTTGAGCGAGTCCGCCTCGGCCGTGAAGGGCACCGAGTTGGCCACCAGGTTGGGGTTCACGCGCAGGCGCGCGGCCGTGTCGGCCGAGCCGGTGAAGGTCACCACGTCGGCCCCCGTCAGGCGGTCCAGCAGGTCGCCCGTACCGCCGATCACCAGCTGCAGCGCGCCTTCCGGCAGCAAACCCGATTCATGCATCATGCGCACCACGGCCTCGGTCAGGTAGCTGGTGGCCGTGGCCGGCTTGCCGATGCAGGGCATGGCGGCCAGGAAGCTGGGCGCGAACTTTTCCAGCAAGCCCCAGATGGGGAAGTTGAAGGCATTGATGTGCACCGCCAGGCCGCCGCGCGGCACCAGGATGTGGGTGCCGGCGAAG
>JAZJZQ010000725.1:0-1962 GCA_040389625.1 Pseudomonadota bacterium | reverse complement strand
TGTGGCTGCTCGACCGCACCGACAAGCTGCTGTCGCTGGTGCTGATCGCCAACACCCTGATCAACGCCATGGCCACGGCGCTGGTGACGGCGATCGCCATCGACACCTTCGGCCATGACGACAACGTGATCACCATCTCCACCAGCGTGGTGGCGTTCCTGCTGATCGTGTTCGCGGAAATCTCGCCCAAGGTGATCGGCGCCACCTATCCGGAAAAGATCGCACTGCCCACCAGCATGGTGCTGAAACCGCTGATGGCCGTGGCCAAGCCCCTGATCTGGTTCGTCAACCTGTTCGTCAACCTGGTGCTCAAGCCGCTGCGCATCAAGGATGGCGCCCACCAGCACGACGCCCGCCTGTCGCCCGAGGAGCTGCGCTCCATCGTGCTCGAAGGGGGCAACTTCATCCCGCAAAAGCACAAGAGCATCCTGCTCAACCTGTTCGACCTGGAAACCATCTCGGTCGAGGACATCATGACGCCGCGCTCGCAGATCGAGGCGCTGGACCTGGCCTTGCCGGTGGACGAGATCAAGCACGAGCTGACCACCTGCTACCACAACAAGCTGCCCGTCTACGAGGGCGAGATCAACCAGATCGTCGGCATCCTGCACGTGCGCAAGGCCGTGGCCCTGCTCAACCAGGAGGAAGAGTTGACGGTGGAGCACTTCCGCGCCCTGCTGACGACGCCCTACTTCATTCCCCAGGACACGGGCGTGTTCACCCAGCTGCAATACTTCCAGGAAAACCGCGAGCGGCTGGGCATCATCGTCGACGAGTACGGCGAAGTGCAGGGCCTGGTCACGCTGGACGACATCATCGAGGAAATGATAGGCGAGTTCACCACTTCCATGCCGGGCGCGGCCCGGGCCGACAGCTTCGGCTGGAACGAGCAGGGCGAATGCCTGCTCGAAGGGGCCACGGCATTGCGTGACATTAACAAGCGTCTGGGATTAAACTTCCCCCTGGACGGGCCGAAAACCCTGAATGGGATGATGCTGGAATTGTTGCAGGAAATTCCGGAAGCGCCCATCAGCGTCAAGATCGGCCAATGCGTGATCGAGGTGGTGCAAGTGCAGCACCAGTCGATCAAAGTGGTGAAATTGATACGGCCGGGCAGCAAGCGCGCTTCCTGAGCAGATTCGCGGCAACCCCGCCGTTGCTGGCGTCCTGCCGCGCGGGGCGCACGGGTGCCGGTTGTGCGGGGACACATTGTTGCCGCACGGCAACGAATTGCTTTACAAACTTGATTCCTAAGGGCATTATCCGATGGCTAGTCGAGCGGCAGGCCACTGCTGTCCGCTCCGCTTTCCCGATTGATTTCCTCACAGCGCGCTCCTATGGCAGCAGTCCTCCCTAACACGGCGCCCACGCCCCCCTTGCCGGGGCTGGCGCGGGCCTTGATGCAAGCCGGACGCCTGAACGCCCAGCAGGCGGAGGCGCTGCAAAAGAAGGCGGCCAACGACAAGCTGCCCTTCATCGACACGCTGCTGGCCAGCGGCACCATCGACGCCGCCGCACTGGCCACATTTTGCTCGGAAACCTATGCCTACCCCCAGGTCGACCTGACCAGCCTGAACCTGGACGTGCTGCCGCCCAAGAGCATAGACAGCAAGCTGATGTACGGCCAGCGCGTGGTGGCCCTGGCCAAGCGCGGCAACAAGATGTCGGTCGCCATTTCGGACCCCACCAACCTGCAGGCCCTGGACCAGATCAAGTTCCAGACCGAATCGACGGTCGAACCGGTGATCGTGGCCCACGACGCCCTGCTCAAGCTGCTGGCCGCGCTGGGCAAGAGCGCCGAGCAGAACATCAACGACATGGTGGGCGAGGAACAGGATATCCAGTTCGCCGAGGACGACAATCCCGCCACCACGGCCGCGGCCGACCAGGCCGCCAGCGAAGTGGAAGACGCGCCCATCGTGCGCTTCCTCAACAAGATGCTGATGGACGCCGTCAACATGG
>JAZJZQ010000724.1:0-1961 GCA_040389625.1 Pseudomonadota bacterium | reverse complement strand
TATCAGCAGTCAGGGTATTGCGGCGCCCGACAGCGGCCACCACGACGTCGGCCTGGCGGGTAAATACACCCAGATCCGGCGTCGCACTATGGCAGATGGTGACGGTCGCATTGGCTTGCAAGAGCAGCAGGCCCATCGGCTTGCCGACCGTGTTGCTGCGTCCTATGACAACGGCGTGCTTGCCCTTGAGGTTGACACCGGTGCTCTCGATCAGCTTCATGCAGCCATACGGGGTGCAAGGACGGAAACCGGTCAGGCCCGTCATCAGCTCGCCGGCCGACAGCACCGAGTAGCCGTCGACATCCTTGGTGGTCGAGATCGCCTCGATGACCTTGTGCGGGTTGATGTGCTTGGGCAGGGGCATCTGGACCAGGATGCCATGGATTGTCGGGTCGGCATTCAAGGCGCTGATACGGTCGAGCAGGGCTTGCTCGGACAGGTCGGCATCGTATTTTTCCAGCACCGAGTGGAAGCCCACATCGCCGCAGGCCTTGACCTTATTGCGCACATAGACCTGGCTGGCCGGGTCTTCGCCGACCAGGATCACGGCCAGGCCGGGCTGCTTGCCCTTGGCCGTGAGCGCGGCGGCGCGCGTGGCTATTTCACCACGCAGTTTTTGGGAGAGGGCGATTCCGTCGATCAGTTGAGCAGGCATGATTTTGGCAGGTTGGAGGGAAAAACAAGATTATAAAGCCGCGCAGCGCCATTCGCCCCATTCTGTGCACGCCAGGGTACGCCAACGCTTTGCTGTGCCGCAGCAAAAAACGTGTCCATTTTCAAGTTAATTTCACATTATGAAAACTGATATCGTAATTTGAAAAATGGGAAAACTGCTGTTAGAATCTATCCACTAAATTGTCGTATTGGTAAATAATCAGCGCAGCACCGTCCGCCCGGATCCCTGGATCAAGGCATTCACACAGGAGACTTAATACATGTCAGCTCAACTTGACCAGGTAACGGCGCTCACCGCCATCGACCCTGATTCGCAAGAAACCAAAGAATGGCTTGATGCACTGGAAGCGGTGCTGGAACAAGAGGGTCCTGACCGGGCGCACTACCTGATGGAACGTCTGGTTGACCTGGCACGCCGCCGCGGCGCCCAGATTCCGTTCTCCAGCAACACGGCCTACGTCAACACCATCCCGCAACACCAGGAAACGCACTGCCCCGGCAACCTGGAGCTGGAAGAGCGCCTGCGCTCGTTCATGCGCTGGAACGCGATGGCGATGGTGGTCAAGGCCAACCGCGCCGACGGCGACCTGGGCGGCCACCTGTCGAGCTTCGCCTCGCTGGCCAACATGCTGGGCATCGGCTTCAACCACTTCTGGCACGCGCCTACCGACGGCCACGGCGGCGACCTGCTGTACATCCAGGGCCACTCCTCGCCCGGCGTGTACGCGCGCGCCTTCCTGGAAGGCCGCCTGTCGGAAGAGCAGCTGCTCAACTTCCGCCGCGAAGTCGACGGCAAGGGCCTGTCGTCCTACCCGCACCCGAAACTGATGCCGAAGTTCTGGCAGTTCCCCACCGTGTCGATGGGCCTGGGCCCGCTGATGGCGATCTACCAGGCGCGCTTCCTGAAGTACCTGCACGCGCGCTCGATCGCCGACACGGCCAACCGCAAGGTGTGGGCCTTCTGCGGCGACGGCGAGATGGACGAGCCGGAATCGATGGGCGCGATCGGCATGGCCGCGCGCGAACGCCTGGACAACCTGGTCATCGTCGTCAACTGCAACCTGCAACGCCTGGACGGTCCGGTGCGCGGCAACGGCAAGATCATCCAGGAACTGGAAGCGGACTTCCGCGGCGCCGGCTGGAACGTGGTCAAGGTCATCTGGGGCCCGGGCTGGGACGAGCTGCTGGCCAAGGACAAGGACGGTATCCTGCAGCGCGTGATGATGGAAACCGTGGACGGCGAATACCAGAACTACAAGGCCAAGGACGGCGCCTTCGTGCGCAAG
>JAZJZQ010000723.1:0-1606 GCA_040389625.1 Pseudomonadota bacterium | reverse complement strand
CCGCGCTGTCCGTCAACCGGCCGGCCGGCATGGACTTGCCAGCCTTCCTGCAAGTGGGCCTGAACCTGCGCAGCCAGGCCGGCATCGACACGCTGGAACGGGGCCTGAAACTGCCGGCCCACAGCAAGTCGCAGGAACAACTGCGCAGCTACGCCCAGCACGCACTGCGCCGTACCCAGCAACGCCTGCTGACCCAGGTACTGCAGCGGGCCACGGACGGCCACGACGCCAGCGAGGCGGTGGAAGTGGTGACCTGCACGCTGGGCCTGTCGGGCTACGCGGTGCCGGCGGACCTGGAACAGGCCATGCTCGATGTGTGGGCCCTGTCCGAGGCCAGCAACGCAACCGTGGCGGCATAAGCGGATGGGCATGACGGAAACGACATCCTCCGGCGTCCTGCCGGAGGCGGTGCGGGCCCTGGCCGAGGCGGATTTCAGCGCCGTGGCCGGGCGCTTTACGGCCGCCGGCTACACCGTGGCGCAGCCGGCCGACGGCATCCTGACCATCAAGCGTGCGGGCACGCCGGCGCGCGCCAGCGTGCTGGTGTCGGTCGGCGTGCATGGCGACGAGACGGGCCCGATCGAAGTGGTGGCGCACCTGTTCGATGCGCTGTCATGTGATGTCGGGGCGGACGCCACGGCGCTGGCCGTGGACCTGATGCTGTGCGTGGGTAATATCGGCGCCATCCGGGCCGGCAAGCGCTTCATCGACGCGGACCTGAACCGCATGTTCCGCGCCGAGCGGGGCACGCTGGCTGGCACCGCCGAGGCGGCGCGGGCCGACGTGATGATGGCCGCCACCACGGCCTTCTTCGACGGCGCCGGCCCGGTGCGCTGGCACCTGGACCTGCACACGGCGATCCGGCCGTCCGTCTATCCCACCTTTGCCATCGTGCCGGAGCTGATCGAGGCCGGCGCGCGCGGGCAGCTGATCGACTGGCTGGGAGCGGCCGGCATCGGCGCCATCATCATGAACCCGCAGTCGGCCGGCACCTACAGCTACTATTCGTCCGAGCACCACGGGGCGGCGGGTACGACGGTGGAGCTGGGCCGCATCGGCACGCTGGGCCAGAACGACATCGGCCAGTTCGCCGAGGCGGCGCAGGCGCTGGACGCGCTGCTGCGCGACGTGGCGCCCGCGGCGGCCGGACGCCAACCGCACATCTTCAATACGGCGCAGCAGATCATCAAACTGAGCGACCAGTTCCAGATGGCCTTCGGGCGCGAGACCCAGAACTTCACGGCCCTGCCGCAGGGGGCGGAAATCGCGCGTGACGGCGACACTGTCTACACCGTGCAACATGCGCAGGAATACGTCGTGTTCCCCAACCCGGATGTGCGGGTGGGGCTGCGCGCGGGCCTGATGGTGGTGCGCGCTTCCTGAGCGTTTTCCGGCGCGGGCGTCAGTCCGCGATGCGGCGCACTTCCAGCGACTTGATCCACTTCATGGGGCACGGGCCAGTGCGTACGTACGAGGGTAGTTTGAGGAACCCCGCCAAAAACAACAGGGCCGCCGGCGTTTAGCGCGGCGGCCCTGGCGTGAGCGGGTGTGGCGTCAGCGGCGGATCAGCGTTGCGGCTGCTTCTGCTGTTCCTGGATCTGGTTGC
>JAZJZQ010000722.1:0-6455 GCA_040389625.1 Pseudomonadota bacterium | reverse complement strand
CATGCGGCTCATGCCGGCCACGCCGATGGCCGACAGCAGGCCGCCGATGGTGGTGGGGATCAGGCACACCAGCAGCGCGATCAGCACCGTGATCGAAATGGGCTCGCTGGCGATGCCCGCCGCCCTGGCCGCCGTCACGGAGAACAGCGAGAACGGCAGCAGCGTCACCGTCACCACCAGGAACACGATGGTCAGGGCCACCAGCAGGATGGTGAGCGCGATCTCGTTCGGCGTCTTCTGGCGCTTGGCGCCTTCCACCATGGCGATCATGCGGTCGAGGAAGGTCTCGCCGGGATTGGAAGTCACCTTGACCACCAGCCAGTCCGACAGCACGCGGGTGCCGCCCGTGACGGACGAGAAGTCGCCGCCGGACTCGCGGATCACGGGCGCCGATTCGCCCGTGATGGCGCTCTCGTCGACCGAGGCCACGCCTTCGATCACTTCGCCGTCGATGGGAATCACGTCGCCCGCCTCGACCAGGATGGTGTGGCCCTTGCGCAGCTCCGTGGCCGCCAGCGGCGCCCACGTGGCGCCGTGGCGGGGGCTGGCCAGTTTCTTGGCCGTGACGGTCTGCTTCAGGCTGCGCAGCGAGGCCGCCTGCGCCTTGCTGCGCCCTTCGGCCATGGCTTCGGCGAAGTTCGCGAACAGCACCGTGAACCACAGCCAGACGGCAATGGCCAGGATGAAGCCGGGACGCGCCTCGCCCTGCCCCAGCAGCGACTGCACGTACAGCAGCGTGGTGATGATGCTGCCCACATAGACCACGAACATCACGGGGCTGCGCAGCTGGGTGCGCGGGTGCAGCTTGCGGAACGAATCGACGATGGCGGGCACCATCAGGCCGGCATCGAACATATTGAGCTTGCCGGCGGAGGGCTGCGCCAGCATCGCCGTCTCTGGTTGGGACATTTGAGCTTGTGACATCTGCTACTCCTGGGATTAGTGGGCGAACAGCTGCAGGTGTTCGACGATGGGACCGAGCGCCAGCGCCGGCACGTAATTGAGCACGCCGACCAGCGCCACCACGCCCACCAGCAGGCCGACGAAGATGGGGCCATGGGTCGGCATGGTACCGGCGTTGACTTCCAGGCGCTTCTTGCCGGCCAGCGAACCGGCCACGGCCAGGATGGGCACGATCACGGCAAAGCGGCCGAACCACATGGCCACGGCCAGCATGGTGTTGTAGAACGGCGTGTTGGCGGACAGCCCGGCAAAGGCGCTGCCGTTGTTGTTGGCAGCCGAGCTGAAGGCGTACAGGATCTCGGAGAAGCCATGCGCGCCGGGGTTGGCGATGCCGGCCTTGCCGGCCTCCGTCAGCACGGCGATGGCGGTGCCGGCCAGCACCAGCGTGGGCGTGACGAGAATGGCGATCGACGTCATCTTCATCTCGTAGGACTGGATCTTCTTGCCCAGGTATTCAGGCGTGCGCCCTATCATCAGGCCGGCGATGAAGACGGCCATGATGGCGAAGATCAGCATGCCGTACAGGCCGGAGCCGACGCCGCCAAAAATCACTTCGCCGAACTGGATCAGCAGCATGGGCACCATGCCGCCCAGGGGCATGAAGGAATCGTGCATGGCGTTGACGGCGCCGCAGGAGGCGGCCGTGGTCACGGCGGCGAACAACGTCGAGGCGCTGATGCCGAAGCGCGTCTCCTTGCCTTCCATATTGCCGCCGGCCTGCAGGGCGCTCATCTGCTGGTCCACGCCCAGCGCCTGCAGCGCGGGGTGGGCCTGCTGCTCGGCGCCCATCACGGCCACGGCGCAGACGACGAACAGTAGCGTCATCGCGGCCAGCACGGCCCAGCCCTGCCGCAGGTCGCCCACCATGCGGCCGAAGGCGAAGCACAGCCCGGCGGGGATAAGGAAGATGGCGATCATCTGGAAGAAGTTCGACAGCGGCGTCGGGTTTTCGTACGGGTGCGCGGAATTGGCGTTGAAGAAGCCGCCGCCATTGGTGCCCAGCATCTTGATCGCTTCCTGCGAGGCGACGGGGCCCATGGCGAGGGTCTGGGTGGTGGCGGTCAGCGTTTCCATGACCGGCTCGCCCTTGGCGTCCTTCAGCGGCTGGCCGTCGGCGCCCGTTTTCGGCTGGGTGTAGGTGACCGGGTCGAGCAGGGTCACTTCCTTGTAGGCGGAGAAGTTCTGGATCGCGCCCTGCCCCACCAGGAACACGGCGAACACCAGCGACAGCGGCAGCAGCACGTACAGCGTGGAACGGGTGATATCGACCCAGAAGTTGCCGATCGATTTGGCCGAGCGCGACGAGAAGCCGCGGATCAGCGCATAGGCCACGGCGATGCCGGTGGCGGCCGAGAAGAAGTTCTGGCCCGCCAGCACCAGCATCTGGGTCAGGTAGCTCATGGCCTGCTCGCCGCTGTAGCCCTGCCAGTTGGTGTTGGAGACAAAGCTGACGGCCGTGTTAAACGCCGAATCGGGGCTGACGTTGGCCATGGCCTGCGGATTGAGCGGCAACCATTGCTGCACGCGCTGCAAGGCGTACACGGCCAGCGCGCCCAGGGAATTGAACGCCAGCAGGGCCACGGCGTAGGCTTTCCAGCCCTGGCCTTCGACCTTGCCATCCTGGCCGGCGATGCCGGCCGCGCGGTACAGCAACCGCTCCACCTTGCCCAGCCAGCCCAGGCCGGGAACGGCGGCGCCGTCGCCCACGCGGGCCAGCACGATGCCCAGCGGGTAGGCCAGCGCCAGCAGCACGATCAGGAACAGCGCCAGCAGCATTAACGATTGCATGGTCATCACAGTTCCTCCGCTTTGAGCAGAGCCAGCACCAGATAGACCAGCAAGCCAGCCGAGGCCAGCGCCCCGATCACATAAAAGGTGTTCATTGGCGGCCTCCCAGCTGGTCGCAACCGGCGGCAAAGGCCACGGTCACGGCCAGAAAGGCCACGATTGCACCGATAAAAACGATATCCATTTTCGCCCCTCACAGGTCTTGTTTTGACACTGTGTAGGTTAGCGGGAACGGCCTAAAAGTTTTGTAAAGACTCGGGGAGGGGGTGTAAACAAAGTGTAAAAACAAGGTGTAAAAATTGGCCGGGATGAATGCGAGTGAAGCGCCAGGCAAGAATAATCAGCGTAAGGCCGCGATACTTCCCACGGCTGGCAAGGGATGTGGACCCCGCGCGCGGTTCCGGGACCTTGTGGGCAAGGTTCTATTTTCGCTTCTATTTTCTTCTGCTTTTTTCTGCTTTCTCCTGCTTTGAACCTTTTTCGCATTTGCCGATCTAAATAGAAAAATGCAGAACAAATCAGAAGGAGAAATAGAATGGAATCCACAGTGAGTCTGCCGCTCGACGGCCATACCTTGGCCCGCCTGATCGCGCATCTGCGCCAAAGTAGCAGCGGTACGCGCGATCTTGCCGAAATCATGGCGAATGCCGTCAACAGCTGGATCTACGCGCAAGAGGTGGGGCAGGCCGGCGCGGATACCGACTGCGTGCGCGGCTATCAATGGAAGTCACTGTTCCTGCCGGAGGGCACAGTGCTGCGCTCATGGAGTTATGGCGAGCACAATTACGCGCGGGTGGAAGGCGACCGCATCATCCATCGGGGACGGGCCGTGTCGCCCAACCAGTTTGCGCAGTCCTTCGCCCGCACGACGCGCAATGCGTGGACGGATCTATTCATCCGCAGGCCAGGCGACAAGCGCTTCCACCTGGCCGACTGCCTGCGCCGGGAGCAAGCCAAACAGGTCAAGCAAGAAACGGCAAAGGCGCCGCCGGACGACGTGACCAGCTTCATACTTGCACTGTTGGCCGCCAAGATGCCCGCCCCGGTAATGCCACCTGCTCCGGCCCCGGCGCCGCCCCGTAATGTTGCCCCCAGTCCCGGCTGGAACTTGCCTGAACGGCGCAAATTCCGTTACCGGATCGAAGATGTCGCGTTTGAATGACAGCCCCCCTGTGATGAGAGGGCCCATGCAATACAAAAAAACCTGCTCGTCCTAATCGTTCTTCTCGACGAAGCTCTTGAGGCGGGCCAGCGCCTGATCCCATTCGCGGCCGATGGCTTCGAGCGTGCGCCTGGCGTCGTCTATCCTGGCCGGCTCCAGCTGCCACAGCCGCTCGCGACCCAGCCTGACGTCGCTGACGACGCCCGCCTCGGCCAGCACATTGAGGTGCTTGGTGACGCCCTGCCGGCTAATGTCCGTGCCCTGGGTCAGCTGCGCGATCGAAAACGCGCCGCCGGCACACAGCACGGCCACCAGTTTCAAGCGGGTCGGGTCGCCCAGCGCGGCGAAGACGTGGGCCAGCGAGTCGTCCGATGCGGCGGATGCCGCACCCGGGCCGCCGGCCCTGCCACGCTCCGGTGCACTACTCGCTGGCATAGCGCGCCACGTTCTTGAGCTGGAACTCCCAGCCGCTACCATGCATCTCGAACGCCTGGCGCCGGCGGTGCTGCGGTATGTTGTCGAAGCCTGATTCCACCACCGTCAACAGGATGCCGTTGCCCGGTGCGTCCTTGAGAGTGAAGGTCACCAGCGTCGGCTGCTCTTGCGTATAGTCGACGGCCGGGTCCACTGCATAGGGATGCCAATGGAAGGACAACATGTCCTGCGGCTGGATACGGTCGATGACCACGTCCAGATACATATGCTCCATGCCGGGCATGGTCATCAGGCCACGGGCGCGCTGGCCGGGCTTGAAGCTCTGCCCCGCCAGGTCGGCGCCGAACCAGACGCCGAATTGCTCGGCGCTGGACAGCGCGTGCCACACCCGCTCGCGGGGGGCGTTGATCAGGATGCTGCGTTCGATACGGTCGGTTTCCGATGCGGTCATCATGCTGCGGTTCTCCTTTCCATCGATTGCGGTTGCGGTGTACGGACCGGGATATATGGCGTTCCCGTGCCCGTTTCCAGGTATTGCTGCAAACTGCCCAGAAAATGCTGCCAGCCCTGGCTGCACAGGCCATAGCACGACAGTGACGGCAGCAGGCCCACGTGCTCGAATGCCAGCCGCGTGCGGCCCTGCCCAGCATCGCTGATACGGAACACGGGCTCGGTGCCAACCCACTCATCGGGACGGGTCACCGAGTCCGCCTCGACATGGGCCCGGGTACAGTGCCAGCGCACTTCGCGCCCCGCTTCCAGGCGCTGGACGCGCATGTCCTTGTAGCAGGTGCCGAAGCGAAAATGGATGGTATCACCGACTGCGGTGGAGCCGTCGCAATCCTGGCTCCACCAGCCCCGCAGGCCGTCGATGGTGCTGAGTGCCGCATACACCGCGGCGGGACTCGCCGCAATGGCGAGGCTGTGCTGGTAGTGTTTCATGTCGCACCTCCGTTATGCAACCATATGGTTGCCAAATCAGGATAGGACACGCCACAAAAAAATGCAACCAATTAGCTGCTCTATTTTTTGGCGCCGCAAACGCTGATACGCTGGCGGCGCCGCGCCGGACCACTCAGAAAGTCTTGCTGATGCTCAGGACCAACGCCGTCTTGCCCAGGAACTTGCCGTTGGCCGGCGAAGCATAAGCCGATTCATGGGCGTTGGTGCCGATCACGGCCAACGCGCCGCTGACCACGCCGAAGTCCCTGGTCACGCCGATTTTCCAGTCCGTGTAGCTGGCTACGTCCGTCCCTTTCACTGCCTGGTGGCCCGCGTGCAGGTTGACGGTCAAGCCTTGCCCCGCCTCGATGTTGGCGCCCACATCCAGATAGCCGCTGTTCCTGCTGTCGGCGTAGCCGAACAGATTGGTCAGCGCGTGCGAATACTTCACATAGATCGGGCCGTACGCGAGCTGGCCGTAGATCTCTGTGGTATTGGCGTTGGCCAGGCCGGCCACGTGGGCCAGACCGTTCGAAGGATAGAGGTAGCTCAGCACACCCACGTCATACGATACGGCTTCGGTCACCTGCCCCCGCTGGCCCGCATACAGGTCCCATTCGATGTCGCCGCCGCCGCCCGCATCCTTGGTCCACTTGATGGTCGACAGCCAGGTGCCGGCGTAGAAGCCGCTGGGGTTGTGGGTGTAGTCGAAACCGCCCTGCAGCGCGGGCCGCAGCCGGGTCTGCGAAATGCCGCGGTAGCGGTAATCCGATACGGCGGCGGCATTGAAGCTCGTTTCATGATCCGGTCTGGCGGCCGGCGCGGCGTCCTCCGCGCTGGCGATGCCGCCGGCAAGGGCGGCCAGGATGGCGGTGGCAAGCATCAGTTTCTTCATGTCGCTTTTCTCTCGATGTTGGATGTGAGACGCGGGCCTACGCAGCAGCCGCCGGCGGCCCGATCGTCGCGTCGCGCGGCTGCGCGGCGATAGCAAGCAGCTTAATGAGAGAGGTGTAAAAACGGGCTAAAAAGCGGAACCCGCCCCGTAAACGCCGCATAAAAAATCGGGACGGGGCGCCCGCGTGACAGGCGGTTCAGGCGGGTCAGGCGATACCCATCAACTTCTTGATGGTGTTGCGCAGTTGCGGATCGGTCACCGGCATGTCGA
>JAZJZQ010000721.1:6587-11743 GCA_040389625.1 Pseudomonadota bacterium | reverse complement strand
CCGGGTGGTGTGGCAGGGGAGCGGCCCATCTGGGCCGTCCCCTATGCCGATTCCGCTCACGGGCAGTTGGCCATGCCAGGCGTATGGCCCAGCGTTTCGGCGGCGACGATGGTGGTCATGTGGGGAATGGGCATGGCCAGGTCGACCAGCGGCACCATCGGCTGATACGTCACGCTCTGGCACTGCGCGGTGTCGCCGGGGTCGCACACGCGCACGCGCACGAAGCGTATGCAGCCGGGGTCGTTTGGATTGTTCAGGCACACGATGCGGTTCCTGGTCGGACAGCCGGGCAGGGACGCGGCGGGGATTGCGGCCAGCGACAGGCTGTTGTCGCCGGCGCGCACGGCGGCCAAGTAGTCGATGCGCAGATGGGCGTCCGTGATCGGCTTGCCCAGCATGAGGGCGCCGGGCGAGCTACGGAACAGGGCGGCCTGGCGTAGCGCCGACTTGGCGGCTTCATCCGTGAAGTCGGTGTTGGCGGCCAGCGAGGCGGCGCGCCGTGTCGCGTCTTCCAGGGTGTTGTACAAGTACATGGCGCGCGCCACCTCCAGCATGCCGAACATGAACAGCAAGAAAATGAGGATGGCGAAGGCGAATTCGACCACGTAGGCGCCGGCATGACGTTCAATTTGGGGATGCATGGCGATGGTCCCTAATTGCCCACGAAGGGGAAGGTGACGGTGGCCCGCTGCGTACTGCTGGCAGAGTCAATATAATTTCGTGTGACAGAGGGGAAGAAGATGTCTGACACAGTCAGGTCGGCCGTTATCGTCACGGTGGTCGGAACCAGGTTGGCACCGCAATTGCCTGCGCCGCACAGGATGACGGGGGGCTGTATGGCGTTGCCGGAGTTCAGTTCGGCAGTTTCCGCGCTAAAAATGCTGATGGCCATATTCTTGACAAAATTGGCCCGCGCCGGGTCTTGTATGTCTTCAATCGGTACCGACGCCAGGTAGCGCGCCGCATCGTGCGTGGCTTTCTGGAATGCCGAGTATTGCCACAGCACCCGTCCCCAGAACAGCGGCAGGGCTATCATGAACAGGAACAGCGGCAGCAGCAGCGCCAATTCGAGCGCTGCGATGCCACCTTGCCTGCGCGCGGGCATGCGGGCGGGCCGGCTCATTGGACCAGCTCCACCGGACCGCCCAGGCTCTGCTCAGGTACCGCGCCGGCAAACTCAGCAAAAATGCTGCTCGCCGTCGCCGGCACGGTCATGAAGAATCGTCCTATTCCAAGCACGGTGGCAGTAGTGACGCCACCGCCACCGACAGGGCAGTTCAACAGGGGCACGTTGAGCACGCGCCGGTTTGCCACGCCAGGCATGTTCGGGGCGGAGGGGGCGAGAAAATTTGCCCCTCCGATTGGCCAGTATGGCGTTCTGGCCGGATAGGTGCCGTTGGCGGCGGGTTGCCCCGGGTTATACAGGGTCGACCAGCTTGCGGGCGCAAACCCCGTGTAGCCGCTGGCCGGTTCCGTGGGGTTTGCCTGGAAGGCCGCAAACGGCACAGCCCTGGCATAGGCCCACAATGGCCCATACTTGGGGGCAGTATTGCTGGCCGGCGCCGGTAACGGGTCCGCCACCGTCAGCAGGCTGGCGCCCGGGGGGATCGTCAGCGCGCTCTGCTGGCCCGGTGCCGTGGTCATCCAGGGGATGGCGTTGTAAGTGTAGGACCGGATGTTGCGGTCGGGCGGCGCGCCGTTTGGGCTGCACAGATTGTTGACATATTGATCGAAGCGTGAATTGAGTTGGTTGAACAGGGCGGCCAGCGGGAACGGGCTTGCCACCGTAATCGTGCCCCCCCTGACGCGAGGAATGGCCAGGGTGCCGGTGCAGACAAACGGCGACACCGTCGCGGCGAACGTGTTGGCCGCCGCACCTGGGACGCCGGGCGGATCGAGCGGGTCGACGACGAAGTTCTGGGCCTCGGTGCCGTTTGGATTCAGCTGCATCAGGTCATAGCTGACCCCGCGCCGGAAGCCGAATTCGACCAATTCAGTCTGGGGCGCACCCGGATTGGCGCGTTGCGCGGCGGGGGCGGCGTTCATGGCACAGATTGCCAACGGCGCGACGAGGATGCTGGAGCGCCCGGCGATGGCGGTGGCGGCCGTGCTGGTGCTGGCGAAGGCGCTGGAGAGGGCCTTCATGAACGCCAGGTTGACGGTGCCCAGGTTGGCGTCGAGGGCGCGGGTATCGACCTTGGCGAACAGCAATCCGTCGGGCGTGGCCTGGGCGTTGGCGGCATCGAGCCAGGGGCCGTTGGCGCTCGTACTGAAGGAAATGGCGGCATTACTCCAGGTGAGGGAAAACTGGTTATAGCCGTACTTGAAGGCCGCCGCCGCGTTCTGCGCACGTTGCAGCGCCGCCGTCACGCCGGCGGTGGTGCCGTTCAGTTGCCGGGCCGCCGCCAGCGCCGTGCTGGCTGTGATGTTCTGCAATTCGGCCCTGCGGTTGTACACCATGGCCAGGTCCAGCGCGAACCCGAGGAAGCCTATCAGTACCACCACCATGGGCGCAAACAGCAGCAGGATGTTGCCGCGCTGGCCGGCCGCCGCCGGCGCGGGACGCGTTATCCCGGCGCGCATGCCATGTCCGGCGCCCAGCCATGTATCGACCCGTTCCATCATGCTCCTGCCTTGGG
The DNA here is from genome assembly GCA_040389625.1 of Pseudomonadota bacterium. Taxonomy (GTDB): domain Bacteria; phylum Pseudomonadota; class Gammaproteobacteria; order Burkholderiales; family Burkholderiaceae_D; genus Rugamonas. The sequence continues at coordinate 9,104 of JAZJZQ010000721.1, read as the reverse complement.
CGGCACGGCGCCAGACGGCGTCCGGCGCAACAGCGCGCCGCCAAGTGCAGATTGTAGGGATACCGGCCGGATGGTTCTTGATGGAAAGCAATATGTAGGCGGTGCCATGCCGGCGATGGCGAGCCATGCCCTGCCTGCCGGCATCGCCGCGGCTGCTGAGGCCGGACGTTGCGCTCAGGCCAGAACTTGCTGGCATGCCAATCAGGCGCGGCCTGGATGGCCGCCGGCGTACACTGGACGGGCAGGGAAAGGCAGGCGCCATGCCGTGGTCAGGCGCTGCCTGAGACGGGAGAGACCATCATGACACATACTTTGGCAGCTGTATTTGAGAGCCGTGCCGACGCCGTCCATGCGCGCGATGCGCTGGTCAGCGCCGGCTTCGACGGCAACACCATTGAGCTGAACGATGCCAGCAGCGCGACGGGCGCGGCGCAGCAGTTCGACACTGGCGCCGGCCCGGGGACGGCCGACGACACCCTGGTTGACAGCATCCGCCATTTCTTTGGCCGGCTGTTTGGCACCGAGCACCGCGACCATCGCCTGTACGCCGAGGCGATCCGGCGCGGCCATGTCGTGCTGACCGTGCGGGCGCCGGACCGCGACCAGGCCGAACGGGCCGCCGTCATCGTCCAGAACTTCGGGCCAGTCGATATGGGCCGGCAGCGGGCACAGGAAGCGGCCGGCCTGTGGCAGGGCGGAGCCTCGGCGCCGGCCGGCGCGGCCATGCAGCAGTCGGCCGCCGGCTCGCAGCAAGGCGGGCCGCCGCAGCGCGACACGGGGTCGTCCGCATCGGGCGGCGGGGCGCAGATGGGGGCGGCGCAGTCCGGCGCGTCCGCTGGTGGGGCCGCTTCGCCGCCAGGGGCGCCGCCATCGGACTCGATGCAACGGGCCGAATCGCCTGCCGCCATGCCGCAGGGGCCGGGCGCTCCCGGCGCCGCGGCCGATGCGCAGCAGGGCGCGGCGGCACGCATCTATTCCACCCCTAACCAGGGCAGCCTGAACATCCAGCGCGGCGATACGCTGGGCATCAGCGAGGACACGTATTTCCACGCCCACTGGCTCGACACCTATTCCTACATCGGCGGCACTTACCAGGAATACGACCCGGCCTACCGCTACGGCGCCTCGATGGCGAACAACGCCACCTACCAGGGCAGCGCGTGGGAGGACGTGGAGCCGCAATTGCAGAGCGAGTGGGAAAGCCGGCATCCGGAATCGCGCTGGGAAAAATTCAAGGAAGCGGTGCGGGCCGGCTGGGAGCGCATGACGGGCTAGCGCAGGGCGCCGCGCCGCCCGGCGGCGCGGCGCCCGCTATTTCGGCAGCAGGTGGCGGAAGGTCGGTTCGATATTTTTCGCATGCAGAAAGCGGACGATGTCGTCCAGCGTCGCATCCTTCAGCAGCAAGCCGTCCGGCGCCGTCGCGCCCATTTCCGGCGCTGCGGTGCCGGAGGCCGGTGTCGCGGTGGCTGTCACCGATGTCGCGGTGGCCAGCGCTGGCGTTGCCGTGCCCGTCACCGGCGCCGCCGCGCCCGTTTCCGGCGGGGCGCCGGCGCCCGGCGCTGTCCCCTGCGCTGCCGTCCCGTGGCGTTGTTCGAGCTGGTGCAGGGCAGCCAGGAACTGCTGCGCGCCTATGCTGTGCAAGCGTTCCAGCAAGGCGGCCTGGCCGGCGGCCGGCGGCGCCATGTCCAGCCCCGGCTCGTCGGCGAACGAGGCGCCCAGGTCCGGGTGGATGAAGGCGGCCCACTTGCCGCTGGGCCGGTGCAGGCAGGGCGGCAGTTCCACCGGGGCGGCGGCGCCGGGCAGGCTGACCACGTCCGGCAGGTAGGCCGCCTGCAGCAGCGCCAGAAAGGCGTCCACCTGGGCCAGCGGGACCGGCGTCTCCAGCGACAGCCACAGGCGGAAACCATCGCTGCCGGTGATGCTCACGGCCGGCGGCGGCAAGCCCAGCTCTGTTTGCAGGGCGTTGGCCACCGCGCACAGGCGCGTCCAGTGTTGCTCCGGCCCGTCGCCGGCTTGCCTGCGGAAGGGGATGGCGAGCGCGCGCGTGCGCCCGTCGTCCGTGGTCAGGGGCGTTGCCTGCGTGGCCTGTCCCGCCAGCTGCAGGGCCAGCGCGGACGCCGGCATGGCGTTGTCTGGAAGGTAGAGCCGGGTCAGTTCTGAAATTATTTTTTGCATGTGCCTGGTCGTCGACGACCGCGATGGTCAGCCATAGGTATCAAGTCGGTGGCCGCCATTCTGACACAGACGGCGCCGGCGTCCCATCGGTCGCGGCCCCGGCTGCGGCCGTGCGACGGTCCCAGCCGCTTCGCGCCGGCCGCTGCCGCCGGGTGTGGCCTTATTGCGCCGCCTCGTCCTGCGCCTGCGGCGCGCCCATGTCCGTTTCCACCGGGGCCGTGGCCACCTTGTTACGGCCCGCTTGCTTGGCCGCGTACAGCGCCATGTCGGCTTCGTTGAGTATCGCCTCTATGCCCTTGCTGTCGCTGCGCATCATGGCCACGCCCACGCTGGCCGTGACGG
>JAZJZQ010000721.1:3732-6487 GCA_040389625.1 Pseudomonadota bacterium | reverse complement strand
TCTATGCCCTTGCTGTCGCTGCGCATCATGGCCACGCCCACGCTGGCCGTGACGGCGATGGCGCGCCCTTCGCATTGGGCGGGCGGCGACTGCTCGATGGTCTTGCGGATGCGTTCGGCCGTCTCCTGGGCTTCGGCCAGCGTCGTTTCCGGCAGCATCACGACGAATTCCTCGCCGCCCAGCCGCGCCGGCAGGTCGGCATGGCGCACGCTGTGGCGCAGGCAGCTGGCCGTGCGCACCAGCACGGCGTCGCCGGCCGCGTGGCCGTGGCTGTCGTTGACCTGCTTGAAGTGGTCCAGGTCTATCATCAGCAGTGCCAGCGGACGCTGGTAGCGGCTGGCGATGGCGAAGGCGGCGTCGGCCTGCTGGAAGAAGGCGCGCCGGTTGGCCAGCCGGGTCAGCGGATCGGTGTAGGCGATATCGGCCAAGGCTTGCTCGCGCGCGTGCTGGACTTCCGTGTCCGTAAAACTGAGCAGCAATTCGCGCGGCTCATGCTGCTTGGACGGCAGCGGCGCCACCGACACCAGGGCATGGCGGGTAGTGGTGCCCACGTTGAGTATCACTTCCATGCTGCGGCCCTCGGCCGCGCCGGCCAGCCTGGCCCCGGCGCATAGTTCGCGCCACACGGCCGGATTGGCAAACAGTGCTGCCGCCAGGTGCAGCTGCTCGCCCGGCATGGCGCCGAACAGGTGGCCGAACGCGGGATTGGCGCGCAGCAGCAAGCCGTCGTCCAGCCGCACCTGGGCCAGGGCGACGGGAGCGGTGGCGATCAGGCGCGCCATGGCCCGTGCACCGATGTCGAGCTGTTCCTTGTCAAATTGCAGCTGGGCCGCCTGGCGCGCGCCCTGGCGCACCAGGCGCAGCAGCAGCGCCACGGCCGTCAGCAACAGTACGGTGCTGAGGCCGCTGAACACCAGGTCCGCGTACCAGGGCGCCAGGTAATCGAGTTCCGCCGCTTCCACCCGCAGTGCGTAGGCGCCGTTGAACATGGGCAGCTCGTACACCAGATGCTGGATGCGGTCGTACGGCGAGATCCAGTAGCTCAGCTGCGGCTGGTCGCGGAACGGGGTGCGTGCGATGGCCGGGATGGTGGCGCCGATGACGGCGCCGGCCATGGGATAGCGGAACGCCAGCCGGTTGCCGGCCGTCTGCACGATCGCCACCACGCTGTGCCGGCCCAGCGAGAAGCCGGCCTGCTCCAGTTCCCGCAGGCGGCGCTGCAAGGTATCGTGGCTTTGCAGGGCGAACACGAAGGCGCGCGGGCTGCCGTCCGGCCCCCGCACGGGCCGCACCACGACAAAGCCGCTGGGCCAGGCCGAGCGGGGCCCGCCCTGGTAGACGGTGATGGCGGTGGCGCGCGCGGGATCGGCCTGCAGGGCGGACACGTCGATCTGGTCGCCCTGTTGCACCGTGGTCATGTTATTGGACATGTGCAGCACCCGTCCGGCGCGGTTGGCCACGCCCAGCAGCTCGATGTCGTCGTTGCCGGCCGCTTCCCGCGTCAGCAGGGTCTGCAGGGCGGCCACCTGGCCGGCATTGGCGCCGGCCAGGTCGGGCGGGAAATGGTCGCCCACTTCCTTGGCCACCATGTTCTCGATGGCGAGCAGCTGCCCCATCTGCAATCCCAGCGCGCGGCGCGCGCTGAGCGCCACGTTCTGCAACTGCTGGGCGGTCTGCTGTTCCAGTTGGACCTTGTGCTGGTAGAGGCGGACTGTGCTGCTGCCGATGTACAGGCAGGCCAGAAAAGCGAGCAGCCAGGTCATGGCGGCGTAGTATTGGAACAGGGGCTTGTTGGACGAAGCGTCGGTCTGCTGAACGGTCATGGGGTATCTCGTTGTCGTATGCGACTAGCCTGGTGCCAGGGTTCCACTGTACGAGATTAGTGACGGTATGTCACTGTCATTTCGCGACGAACGGTGTGCGCGGTGGGTTGGCGCCATGGTGATAGCATGGCTTGCTGGTTGCTGCGGCGCTGGCATAGAACCTTTTTGCTGCCTTGAAGCATTAACAGGCGATCAAAGGAGAATGGGTATGCGGGAAGGGCGGAATCCGGACGGAAAGACGGCCGGCGCCGGCGACGGCGAGGCGCAGTTGCTGGGCCGTATCGTGGCCGGCGACAGGCACGCTTTCGAGCAGCTGTACCGCGCCTATTTCCCCCGCCTGGGCCGGTTTTTGGGACGCATGGTGCGCAGTGTGCCGCTGGTCGAGGAGATCATCAACGATACCATGCTGGTGGTGTGGCAAAAAGCGGCCAGCTACGACGGCAGTTGCAAGGTGTCGACCTGGATCTTCGCCATTGCCTACCGCAAGGCCTTGAAGGGGCTGCGCCTGAGCGACGAGCCGCTCGAGTCGGACGCCGAGCTGTACCCGGCCGGCCCCGAGCTGGAACCGGAGCAGCGGCTGGCAGGGCGCCAGTTGCGGCAAGTGCTGGACCAGGCCCTGGCCCAGTTGCCCTTGCCGCAGCGCATGGTGATGGTGCTGACCTACTATCACGAGATGGGCTACGCCGATATCGCGGAAATCGTCGGCTGCCCCGTCAATACGGTCAAGACCCGCATGTTTCACGCGCGCCATAAATTGAAGGAATTGCTGGCGGGCCAGATGGAGGAGTACAAATGAACGGCCACACCGTCGCGCTGGCGGATCCAGCACATGAGGCTGCGCGGGCGCTGTTGCCCTGGTACGCGGCCGAGCGGCTCGATGCGGCCGACAGCGCCGCCGTGCGAGCGCACCTGGCCGCTTGCCAGGCATGCCG
>JAZJZQ010000721.1:0-3632 GCA_040389625.1 Pseudomonadota bacterium | reverse complement strand
CCGGCGGCAACCTGGTGGTCGTGTTCAAGCCGGAGACGGCGGAACGGGAACTGCGCCGCATCCTGCAGGCCAACGGCGCCCACGTGGTGGACGGTCCCACCGTGACGGATGCCTACCTGCTCAGCGTGCCCGACCCGCAACAGGCCCGCGCGCGCCTGCGCGGTGAGGCCGCCGTGGCGCTGGCCGAGACGCTGGACGGAGGAACGCCGCCGTGAACACGCTGCTGCGCGCGCTGATGGCGGGCGCGCTGACCCTGGCCTGCCAGCTGGCCGCCGCCCACAGCGGCAATGGCCCGGCGGGTACCGACGGCCCGGCCGCGTCACGGGACGGTGCTGCCACAATGGTTGCGGCGCGCGATGGCGCTGCCGGCATGGCCGTAGCGCGGGACGGCACTGCGGCATCGCTCGCGTCGCGCGACGGTACTGCCAGCACGCCCGCATCGCACGACGGCGCTGCCGGCACGCTCGCATCGCACGATGGTGCCGCCAGCACGCCCGAATCGCCGGACGAGGCTGCCCCATCCGGCGACGCGGCGGCGCCACAGCGCCAGCTGCTGGTCATGCTGCGCCTGCCGCCGCCCCATTTCCGGCCCGACGCCGGCTACGGCGGCCGCTATCTCGACGACGGCGGGCGCAGCGCGCGCCACCGCATCGCCGAGGAACTGGCCCGCCTGCATGGCTTGAAGCTGGTCGGCGACTGGCCCATGCCCACGCTGGGCGTCGATTGCTATGTGATGGAGTCACCCTCCGGCAGCGAGCCGGCCCGCATCGCCGACCTGCTGTCGCACGATCCCCGCGTGGAATGGGCGCAGCCGGTCGCCATCTACTCCGGCATGGATGGCGCCGCGCCTCCCCTGTACCCGGTGCAGCCGAGCGCGCGCTACTGGCACGTGGCCGAGCTGCACCGGGCGGCCACGGGCCGCAACGTGTCCGTGGCCGTGGTAGACAGTGGCATCGACGCCCGCCATTCCGACCTGGACGGCCAGCTGGCGCTGGCGGAAAACTTTGTCGAGGGCAGCGCCTACGTGCCGGAAAGCCACGGCACGGCCGTGGCCGGCATCATCGCGGCGCGCGGCGGACGGCAGGGCATCTTGGGCGTGGCGCCCGGCGCCCGGCTGATGGGCTTGCGGGCCTGCTGGCAGCCGGCCGGGCAGGGCGCGCGCTGCAGCAGTTTTACCTTGGGCAAGGCGCTCAATTTCGCCATCCTGCACGACGCACGCATCATCAACCTGAGCCTGTCCGGGCCGCCGGACCGCTTGCTGGACCGGCTGCTGGACGTGGCGCTGGCGCGCGGCATCAGTGTGGTGGGCGCCATCGATCCGCAGGGCGGGGCGCCGGCCTTTCCCGCCTCGCACCGGGGCGTGATCGCCGTGGCCCAGCAGGGCCGCGCCGCGCCGGACCCGCACGGGCCGCAGACGGCCCTGCCATCCGCGCCGGCGCCGCACGGGCCGCAGGCCGCCCTGCCATCCGCGCCGGCGCCGCAGGACGGCGCCGTGCTGGCGCCGGGGCAGGATGTGCCGGCCAGCCTGGCGGGCGGAGGCTGGCGTTTTGTGTCGGGCAACTCCTACGCGGCGGCCCATGTGACGGGCATGCTGGCGCTGCTGGCCGAATTGCGGCCCGGGGCCGACGGCGCGCAACTGGAACGCCTGCTGGTGCCGGGCACGGGCCCAAATGCTGCTACCATCGACGCATGTGCCACCATCGCCCACACCACGGGCGCCTGTTCCTGTTCATGCACGGGCGCCGTCACCCTGCACTCCAGCCGCCGGCCCTGAACGGGACGCTGGCGCTGGCGCTGCTGCTGGCCGCCGGCGGAGCGGCGGCGCAGGCCAGCGGCAGCGCGGCGCTGGTGTCGGACTACCGTTTTCGCGGCCTGTCGCTGAGCGACGGCCATCCCTCGGCCCAGCTGGGCCTGAACTATGACAGTCCCGGCGGCTGGTATGCGGGCGCGCAGGCGGCCGGCGCCAATCTGCGCGAGCGCGACATGGTGCAGCTGACGGCCTACGGCGGACTGGCGCGGCGGCTGGCCTCGGGCTGGAGCTGGGAGGCGGGCGCCAGTGCGTCCGGCTTCACCCGCAGCCACGACAGCGATTACATGGAATGGTATGCGGGGCTGGCGTCGGAGCGGACCGGCTTGCGGCTGTATTATTCGCCCCGCTATTTCGGGCGCGACCTGCGCACCGCCTACGCCGAAGTGAACGGCTTTTATCCCCTGCACGACAAGGTCAGGCTGGTGGCGCACGGGGGCATGCTGCGCTACCTGCCGCACGCTGGCGACAGCGACGGCCTGCCGGCCCGCTACGATGGCCGCCTGGGCCTGGCCGCGGCGCTGGGCGACTGGAACGTGCAGCTGGCGTGGGTGGCCAGTTCGTCGCGCGGGAGCGCCGGCGCCGCCTATCCGCCTTCCTATTACGCGCCGTCCAGGCAGGCGTTGGTACTGAGCGTGGCCTACTCCTTCTAGCGGCAGTCTTGCGGCGCGCCCGCGTTTTTTTCACGCGACACGAAACCTTGCGGCCCCGTGCGGGAATGAACGGGCAGCGTTACCTCGCCCACCTCGCTGAAAGGAAGCACCATGAGTACCTCGCACAGCATGCATAAATTGGCCGGCGCCTGGTTGGCCGCCGGCCTGGCCGTGGTCCTTGCCGGCTGCGGCGGCGGTTATGGCGGCGGGGGCGGCAGCTACATGCCGCCCAGCGCGCCACCGCCCACCGTCACCAGCAGCTACGCCGTCACCAGCCTGGTGTCGGACGCCGTCATCCCGGCGGCCCATACGGATGCCAACCTCGTCAATGGCTGGGGCGTGGCCTTCAACCCGAAAGGGTTTGTCTGGGTGGCCGACAACGGCACCTCCAAATCCACCCTGTACGACGGCAACGGCGTGCCGCAATCGCTGGTGGTCAGCACGCCCGACGCGCCCACCGGCATCGTCTACAACGGCAGCACGGACTTCAAGCTGACCTCCGGCGGCGTCACCGGCAGCAGCCCCTTCCTGTTCGCCACCGAGAGCGGCATGATCGCGGCCTGGTCGCCGTCCGTCAACGCCACCACGGCCATGACGGTGTTTGACGGCAGCAGCGCCGGCGCCGTCTACAAGGGGCTGGCCATCGGCAGCTACGCCGGCACCAACTACCTGTACGCGGCCGATTTCCACAACATGCGGGTCGACGTGTTCGACACCAGCTTCGCCAGGGTCAGCCTGCCCGGCAATTTCACCGACCCGGGGCTGCCGGCCGGCTATGCGCCGTTCGGCATCCAGGCCATCGGCGACCGCATCTACGTAGCCTACGCCAAGCGGGCCGCCAGCGGCGACGATGAGCAGGCCGGCCCCGGCGCGGGCGTGCTGGACGTGTACACCACGGGCGGCGTGCTGGTGCGCCAGCTGGTGAGCGGCGGCGCCCTCAACGCGCCCTGGGGCATCGCGATGGCGCCCGCCGATTTCGGCAGCAACAGCAACATGCTGCTGGTGGGGAACTTTGGCGATGGCAAGATCAACGTCTACGACCCGGCCAACGGCGCCGCCAAGGGCGTGCTGAGCGGGGCGGATGGCATGCCGCTGGTGGTCGACGGCCTGTGGGGCATCGCCTTCGGCAACGGCCTCAACAGCCAGCCCACCAACACGCTGTTCTTCGCGGC
>JAZJZQ010000720.1:0-3007 GCA_040389625.1 Pseudomonadota bacterium | reverse complement strand
TAACCAAGGAGGTAGTAATGAAAAAAGGCGAATTGATTGCAGAATTTGCGAAACGCACTGAAGTGTCCGCTGCTGCCGCCAACGGTGCGGTGAACACTCTGATCGCCATCATCACCGAGCGTCTGAAAAAAGGCGACACGGTAGGCATCACCGGCTTCGGCACCTTCTCCGTTGCCAAGCGCGCCGCCCGCAAAGGCCGTAATCCTGCAACCGGCGAAGCGATCAAGATCGCCGCGTCGAAGACCCCGAAATTCTCCGCTGGCGCGACCCTGAAGGCCGCTGTCAACCCGAAGAAGAAGTAATAGGCGTCATCAAGAAGACGTTTCAGGACAGCCAGGACGAGGCAGACTGTGCGTGTGCACAGCAAGGCGCATCGGCACGACCATATGCTTTTTGAAATGACTTGAGTGCCTGTCCAGGCACCGGCAACGGCGGTTCAGGGCGCAAGCCCTGGCCGCCGTTCTGTTTTGTGAGCCGCCCTCAGGCGGCATCCATCAGCGCCAGCAGCACCAGCTTTTCGAACTCGGGCGCGAAGCGGCGGATGATGTTTTCCGGATCGCGCGCCAGCGCGTCGTCCGTCACGATGCCGAACTGCACCCCGCCGTTGTAGCTGAGGATGGATACCCCCACCCCGATATCGCCCGACTGCGGCACCCAGAACATCACCTGGTCCAGCTGGCTGCCGGCCAGGTACAGCGGCGTGCGCGGGCCCGGCACATTGCTCATCACGGCCGTCGCCTTGCGGGCGAAATAATTCTGGATCTCGTTTTGCACCTGCTTGGGGGTGGCGCCCAGCACGCCCAGCACCGACATGGCCACCAGCGCCGTGTAGCCGCCCTTGAGCTCGTCCATGCGGCGCCGCACTTCGCGCAGCCGCGCCACCGGGTCCTCGATCCCCACCGGCAGCACCAGCGGCACCAGGCCGAAGGCGTTGCCCAATTTCTGGTGGCCGTCCGCCTTGCGCAGGTTGACCGGCACCATGACCCGCACTTCGCAGCCTGGCGCCACCGTGTCGCCGCAGGCGCGCAGGTAGGAGCGCAGGGCGCCGGCCACGCTGGCCATCAGCACATCGTTGATCGAGCAGCCATACGCCTTGCTGATGGCCTTCACTTCCGACAGCGGCAGCGGTTCGCTCCAGGCCACGTGCTTGCGGCCGTTGGGCTTGCCCTTCAGGCGGGTCGTGCTGTCGGCCTCCATGGTGGTCAGCTTGACGGCGTCCATGGCCAGCTTGGCGGCCGTCTGGCCCAGTTCGCCGATCCGGCCCACCATCTGCGGCATGTCGGTCCACAGGCGCAGCGACTTGAGCCACATGGCCGACGACAGGTCGATGGCCTTGACGGTGGTGGCCGTGATGGGCAGCAGGATCTGCTCCCATGGATTTTCCTCGGCCGCCGCCACGGCCACCTCGGACGGCCGGTGCGGCTGGCTGTCCGGATGGGCGCCGAACATGGACATGAACACGCCTACCAGCGCCACCCCGTCGGCGATGCAGTGGTGGATGCGCACGATCAGGGCCTGGCGCAGCTTGCCGTCCTCGCCCACGCAGTTGTCGACCAGGTGCATCTGCCACAAGGGCAGCACCGGGTCCAGCGGCTGCTGCGACAGCCGGCCCACCAGCGCCTGCAAGGCCGGCTTGTTGCAGCCGCCGTCGGCCGCGTCGTTCAGCCGCAGGTGCACCACGTGGTCGTCCAGGTTCACTTCCTGCTCCTGCCACCAGGCGCCGGCCAGGTCCGTCACCACCCGGCTGCGGAAGCGGCGGTAGGCCAGGAAGCGGGTGGTCAACGCCTCCTTGAGGCCGTCGAGGGCGATGGGCTGGCTCATCATGGCCACGCCCACGATCATCATCTGGTTGCCCTCCGAATCCATCCTCAGCCACGCCGTATCCACGGTCGACATCTTCTTACGGCCAAACAAGGCTTTGGACAACATTCGAGCATCTCCTCTAAGGTTTGCGGACATTTTTTTGTATTATGTCGCTGATCGGGATGTCAATGCGCTAAGTTTTTATAGTGACATTGCTCTAACAACAATATCTGCAACATTTTTCAGTCCACAGGAGCCGTTATGAGTTTACAAGAGCAATTCGCGCAGGCGCAGCTTGATTCCAAAAATCTGTCCGAGCGTCCGGACAACATGACCCTGCTGAAGATCTACGCCCTGTTCAAGCAGGCCAGCAGCGGCGATGTGGACGGTGCGCGCCCCGGCTTCACCGACATGGTGGGCCGCGCCAAGTATGATGCCTGGGCTGCGCTCAAGGGCAACAGCCAGGATGAAGCGAAACAGCAATACATCGATCTGATCGAAGAACTGAAGGGCTAATCACGCCCCACCGGGGAGCGGGCGGCCAGCCCCTCCCCTGCCCGGCGGCCGTTCAGGCCTTGCCGCCAAACACCTTCTGCATGTTTTCCGCCACCTTGTGCTCGATCTTGTGCGAGAACGCACTGAACAGGAATCCCAGCTTGATCTGCATCTGGGCCTGATGCTTGTGCAGCGTGAGCGAACCGGACACGCCGCTGCGCTCGAAGTGCAGCACATCGCCCTGCCAGCTGCATTCGATGTCGAATTCCTCGGCCATCTGCTCGGCCACTTTTTCTGCCGCTTCGCGGGCTTTCTTGTGTGACAGGTGGTGATCCTGCACGATGTTGATGTCCGCCATCTGGCCTTCCTCACTTGTTGAACCAGCCGTCATGATGCCAGCTGAGGCCGCGCCGCGCCAGTCCCCGGGCTAGTGCGGCTGCCAGCCCAGCACGGCCAGCAGCGTGGCGAAGCCCACCACGTAGGCCAGCGCCACATGCCAGCCGTGGCGCAGCCACAGCAGCACGGAACGCGCTTCCGGGTACTGGCCGCTGAGCGCCACGCCGGCCGAGGAACCGAACCAGATCATGGAGCCGCCAAAGCCCACCGCGTAGGCCAGGAAGCCCCAGTCGAAGCCGCCCTGGCGCAGCGCCAGCGCCGTCAGCGGGATATTGTCGAACACGGCCGACACGAAGCCCAGCGCCAGCGCGCT
>JAZJZQ010000719.1:0-4683 GCA_040389625.1 Pseudomonadota bacterium | reverse complement strand
AGTGGGTCATGCCGAACTTGCGCGCCATCTCCTGGCGGGCCGGGTTGATGTCGACCCCGATGATCTTGTCGGCGCCCACCATGCGCGCGGCCTGGATCACGTTCAGGCCAATGCCGCCCAGGCCGAACACCACCACGTTGGCGCCCGCTTCCACCTTGGCCGTAAACAGCACGGCGCCCACGCCCGTGGTCACGCCGCAGCCGATGTAGCACACCTTGTCGAACGGCGCGTCTTCGCGGATTTTCGCCAGCGCGATTTCCGGCACCACGATGTAGTTGGAGAAGGTGGAGGTGCCCATGTAGTGGTAGATCGGCTTGCCGTCCAGCGAGAAGCGGCTGGTGGCGTCGGGCATCAGGCCGCGGCCCTGGGTGGCGCGGATCGCCTGGCACAGGTTGGTCTTCTGCGACAGGCAGAATTTGCACTGGCGGCATTCCGGCGTGTAGAGCGGGATGACGTGGTCGTCCTTCTTCAGGCTCTTCACGCCCGGGCCCACGTCGACCACCACGCCCGCGCCTTCATGGCCCAGGATGGCGGGGAAGATGCCTTCCGGGTCGGCGCCCGACAGCGTGTAGTAATCCGTGTGGCAGATGCCGGTGGCCTTGATCTCGACCAGCACCTCGCCTTCGCGCGGACCGCCCAGCTCCACTTCCTCGATCGTCAGCGGCTGGCCCGCCTTCCATGCAATGGCTGCTTTGGTTTTCATGTGTTCGTCCTGTGATGGCGTTATTGGGGAATCGGGTTCGGCGGCGCGGCCAGCGCCGGCGCCGCCGGTGCGCCATCATAACAAAACGCCAACGTGGACGATATCCCGGTACGCTCAGTACGACGGCTGGGCCACCGCCGTCAAGGAGGCAATGCCGAGCAGCTGCGACACGGTCAGCCACAGCTGGCGCGGCGAAGTCCACGGCTTGGGCAGGAAGGCGATGGCCTGGTCGTAACGGTCGGGCCGGCGCGCCGAATACAGCAGCACGGGCGTGCCTTGCTGCAGCTGGCACAACGTCTCCAACAGGGCCGCGCCGTCGCCGTCGGGCAGGTCCGGGTCCAGCACCACCAGCGCGAAGCGCCCGTTCTGCGCAGCGCGCACGGCCGCCGCCATGGTGCCGGCGTGGGTGACCTGGGTTTCCGGCACCAGCAAGGTGGCCAGGACCAGGGCCGCGTCATGGTCGCTGTCCACGTGCAGCACGCGCGGCGTGTCGCCCGGCGCGCGGGCATCGGCGTGGGCCGCGCGGGCCTGGTCCAGTTGCTGCTGGCTGGCGCAGGGCGGCGCGTCCGCGCCGCTGGCTGGCTTGATCGTCATGGAATCTCTCCGGCGAAAAAGTGATCGGACTGTCCCGCGCACGCGGCGACCGCGCAGCAAGGGCGCGGCAGGCAACGGCGGTCACGGGATCGGTTCGGCGGAGCTGGGCCAAACTGGTGGGGCGGCGCGGGGGACGGGGCGGCCGCAAGACTAGGCAGCAGGGGCGGGTTGCGGTCCCACTGCACTTCAGCTTAGCGGCCAGGGCCGCTAGCATCAGCTTTTATAGTACAACAAAACGGCGGGCGGGCAAGCGGGTGCTGCGCGACTATTCGCCCACCGTTTACTTTTTGAGACGGTTGCTGAAGGCCGCGTGCAGGCTGTTCAGGGTTTCCTCGGCCGCCAGCAACTGGTCGGCCACTTCGTTGACCTTGCGCCGGCTGGAGCGGGCATGGTCGCGCAGCACTTCGAAAGCCGTGTTGCGGTCGGTCTGGAACTTGCACATCAATAGACCCACGGCCAGGCTGGTCTCGCGCCCGGCCGCCAGCGCCGCGTTCAGATTGAGCTCGGTGCGGCGCAGCTGGCGGATCTCGTCGGCCCGCGCCAGGCCGGCGGCGAAGGCCGGCATCAAGTGTTTTTCATCGACCGGCTTGACGAGGAAACCGACGGCGCCGTAGGCGGCCGCCTGCTTGCCGGCGTCGGCGTCGCCGCGGCCGGACAGGAACATGAAGGGCACCGAAGTCTGGGCGTGCAGGCGCTTGGCCAGCTCCAGGCCGTTCATGCCCGGCATGTGGATGTCAAGCAGGGCCAGGTCCGGTTCGCGCTGGCCGATCAGTTGCAAGGCTTGCTCGGACGAGGAAGCCTGCAGCGTATCGTAACCGGCGTGGCGCAACACCTCGCCCAGGTAGTCGAGCAGCAGTTGGTCGTCGTCGACGATCAGGATCAGTCGCTTGGTGCTGGCAGTGACGTTCATGTGGCGGCCCGTGGTCAAGTAAACGCCTGAATTATAAGGCGTAACGGGCCACGGATCGCAGACCAGTTTACAGTTCCGTTGTTAATTAACCAAGAACAACGAGCGGAAGCTGCGCACGGCCGCGGCCGGGTCGTCCGCCAGGTAGACGCTGCTGATGGCGGCCACCATGTCGGCGCCGCGCGCCACCAATGGCGCCGCGTTGTCCGGCGTCATGCCGCCGATCACCACGCTGGGCACGGTGATGACGGCGCGCGCCTCGTTGACGATGGACGGCGCCGTCGTGACGGCATACTGCTTGACGCGCGACGGGTAGAAGCCGCCGAAGGCCACATAGCTGGCGCCGGCCGCCTGGGCCGCCAGCGCGCGCGGCAAGTCGCCGTAGCAGGAAGCGCCGACGATCTTGTCCGGTCCCAGTGCGGCGCGCACCTCGGCCAGTGCCGCGTCGGTGCCGCCCACGTGGATGCCGTCCGCGTCGAGCGCCTGGCACAAGTCCACGTGGTCGTTGATAATCAGCGGCACGCCGTGGCGGCGGCACAGCGCCAGCAGGGCCGCGCCCTGCTCCGCGCGCAGCGCCGGGCTGGCGTCCTTGTGGCGATACTGCAGCAGCGCCACGCCGGCGCCCAGCGCCTGCTCCGTCACGGCCAGCAGCCGCTCGGTATCGTCCCAGTTGGGCGTAACCAGATAAAGTCCTTGCATGATGTGCCTTCAAAAAAAATGGGGACGTACCCCATAAAAAATGGGGTACGTCCCCATTTACTTGTTGTCCTGGACGACGGCCTTTCAGCGCAGCGGTATGCGCTGGCCCGCCGCGATCGGGTAGGACGCTTCCAGCGCGTGATGGCAAAAACGCTGGGCCCGCTCCAGCGCCACCGCCATCGGCACCTGCTGTGCCAGCAAGCCGGCGATGGACGAGGCCAGCGTGCAACCGCTGCCGTGAAACCCGCCGGGCAAACGGGGCCAGCGCCATTGCTGCTCGCGCTCCGGACCAAACCAGCGATTGACCACCTGGTCACCCGCGTCATGGCCGCCCGTGATCAGCACGTGGCGGCAACCACGCGCCTGCAGCACGCGCGCTTGCGCGGCCGGCTCATCCTCGCCAGTGAGCGCGCGCGCCTCCGGCCCGTTGGGCGTGAGCACGGTGACCAGCGGCAGCAGCGGTGCCAGCGCCAGCACCGCGTCATCGCGCGACAGCAGGTCGCCGTGGCCGCTGGCCAGCACCGGGTCCAGCACCACGGGCAAGTCCGGCTGGTGCGCGCGCAAGCGCACGATCAGGCCGGCGATGGCCTGCGCATTGGCGGCGCTGCCCGTGATGCCGATCTTGACGGCGCCGATGGCGATCTTCGCCGCCAGCACCTCGGCCTGGCGCAGCAGCATGGCGCTGTCCACCGGTTGCACGTGGTACACGCGGTCGTTGTCCTGCGCCGTCAGCGCCGTGACCACCGTCAGCGCATGCGCGCCCTGGCCTGCCACGGCCTGCAGGTCGGCCGCGATGCCGGCGCCGCCGGACGGATCGACCCCGGCCAGCACCAGCACGGCCGCCCGCTCGTCGGGACGGCGCACCGGTGGCGCCGCCGCCGGCGCGCCGCTACTCGCGTAGCCGTGCGTCCCCGTGGTGCCAGCCTGCCCGCGCGCGCCGGTGGCGGCCGTTCCGGACATGCCCCAGGCGTCAACGTCGCCGCGTGAACTGGCGGTGCCGTCTTGCCTATGCATGTCAGCGGCGCCAGCCCGCTTCATGCCAGCCGGCCAGCCATCGGCGACGACGGCGAGGCGGCGAAGCGCTTCGGGATGCGGCCGGCCAGGTAGGCTTCACGCCCCGCCTGCACGCCCAGGCGCATGGCGCGCGCCATGCGCACCGGGTCCTGCGCGCCGGCGATGGCGGTGTTCATCAGCACACCGTCGCAGCCCAGTTCCATGGCGATGGCCGCATCCGACGCCGTGCCCACGCCGGCATCGACCAGCACCGGCACCGTGGCCTGCTCGATGATCAGCGACAGGTTCCACGGGTTGAGGATGCCCATGCCAGAACCGATCAGCGAGGCCAGCGGCATCACGGCCACGCAGCCTATGCTGGCCAGCAGCTTGGCCTGGATCGGGTCGTCGCTGCAGTAGACCATCACGTCGAAGCCGTCGCGCACCAGCGCCTCGGCCGCGACCAGGGTCTCGGGCATGTGCGGGAACAGGGTCTTCTCGTCGCCCAGCACTTCCAGCTTGACCAGCTTGTGCCCGCCCAGCAGTTCACGCGCCATCTGCAAGGTGTAGACGGCATCCTTGGCCGTGTAGCAGCCGGCCGTGTTGGGCAGGATGGTGTACTGCGACGGCGGCAGCACGTCCAGCAGGCTGGGCGCCTTGGGGTCCTGGCCGATGTTGACGCGGCGGATGGCCACGGTGATGATTTCCGCCCCGGCCGCGTCGGTCGCTTCGCGGGTCTGGGCCAGGTCCTTGTATTTACCGCTGCCCACCAGCAGGCGCGATTGGT
>JAZJZQ010000718.1:0-1802 GCA_040389625.1 Pseudomonadota bacterium | reverse complement strand
CCCGCCCCTTCGCCGAACGGCGCCCACAGCACCTTGTAGGCGCTGATGACGAGCGCCCCGCCCAGCGCCGTCAGCATGGTGTTGACGTGACTGAAGGCGACCATGGCCAGCACCACGGCGAACAACAGGAATTCCAGCGGGATGCCGGCCAGGGCGGGCGTGACGGGATGGGGCATGCGGTCTCCGGAAAGGTGCGCCGGTTGGGCCGGCTGTCGGGTTTGGTCTGGATTCTAGCGCATCGCCGTCAAGGCACACACCTTTGCGCCAGCGCAAACGCGATCGCACCTGGCGGCGCGACCATGGATCCCATGCACCGGACGCAGGCCGCCCGGCAGTCAGGGAGAACCATCATGGACCAGAAAGTGATCGTGCCGGTGGAAGCCGTGCTGACCAAAAGCGTGGCGCTGCCGGTCGGCTATGTCCCCACCCCATCGGCCCCATACCGCCAGCACCGCAAGACCATCCAGATGATCCAGCAGCCGGGCCCGCCCCGGCCCAGCGAGCAGGTATCGCCCGTGTTCCCGCCCGGGGCGCGGGTGCTGATCTGGAAACAGGACCCGTCCGTCACGGACCTGGGCACGCGCAAGAGTTTCCTGCCCGGCGTGATCCTGCAGGGCCCGCGCGACGCCCGCATCACCTACGGCACGCCCGGCATCGCCCCCGTCAGCCCGAACGCGTTCGGCGACTTCATCCTCTCGCCCAACAGCGACCAGTTCGACGCCGTCCACACCTTCGCCATCGTGCGCCAAACCCTCACCATGTACCAGCGGGCGCTGGCGGCCGGCGGCACGGAGGCGCCCCTGCCGTGGCAATGGAACAGCCCCGGCAACACGGACGCGCTGCAAGTGTTCCCGCATGGCCTGCCCAACGTGATGAACGCCTATTACAGCCGCTCGGACCGGGCCCTCAAGTTCGGCGACTTCGTGCCCAACGGGGCCACCGACCGCATCTACACCTGCCGCTCGCTCGACATCGTGTCGCACGAAACGGGGCACGCCGTGCTCGACGGCCTCAAGCCCCAATGGCTGCTGTCGACCAACCCGCCCCAGACGGGCGGCCTGCACGAATCGTTCGGCGACCTGACGGCCATCTTCCTCACCCTGTCCCAGCTCGACCAGGTGGAAGCGGTGATCGCCCAGACCAAGGCCAACCTGCACGACAAGACCTTCCTGGCCGACATGGCCGAACAGTTCGGCCTGGCGCTGGGGCGGCCCAACGGCTTGCGCAACGCCGACAACGACCTCAAGCTGTCGGAAGTGGGCAATGAAGTGCACGCCATCTCGCAAGTATTCACGGGCGCCGTGTACGACATCCTGGCCGACATCTTCGCCTACGAACGCCACCCGGGCCTGAGCGACGACGCGGCCGTGCTGCACGACGTGGGCGACTACCTGCGCAGCCTCGTGCTGCGGGCGCTGGTGGCCGCGCCGGACCAGGGCGCCACCTACGCCGACGTGGCCAACCAGATGCTCACCATCGCCGCCACCGACGGCAAGCCGGTCCAGTACCGCAATTTCATCCGCGACCGCTTCAGCGCGCGCGAAGTGCTGCGGGCCCCGGCCACGGCGGGCGCCGACCACGTGGCCGGCGAAACGCTGGCCGCCCACGTGACGGACCAGCCGGGCCGGCTGCAGGACCGGCGCGCCTGCTGCGGTACCATGAACCACGCCGACTACGCCGACCTGGAGGGGGTACTGGAACTGGAACGCCAGGCCCTGGCCACGTGGTGCCGCGACTACGGTTGCGGCGGCGGCGGCAACGGCAAGTGGCGCGACGAACCGGCCACCAGCGAGGAAGCGGGC
>JAZJZQ010000717.1:0-2843 GCA_040389625.1 Pseudomonadota bacterium | reverse complement strand
TTCTCGTCGACCAGCTTGCGCACGAAGTCGAAGTCGGTCTGCGAGGCGGACGGGAAGCCCACTTCGATTTCCTTGAGGCCGATCTTGCACAGCAGCTCGAAGAAGCGCAGCTTTTTCTCCGCGCTCATCGGCTCGATCAGGGCCTGGTTACCGTCGCGCAGGTCGGTGCTCATCCAGATGGGCGGCTTGGTGATGACGTTGTTCGGCCACTGGCGGTCGGACAACTGGACAGGGGGGAAGGCGCGATACTTCGCTGCTGGGTTCTGCAACATCATGGGGAACTCCTGGGATCTTGAAAGGGGAAAGCCGTTACGGGGCGCGGGTGGCGACTGGCTGCCGGGTGGCCACGGGACACTAGACCAGGCAACCGATCGGTAGCAATAGCAGTAGGCGCGACTGGGCGTGCATGCCGAGCGGCAGCGCGAACGGGGCGCTGGTGCTGGTGTGAACGCGGGTAGCCGTAGTGAACATCGGTGCAAACTTTCCTGGAATTTGAAGATCCGTGCGGCTCATGGCCGGGCGGAACAAATGGTGCTGCTTAATGCGGATTGCGCGGGTTGCGCGGGGTGCAAATCAAGCGCGTGCTGGTAGGTGCGCCGCTAGGGATAGGGCGGCCAGCAGGAAAGAGGATAGGTGCAGATGCGGGGTCATGGCTTTAATGTAAGGGCTGGCGCGCGTGCTTGTCAAGAAAAATGATGCGCGCCGTGGCAAAGGCTCCGGCCGCCGCCCATGGCGCGCGGCGCGCGGCGCTTGTGGTATGGTCAACACGGCGGCGGCGGCCCGCGCTTGCCGGGGCGGTGCCGCCATGTACAATGTGTCGTGGACAAATTGTTGTCCGAGCCGACGATCGCGCCGTCGTCCCACCGGAGTATGCAGCACATGACCAAGGGTTTGCCCCGCCTGGCACCACGATCGGCTGATGTCCTGGCGCGCGCCGGCGCCGACGCCCGGCTGCGTATGAGCGGCACCAGCGACCGTTTCGTGCGCCGCTTCGTCGACGTCTGGGTGCTGGCCGGCGCCGCCTTGTGGCTGGCGCTGTACCTGATCCTGCCGGCCGTGCAATATCCGGGCGCCCTGATGGTGGTGGCCGGCCTGGGCGCCAAGGGCGCGTTGCTGCAGGGGCGCAGCCGGCTGGCGCGCTACCTGATCGTGGGGCTGTGGTCGTCCTTCGTCCTGCTCACCCCCATGCTGTTGACGGGCGTGCGTTCGCCTGTGCTGCTGAGCATGGCGCCGCTGCTGATGATGGCCGGCTGGCTGCTGGGCCGGCGCGTGCTGCTGGGGCTCACGGCCCTGTTCGTGTGTGCCGTGGCCCTGTACTGGCTGGCCGAGACGCGCGGTTGGATGGTGCTGACGGTGCCGCTGCGGTCGGCCGACGTGTGGACCATGGTGCACGCCACCGTGATCGGTTTCACCGGCTTCATGGTGTGGTCCTTCGTCAGCAGCTACGAGGCCAGCTACGGTATCGAGATGGACTTGCAGCGGCAGCTGGCCGCCGCGCTGGGACAGGCGGAGAAGGCCAACCAGGAGCTGGCCGCCGTGCTGCGCTTCAACGAGACCATCGTGCTCCATTCGCCGGTGCCGATCGGCGTCTACGCGGCCGACGGGCGCTGCGTGGAGGCCAACGAGGCCTATGCCCGCATGGTGGGCACCACCCGTGCCAGGCTGATGACGTACAACTTCCACAGCATCGACAAATGGCGCGACACGGGCTTGCTGGAGCAGGCCTTGCTGTCGCTGCAGGACGGCCAGCCGCGCCGGGTCGAAGGCGCCGTGCTGACGGCGTTCGGGCGCGACATCAGCGGCGAATGCCACCTCATGGTCACCGAGCTCAATGGCGAACGCCACCTGCTGGTGCAGTTCCTCGACCTGACGGCCCGCCATGAGATGGAGGTCCGGCTGCGCGACGCGCTCGAGGCCAGCCAGCGCGTGCAGCAGGAGCTGCGCGATGCGCGTGGCGCGGCCGAATCGGTCAACCGCGAGCTGCATGCGGTGCTCAAGTTCAACGCCTCCATCCTGCTCAACTCACCGCTGCCGATGCGGGTGTTCGCCGCCGACGGCCGCTGCATCGAGGCCAACGATGCCTTTGCCCGCCTGATCGGCGTCACGCGCGAGGAATTGCTGGCGCAGGGCGCCTATGAGGTCAGCCGCTGGCACGTGGCGGCGCTGGTGGATGATTGCCGCCTGGCCCTGGCCAGCACCAGCGTGCAGCGGCGCGAGGTGCAGGTGGGTACCAGCTCCGGGCGCGACATCTGGCTCGAATCGCGCATCGTGCCGGTGGAGGCGGACGGCGGCAGCCATCTGCTGGCCCAGTTCGTGGACATGACGGAACGCAAGCGGCTCGAGCAGGAGCTGCGCATGATGGCGTTCTACGACGCGCTGACCCAGCTGCCCAACCGGCGCCTGCTGCTGGACCGGCTCAAGCAGGCCATCTACACGAGCAAGCGCCACACCAGCTACGCGGCCATCCTGTTCATGGACTTGAACAAGTTCAAGCTGCTCAACGACACCCACGGGCACGACGCGGGCGACCAGCTGCTGGTGAAGGTGGCGCGCCGCCTGCGGGCGCTGGTGCGCCAGGCCGACACGGTGGCGCGCCTGGGCGGCGACGAGTTCGTCGTGCTGATCGAGGAACTGGGCGGCGACCAGGCGGCCGCCGAATTGCATGTGGTGGCGGTGGCGGACAAGATCACCCGCATCCTGAACCAGGAATACCAGCTTGGAGAACTGCGATACAGCTGCACGGTCAGCATCGGCTGGCACCTGTTCTGCGGCGACCAGAGCGACGCCGACGACATCCTCAAGCACGCCGACGCGGCCATGTACCTGGCCAAGCGCAAGGCCGC
>JAZJZQ010000716.1:0-5483 GCA_040389625.1 Pseudomonadota bacterium | reverse complement strand
GCAGCATGATGGGTTCGCTCTGTGGTTCCTGGGCTCCGTAGCTAGCGGAGAGTGGGACGGCGCCGGAGCGCGCGTCAACCCGTTATTTTACTGCACCGTGAGCAGTCCGGCTGCATCGTGCAGCGACTGAAAAATGTCAAGAAGTAAAAGTTGTTTTTATTGTGTTGTTGTATTTTTGTTCAATTTGTCTGAAATAACTTTTGCCACGAAGACATTGTATCTTAATGTATCAGCATGTTGTTATAATCAAAATCTTGTTGATGGGAACAATGTTCATTCCTGCTAACGAACAAACGTGACCGCTGCGGCGGTTTTTTTTATTGGTGCATGCGGCATGGCCCGCTTGTTACCGCGTTGTTGGAGTCTTTATATGCAGAAGAAAATTATTGTCCAGGCCATCGCGCTGCTTGGCTGCGTGGGCTGGAGCCAGGGCGCCTTTGCCGCCGATGAGGCGACCGGCGTCGAGCGCGTCGTCATCACCGGTTCCAACCTGAAGCGCACGGCGACGGAAAATCCGTCCGTGGTACAAGTGCTGACCAAGAAGGATATCGAGCGCACGGGCGCCGTCACGGTGGCCGACCTGATGGCCAAGGTGCCGGCACTCGGTTCGAACAACCAGGTTGACTCGCGCGACGGCGGCTTTTCCAAGGGCCTGGCCACGGCTTCGCTGCGCGGCTTGGGTTCCGCTTCGACCCTGATCCTGATCAACGGCCGCCGCATGTCGCCTGCCGCCTATGCCGACCCGAACGCGGGCCAGTCCACCCAGTATGACTTGAACTCCATCCCCCTGTCGGCGCTGGAGCGGGTCGAGATCCTGAAGGATGGCGGTTCGGCCGTGTACGGTTCGGACGCCATCGCCGGTGTGATTAACTTCATCACCAAGAGCAACTACAAGGGTGGCGAACTGACCTTGCAGGCCAGCCGCAACCAGGACAACGCCTTCGGCCGTTCCGGCCTGAACGGCGTGGTCGGTTTCGGCGACCTGGAAGAGAGCCACTACAACGCCTTCGTCGCGTTCGACGTGTCGCAGCGCGACCGTACCTCGCTGGGCGACGCCAAGTCCACCCAGGTGGAACAAAGCCGCATCATGGACGGCCGCCTGAGCGACTTCTACAGTGGCATCAGCTCCCATCCCGTGTTCTACAAGGAAGGCAAGCTGGGCAGCGCCAACTTCAACAAGTACGTCAGCGCCGACCTCGGCTGCAACGCGGCCGACGTGCGCACCGGTTCCACGGCCCTGGTGCCGATGCGCGCCAACGATCCCCTGATCGGCAACAAGTTCTGCAACTACGACGGTTGGCAGTACGAAGACGCGGAAGGCAAGAACCGCAGCAACAACGTGCTGACGCGCGCCGAGTTCAAGCTCAACGCCGACCTGAAAGCGTTCGCTGAAGCGGCCTACAGCCAGTCCGAACTGGACTACAGCGGCCCGTCGCGTACCATGACCGGCCGCAGCATCACCACCGTGTTCCCGAAAGACGGCGCCGGTGTGCCGTTCCGCCCCGTGCTGGGTGTGGACCACCCGGACAACCCGACCCGCGGCACGGCCAATCCGGTGCCGGTGGCCGTGGCCTACCGCTTTACCAATGCGCGCGGCGGCAGTTCCAACGAGAACAAGGCCACCCGCCTGCTCGCCGGCCTGCAGGGCAGCAACTTCGGCTGGGACTGGGACAGCGGTCTGCTGTACAACGAGTCCAAACGCCACCAGCTGACCCGTGGCGTACTGTACCTGCCTATCGTGCAGACCCTGATGACGCAGAACCTGCCGCTGGCCACCATCGCCGGCACGCCGGGCGTGACGCGCGACGTCACGCTGGACGGCAAGTCCAGCATCACCCAGTGGGACTTGAAGGGTTCGACCGAGTTCGGCCACTTGCCGGGCGGCGCGCTGGGCCTGGCCGTGGGGACGGAAGTGAAGCAGGAAAAGATGAACATCGTGCCTGACCCGCTGACCGTGGACGGCAAGATCATCGGCCTGGCCAACACCTATTCGGACGCCAAGCGCAACGTGCGCTCGGCCTTCGTGGAGCTGCGCACGCCGTTCTTCAAGACCTTCGAGATGGAATTTGCTGGCCGCTACGACAAGTACGACGGCTTCAAGTCGCACTTCACGCCGAAAGTGGGCGCGAAATGGGACTTGACGCCGACCCTGGCCCTGCGCAGCACCTACTCGGAAGGCTTCCGCGCGCCATCGCTGACCCAGATGGTCAACGGCGGCACCCAGTACTTCGTCAACAACTTCGAAGACAAGCTGCGCTGCAACAAGCCGGGCGCCGACTCGACCGACTGTGTCAAGAGCCTGTCGGGCATCGCCGCCGCCAACAAGGACCTGGAACCGGAAACGGCACGCAGCTTCACGGCGGGCCTGATCTTCTCCCCCACCAACAGCATCGACATCCTGGTCGACTACTACAGCATCCGCAAGGACAAGGAAGTGGACCTGCTGCCCAACACGGCCGTGGTGGATAATCCGAAGTATGCCAACTACGTCAAGCGCGACCAGAATCCGGGCACCTGGCTGGTGGGCCCTGATGGCAAGCTGATCCCGAACTCGGGTCCGCTGATTTCGATCGGCACGCCCTACGTCAACGCCGGCGGCACCCGCACCAGCGGCGTGGACCTGGAGCTGAACGTGCGTAATTCGCTGGGCGACCTGGGCAAGCTGGCCACCCGCCTGAACTACACCTATGTGTTCGACTACAAGAAGGCAGCCGTGGTGGGCGATCCGATGTTCGACCTGGTGGGCACCAACGGCGCCATCAGCAACGACACCACCAGCGTGGGCGAAGTGCCACGCATGCGCGCCACCCTGTCGAGCACCTGGAGCTACGGAGCCCACAACCTGACGGCTAACGTGAACTACGTCTCGTCGATCTCGATGATGGCGCGCTACAGCACCCAGGACGACGGTTCGGTCGGTCCGTATGAGCAGCCGTTCTGCCAGTATGGCCGTCCTTCGCTCAACCCCCAGTACACCAAGTTCTATCCGGACTGCGAAGTGCATAGCTGGACCACGGTGGACCTGGCGTACAGCTATTCGGGCATCAAGAACACGGTGCTGAGCTTTAATGTGGCCAACCTGTTCGACTCCAAGGCGCCGTACGACCCGAGCTATGCGACGGCCGGCTACAACACGGCGCTGCACAACGCCCATGGCCGCTACTTCACCGTGAAGGCCAACTACAAGTTCTGATAATCATCAGGGTTTGCCAGGCGAAAACGCCGCGCTCCAGCCGGAGCGCGGCGTTTTTTTTATGGGGCGTCTCTTAATATGCTGGCGCGGGCGGCGCGCCGGCGGGGCCCGTTATTCCATGCCACCCCAGATGGCGTTGAGCGTGGCCAGCGCCGTCAGGCCGGCCGTTTCCGTGCGCAGGATGCGCGGTCCCATGCCCAGCGCCAGCGCGCCATGGGCCAGCGCGGCCTGTTCCTCGGCCTCGCTCAAGCCCCCTTCGGGGCCGATCACCAGCGTCACGGCCTGGGGCGCCTGGTGGCGCGCCCAGGCGGCCAGCGACTGCTCCGCGCGGGGGCTGAGGATGATGCGCCGGTGCAAGTCCTGCTGGGTGATCCATTGCTTGTACTCCTGCAGGCCGGCCAGCTGGGTCAGCCGGTTGCGCCCGCTCTGCTCGGAGGCCGACACGACGATACCCTGCCAGTGGGCCAGCTTCTTTTCCGCCCGCTCCGGCGCCAGCCGCACCACGCAGCGCTGGGCCGCCAGCGGCACGATGGCGGCCGCCCCCAGTTCCACCGCCTTTTCCACGATCCAGTCCATCTTGCTGCCCTCGGGCAGGGCCTGGGCCAGCGTGACGGCGTAGGGCAGCTCCACGTCGCGCGCCGTGTGGGCCTTGATGTCGGCCGTCACGCTGCGCCGCTCGATGCGGCTCAGCATGGCGCTGTATTCGCCGCCGTCGCCGTTGAACAGCGTGATCAGCTCGCCCGGCGCCAGCCGCAGCACCTGGACATGGTGGGCCACGGCTTCCGGCAGGGTCACTTCGAGGCCGAGGGCCAGCGGTTGGGGGCAATAAAAACGGGGCATGCGAGGTCCTGGTGAGCGGAAAAGAGAGGGGCGGGCAGCTGGCAGCCCTAGCCCCGCCGGATCATGTTGCAGCGCAATTTTAATTCGGACACTGTTGGTCTGGTAAAATACTTGGTTCAGCCAGTACGCAAGTTCGCCGCCCCGTGGCGCGCCGCGCCGCACTGCAACCAGTTTCCATACTTTCGTGATCGACCGACGATGAAATCTACGCTCCCTACCACCAAAATGGCTAACGCGATCCGCGCGCTGGCAATGGACGCCGTCCAGAAGGCCAATTCCGGCCACCCAGGCATGCCGATGGGCATGGCCGAGATCGCCGTTGCCCTGTGGAGCGGCCATTACAGCCACAACCCGGCCAACCCGAAATGGATCAACCGCGACCGCTTCCTGCTGTCGAACGGCCACGGCTCCATGCTGCACTACGCGCTGCTGCACCTGTCGGGCTATGCGGTGAGCATGGACGACATCAAGGCCTTCCGCCAGATGCACTCCAAGACCCCGGGCCACCCGGAAGTGGATGTCACGCCGGGCGTGGAAACGACCACCGGCCCGCTGGGCCAGGGCATCGCCAACGCCGTCGGCATGGCCCTGTCGGAATACCTGCTGGCCAGCCAGTTCAACCAGCCCGGCTTTGACGTGGTCGACCACTACACCTACGCCTTCCTGGGCGACGGTTGCCTGATGGAAGGCATTTCGCACGAAGTGTGCGCGCTGGCCGGCACGCTGCGCCTGAACAAGCTGATCGCCCTGTACGACGACAACGGCATCTCGATCGACGGCAAGGTCGAAGGCTGGTTCACCGACGACACGCCCAAGCGCTTCGAAGCCTACGGCT
Organism: Pseudomonadota bacterium; assembly: GCA_040389625.1. Classification (GTDB taxonomy): domain Bacteria; phylum Pseudomonadota; class Gammaproteobacteria; order Burkholderiales; family Burkholderiaceae_D; genus Rugamonas. Next base: position 615 of record JAZJZQ010000716.1, on the reverse strand, counting down.
GGAACGTGATCCGCGCCGTGGACGGCCATGACGTGGCCGCCGTCAGCGCCGCCATCGCCGCCGCCAAGACGTCCGACCGTCCGACCCTGATCTGCTGCAAGACCGTGATCGGCAAGGGCTCGCCCAACCTGCAAGGCGGCGACAAGGTGCACGGCGCCGCGCTGGGCGACAAGGAAGTAGCCGCCGTACGCGAATACATCGGCTGGGATGCCGCCCCGTTCGAAGTCCCGTCCGACGTGTACGCGGCCTGGGACGCAAAAGAAGCGGGCGCCGCCCGCGAAGCGGCCTGGAACACCCAGTTCGCCGCCTACCGCGCCCAGTTCCCCGAACTGGCCGCTGAACTGAGCCGCCGCATGGCCGGCGAGCTGCCGGCCGGCTTCGACGCCGCCGTGGCCGCCGCCATCGCATCCTGCGTGGACAAGAAGGAAAACATCGCCACCCGCAAGGCCAGCCAGAACGCGATCCAGGCGCTGGCCCCCGTGCTGCCGGAATTCCTGGGCGGCTCGGCCGACCTGACCGGTTCCAACCTGACCAACTGGAAGGAATGCGTGGCACTGCGTTCGGGCCAGCCGGGCAACCACATCAACTACGGCGTGCGCGAATTCGGCATGAGCG
>JAZJZQ010000715.1:9514-21623 GCA_040389625.1 Pseudomonadota bacterium | reverse complement strand
AGATGAGATTATGCGGTGTTTCGTGCAGCTCGTCAACCCCTCGTTTTTCACCCCGTTTAACTCGCATCTACATGCACCGTTTTGCGGGGAGGCGAACTATAGCAAACCCGGCATGGAGCTGGCAAGCCCTTTTCGCCAGCCCATGACTATCCTTGCTGGCAGGTCGGCAAAAAATACGCTAAGGTGAGCATCCGCATCCCGCCCTCCCCTCCATATCCAATGAACCAGGCCCCATCATTTGACGTCATCGTTGTCGGCAGCGGTCCCGGCGGCGCCAGTGTCGCGCGCGAGCTCGCGCGCCGGCAGATGCGGGTACTGGTACTGGAACAGGGCAGCGCCGCGCCACTGCAGGGCACCTTATCCCAGATGGCCGGCATTGCCGCAATACCTGGCAAAAGCGCCTTCCTGCATCACGATGCATCACTGCTGGTGAGCGGGATCGCCACAGGCGGCACCTCGACCATCAATTTTGCAACCGCCGTAGCACCGCCGTTGTCCATGTTTGCCGCACACGGTATCGACCTGGCGCCCGCGTTGGCATCGCTACAGGCCGAACTGCCGATGTCACCCCTGCCGGACGAACTGATCGGCCCCATGGCCAAGCGCATCGAGCAAGGCGCTCTGGCCCGCCAGCTGGAATGGCGCAAACTCGACAAGATGATACGTCCGCAGTCCTGCCGCACCGGCTGCTGGCGTTGCGTCTACGGCTGCCCCTTCGGCGCGAAGTGGACGGCGCGCGATTTCCTGGATGAGGCGGTTCGGCTCGGTGCGACCCTGATCGATCAAGCCAAGGTGGAAGAAATCATCGTCCAAAACGGCCGGGCCACCGGCGTGCACTACCGCCGCGGCGGCAAGCTGCTCCAGGCGCTGGCAGACAAGGTGGTACTGGCCGGCGGTGGCATCGGCAGCCCGCGCCTGCTGCATCGCTCCGGCCTGCATCCGGCGCGCAGCACCTTTTTCAGCGACCCGGTCGTTGCCGTCATGGGACAGGTGGACGATATCGACGGCGGTGCCGAAGTGCCAATGGCCGCCGGGATGTATCTGCGGGACGAAGGAATCGCCCTGGCCGACATGACGCTGCCCAAGCCGATGTACCAGGCCTTTGCCGCACAGGTCGGCCGTATCGACCGCCTGCTGTCGCACGCGCAAACACTCACCCTGATGGTGAAAATACGTGACGATATCGGTGGCGGGATCGGCCCGCACTGGGTCGACAAAGGATTGTCCCGTGCGGACCGCGCCAGGCTGGCGGCCGGGGTGGGCATGGCGCGCGACATCCTGCGCGCCGCCGGGGCGAGGAACATATTCAAGAGCTGGCATTTCGCTGCCCATGCCGGCGGCAGCGTGCGCATCGGCGATGGCGTGGATAGCTCCCTGCAGACAGCCACGCCCAACCTGTTTGTCTGCGACGCCTCGGTTATCCCCGGTCCATGGGGATTGCCGCCTACCCTGACGCTGCTCTGCCTGGGCAAACGGCTCGGCCTGGCCCTCTGATTAAAGACCGTCGAACTTCGGAGCGCGCTTTTCCAGGAAGGCGTGCATGCCTTCTTTCTGGGCCGGCGTGCCGAACGCGGCCTGGAACAGGCGGCGCTCGTAATTGACGCCTTCCGTCAGCGTCGTTTCGAAGGCGCGGTTGACGGCGTCCTTGATCATCATGGCGACCGACGTCGGCATGGCGGCGATGGTGGCCGCGGCAGCCAGGGTTTCTTCGATCAGCTTGTCGGCCGGGACCACGCGCGACACCAGGCCGATGCGCTCCGCTTCGGCCGCGTCGATGGTACGGGCCGTCAGCAGCAGGTCCATGGCCTTGGCCTTGCCGATGGCGCGTGGCAGGCGTTGGGTGCCGCCGGCGCCCGGGGTGACGCCGACCTTGATTTCCGGCTGGCCGAACTTGGCGTTGTCGCCCGCGATCAGGAAGTCGCACATCATGGCCAGTTCGCAACCGCCGCCCAGCGCATAACCGGCAACGGCGCCCACCACCGGCTTGCGCACGCGCAGGATGTGCTCCCAGTTGCGGGTGATGTAGTTGTCGCGGTAGGTATCGGTGTAGGTGTAGTCGGCCATGGCCGCGATGTCGGCGCCGGCCGCGAAGGCCTTCTCGCTGCCCGTCAGGACGATGCAGCCGATGGCCGGATCAGCATCGAATTTGTACAGGGCGTCGCCCAGCTCATTCATCATGCGGTCGTTCAGCGCATTCAGCGCCTTGGGGCGGTTCAGGCGGATCAGCGCCACTTTGTCGTGAATTTCAACGATCAGGTCTTCATACTGCATCGAGGTCTCCTCCAATTGAACGGGTATCCATCGATTGTAGCGTCTATCTATAGAGTAGGTGCACTGGTATGATGAAGCGCTTGATCCGCCCCCATAACAGGACGTCCTATTCTTACCGTATTCCGACTTTATTTGAATGACAAGTTCGGCAACGACGCCCTGTTGCGCAATGCCGACTTCCGGCGCTACTGGTTCAGCAGCGTGCTCAATGGATTCGGCGGCCAGGTCAGCGCGCTGGCGCTGCCCCTGTGCGCGGTGCTGCTGCTGCACGCCACGCCGGGCCAGATGGGTACCCTGGTGGCAGCGCAGGCCGTGCCTTTTGCCCTGTTTGCCCTGCCGGCCGGCGTGTTCCTGGATCGCAACAGCAAGTTCCCCATCCTGCTGCTGAGCGAATCGATCCAGGCCATCACGCTGGCCAGCATCCCGGCCGCTTACTGGATGGGCGTACTGTCGATCCACTGGATGTACTGCACCGCCTTCGTGCTCGGCGTGTGTTCGGTGGTAGGCGGCGGTGCCGAACAGATCTTCCTTACTTTTATGATCGGCCGCGATGGCCTGATCGACGCCCAGTCAAAGCTGACGGCCACCGACTCCGCCTCCCGCCTGCTGGCGCCCGGCATCGCAGGCATCCTGATCCAGTGGCTGACGGCGCCCTTTGCGGTGCTGCTCAACGCCTTCGGTTTTGTGGTGTCGGTATTGAACCTGCGCCGCATCAGCGTGCGCGATCCGCGCCCCGCCCCATCGGACAAGCACCCGCTGCGCGACATCCACGACGGCCTGAAATTCATCTGGGGCCATCCGCTGCTGCGCGCACTGGCCTGGGCCGCCGGCTTCTGGCACTGGCTGTTCTATGGCTATTCGGCGCTATTGATCCTGTTCGCCACGCGCGAACTGGGCATGACGCCGGGCATGCTGGGAACGGCGCAGATGCTGGGCGGGATGGGCGTCTTTGTCAGTTCGCTCCTGCTCAAGCCCCTGAACCGGCGCTTCGGGCCGGGCCGCACCATCCTGGTCGGCGTCGCCTCGACGGCGCTGGGTTTCGTGCTGACGCCCACCATTCCCGCCGAATTGTTCGGCAGCCGCAATGCCAGCGCGGTCGCCTATGCGGCACTGGTGTTCTTCTTCGATTGCGGTGTGATGCTGTTCTTCCTGCCCTACCTGGCCTTGCGCCAGAAGGTAACGCCGGACGCATTCCTGGGCCGCATGACCTCCACCATGCGTTTCCTGACGGTGGCCACGGCGCCGGTGGGGGCGCTGGCGGCGGGCGCCGTGGCCGAGCACTTCAGCATCCGTACCGGCATGGCCTGCGTGGCCGCCGGCGGTGTGGCGCTGACCATTACCCTCGTCATGTCCAAACCTATTCGCGAAGTGCGGCCCTGATCCCGGTCCGCCTGCCGTGACGCCCTCGCGGCGCCCCGGCATGGCGTACGCTCAGCGCGCCGGCGCCTGGCGCGGCAACAGCAGCCAGATGCTGCCACGCTGCTTCATGCGGCCAGCGTTGTCGGCTGCCTCGGTGCCGAAGCCGAAGAAGTAATCGACCCGGATCGCGCCGCGGATGGCGCCGCCCGTATCCTGCGCCATCACCAGCCGTTGCAGCGGGATGTCGCTGTTGGGCTGGGTGGTGGCCAGGAACATGGGCACGCCCAGCGGTAGCTGGGACGCATCGACGGCCACCGAACGCTGCGGCGTGAGCGGCACGCCCAGCGCGCCTTTCGGCCCCACGCGCGGATCGGGCAGGCGCTCCTCCTTGAAGAATACATAGCTGGGATTGACGTTGAACAGCTCCTGCATGCGGGTGGGATGGCCGGCGATCCAGGCCTTGATGCCCTGCGCGGAAGCCTGCTCCATGGTCAGCTCGCCCTTGTCCACCAGCCAGCGGCCGATCGACTTGTACGGATAGCCGTTCTGGTCGGCGTAGGCCACGCGCACGGTTTCCTGGGTGTCCGTCAGCTGCACCCGGCCGGAACCCTGCACCTGCAGGAAGAACGATTCCACCGGATCGTCCACCCACAGCAGTTCCTTGCCGGCGGCGTCGGCCCGCTCGATCTCGGCGCGGCTTGCATAGGGCACCACCTTCTTGCCCACCAGCCGGCCACGCAGGCGCATCCCCTTCAGTTCCGGATAGACGCTGGCCAGGTCCACCGTGATCAGGTCGTCCGGCACCTTGTACAACGGGGTCTGGTACGGGCCGCCGCGCTTGCGGGCGCCGCGCAGCAGCGGTTCGTAATAGCCGGTGACCAGGCCGTCCTGGGCGCCGTCCGGCGCGAGCACCTGGTTCGGCACCAGGAACGCTTCGAAGAAGGTGCGGATGGCCTGCTCGTCGTTGCCGTTGACGCTGCGGGCGATGGTGCAAGCCTCCTTCCAGTCCACCCGCTTGACCAGCACATTGCAGGAGGACATGAAGGCCGGCCAGGCGGCGCGCACGTCGTCCTTGTCCCAGCCAGGCAGCGCGGCGAAGGTCGATGGCACGAACTGGGGCGTGGTCGGCAACGGCGCGGGGGTGGGCGCTGGCGTCGGTGTGGGCACAGGGGCCGGGACCACGGGCGGCGGCACGGCCGGGCGCGGCGGCGCCGTGGTACAGGCGGCCAGCGAAAGGACGACGGCCGTCAGCGAAACGAGTAAACTACTGCGTGTAAATGACATAAGGATAACTATGTGGTTCTTGATGATAGAAGCGATGGTGGCGTTCTTCCTGCTGGTCTTTATCGTCTGGTGGACGATGTACTCGGGCAAGAAGCCTACGCCCAAGCAGCAAGCCTTGCCGGACCGGCAGGACGAAGACGCAAAATAGAACGCAAATAAAGGCGCAAAACCGCGCCCAGGCGGTACGCCAAGGCGGGGCGCCGCAGGAAGCGTCAGTGCAGGGTGCGCGGCAGCGACAGCACGAATTCCGGGATCTTGACGTCGAACTGGTGGCCATCCTCGGCCACGCAGAAGTATTCGCCCGTCATGGAGCCTTGCTGGGTTTGCAACGCCGTGCCGCTCGTGTACTCGAACTGCTCGTTCGGCTGCAGCAGCGGCTGATGGCCCACCACGCCCAGCCCGCGCACTTCCTCGACATGGTTGTTGGCGTCCGTGATGACCCAGTGGCGCGAGATCAGCTGCGCCGCCACCGTGCCCGTGTTCTTGATCGTGATCGAGTAGGTGAACACGAAATTGGTGCGCTCCGGGTCCGACTGCTCGGGCAGGTACTGGGTTCTGACCGACACAGTAAATTCGTAAGTGGCCATCGACTTTCCTTAAAAAACGGTAAAACGTGAATCGCCGGCAATGATAGCGAATCAATATCGTCAGTCCTACATTGCACTCCAAAACGGGGCCGGATGCAAGGTGTCATCCCAAAATCCCCTCATAAATATGGCCGCGGGCCACGCCGCAAACAGGCGCGGCCGCGCCGGCAAGCGTAAAATAGCGCATCTTTTTAAAATGCAAGCACACTGCACGCCCACACCATGACCACTTTCCGCATCGCTCCCAGCATCCTGTCCGCCGACTTCGCCCGCCTGGGCGAGGAAGTGCGCAATGTCGTCACCGCCGGCGCCGACATCATCCACTTCGACGTGATGGACAACCACTACGTGCCCAACCTGACCATCGGCCCGCTGGTGTGCCAGGCGATCCGCCCCCACGTGCAGGTGCCGATCGACGTGCACCTGATGGTCAAGCCGGTCGACCGCCTGATCCCGGACTTCGCCAAGGCCGGCGCCAACATCATCACCTTCCACCCGGAAGCGTCGGAGCACATCGACCGCTCGCTGCAGCTGATCCGCGACAACGGCTGCAAGGCCGGCCTGGTGTTCAACCCCGGCACCCCGCTGCACTTCCTGGACCACGTGATGGACAAGATCGACATGATCCTCATCATGTCCGTCAACCCCGGCTTCGGCGGCCAGTCCTTCATCCCCGAAGCGCTCAAGAAGATCGCGCTGGCGCGCCGCAAGATCGATGAATCGGGCCGCGACATCCTGCTGGAAGTGGACGGCGGCATCAAGATCGACAACATCGCCGCCGCCGCGGCGGCAGGCGCCGACACCTTCGTCGCCGGTTCGGCCATCTTCGGCCAGCCCGACTACAAGGCCGTGATCGACGCCATGCGCACCCAACTGGCGACGGTGTAAGCATGCAGGTACTGGCAGGCGTACGCGCCGCAATCATCGATCTGGATGGCACCATGCTCGACACGGTGCCCGACTTCCACGTGGCCATCAACGCCATGCGCGCCGAACTGCATCTGGCGCCCATCACGCAAGAGCAGATCGCCCGCATGGTGGGCAAGGGTTCCGAGAACCTGATCCGCAGCGTGCTGGCGCTCGACTTCGACGCGGCCGGCGTGGAGCAGCATTTCGAGGCGGCGCTGGCGTCCTACCAGCACCACTACCTGGCCATCAACGGCAACCACAGCGCGCTCTACCCGGACGTGATCGCGGGCCTGGAGGCGCTCAAGGCGCAGGGCCTGCGCCTGGCCTGCGTGACCAACAAACCGATCTCGTTCGCCACCCCGCTGCTGCACCAGAAAGGCCTGCACGGCTATTTCGAGCTGGTGTACGGCGGCGACTCGCTGGCGCGCAAGAAGCCGGACCCGCTGCCGCTGCTGACGGTGTGCGAACAATTCGGCCTGGCCCCGGCCGCCGTGGTGGCCATCGGTGACTCGTCGAACGACGCGCAGGCCGCGCGGGCTGCCGGCTGCCCCGTGTTGACGGTGCCATACGGTTACAATCACGGACAGGCTATACACGAAACCGATTCCGATGGTATAGTTGACACGCTGCTAGAAGCGGCACGCCAGATTCGTTTGCATAACTGAATTGCATACTGCGCTCAACCGATAATGTTTCTCACCAAAAAACACAATGTCACACAACCGGGCTCGATTGAGGCCTGGCTTTGGCGACGCTGGCAATCCTGGCAAAAGTAACAAGCCGAACTGATTGCTGTCGCACGTGCTAGCGCACCCGACAGGTTTTTTGCAAACCCACCGCCGCTCACATTGCGGCGGCATGGAGAGAAACATGACCGAACTCGAATTCAAATCGTTGGCCAATGAAGGCTACAACCGCATCCCGCTGATCGCGGAAGCGTTTGCCGACCTCGAAACTCCCCTCACGCTGTACCTCAAGCTGGCCCAGACCCAGAACGCCGGCAAGAATACCTTCCTGCTCGAATCGGTGGTCGGCGGCGAGCGCTTCGGCCGCTTTTCCTTCATCGGCCTGCCCGCCACCACGCTGCTGCGCAGCTCCGGCGACCTGACCGAGATCGTCAGGAACGGCACCGTGATCGAGCGCCACGAGGGCAATCCGCTCGAATTCATCGAACAGTTCCAGTCCCGCTTCAAGGTGGCCCTGCGCCCCGGCATGCCGCGCTTCTGCGGCGGCCTGGCCGGCTACTTCGGCTACGACACGGTGCGCCACATCGAGAAGAAGCTGGCCGCCACCTGCCCCAAGGACGACCTGGGCCTGCCCGACATCCAGCTGATGGTGACGGAAGAACTGGCCGTGATCGACAACCTGTCGGGCAAGCTGTACCTGATCGTCTACGCCGACCCCACCCAGCCGGAAGCCTATTCGAAAGCGCGCCAGCGCCTGAAAGACCTGCGCGTGATGCTGCGCCGCGGCGTCGATGCGCCCGTCACTTCGAGCTCGGTGCGCACCGAAACCATCCGCGAATTCGACAAGGCCGACTACCTGCAGGCCGTGGCCCGCGCCCACGAATACGTGATGGCCGGCGACCTGATGCAGGTGCAGATCGGCCAGCGCCTGCGCAAGCCCTATGTGGATTCGCCGCTGACCCTGTACCGCGCGCTGCGTTCGCTGAACCCGTCGCCGTACATGTACTTCTACAATTTCGGCGACATGCAGATCGTCGGCGCCTCGCCGGAAATCCTGGTGCGCAACGAGACGGCGCCGGACGGCCAGAAGAAGGTCACGCTGCGCCCCATCGCCGGCACCCGCCCGCGCGGCAGCACGCCCGAGCGCGACGCCGAACTGGCCAAGGAACTGCTGGCCGATCCGAAAGAGATCGCCGAACACGTGATGCTGATCGACCTGGCCCGCAATGACCTGGGCCGCATTTCCGAGATCGGCAGCGTCAAGGTCACCGATCGCCTGGTGATCGAAAAGTATTCGCACGTGCAGCACATCGTCTCCAACGTCGAAGGCAAGCTGAAAGAAGGCCTGTCCAACCTGGACGTGCTGCGCGCCACCTTCCCGGCCGGCACCCTGACCGGCGCGCCCAAGGTGCGGGCGATGGAAGTGATCGACGAGCTGGAAATCTCCAAGCGCGGCATCTACGGCGGCGCCTGCGGCTACCTGTCGTTCGGCGGCGAAATGGACGTGGCGATCGCGATCCGCACCGGCGTGATCAAGGACGGCATGCTGTACGTGCAGGCCGCCGCCGGCATCGTCGCCGACTCGATACCCGAGATGGAATGGCAGGAAACTGAAAACAAGGCGCGCGCCGTGCTGCGCGCCGCCGAACAAGTGCAAGATGGGGAGTTCTGAGATGCTGCTGATGATCGACAACTACGACTCCTTCACCTACAACATCGTGCAGTACTTCGGTGAACTGGGCGAGGACGTGCGGGTCTACCGCAACGACGAAATCACGATCGAGCAGATCGAGGCCCTCAACCCGGACCGCATCTGCATCTCGCCCGGCCCCAAGGATCCGTCGCAGGCCGGCATCTCGCTGGAAGTGCTCAAGCACTTCGCCGGCAAGAAGCCCATCCTGGGCGTATGCCTGGGCCACCAGGCCATAGGCGAAGCCTTTGGCGGCAAGGTGATCCGCGCCAAGCAGGTCATGCATGGCAAAACCTCTCTCATCGCGCATACGGGCGTGGGCGTCTTCAAGGGACTGCCCTCCCCCTTCACGGTAATCCGTTATCACTCGCTCGCCATCGAGCGCGCCTCGCTGCCTTCCTGCCTGGAAGTGACGGCGTGGACCGACGACGGCGAAATCATGGGCGTGCGCCACAAGGAATACGACATCGAGGGCGTGCAGTTCCACCCCGAGTCCATCCTGTCGGAACACGGCCACGAGCTGCTGAAGAATTTCCTGGTCCGCTGAGGGCGGGCATGGAGTCGGGCGTACGTCTTTACGTACGTCATATTTCCCTGCCGCCGCTGCGACCCGCGTTCAAAATTTGAAGAAGGAATTGCCATGCCGATCACCCATCAAGAAGCCCTGCTGCGCTGCATCGAACACCGCGAGATTTTCCACGACGAGATGCTGCACCTGTTCCGCCAGATCATGTCCGGCGAAATGTCGCCCGTAATGATCGCGGCCCTGACCATGGGCCTGCGCGTGAAAAAAGAAACCATCGGCGAAATCGCCGCCGCCGCGCAGGTCATGCGCGAGTTCTCCACCAAGGTGCCGATGGCCGACACCAGCCGCCTGCTCGACATCGTCGGCACCGGCGGCGACGGCGCCCACACTTTCAATATCTCCACCGCTTCCATGTTCGTGGCCGCCGCCGCCGGCGCGCGCGTGGCCAAGCACGGCGGGCGTTCCGTGTCCTCCTCCTCCGGCAGCGCCGACGTGATCGAATCGCTGGGCGCCAACATCAACCTCAAGCCCGAACAGATCGCCCAGTCGATCGCGCAGACCGGCATCGGCTTCATGTTCGCCCCCAACCACCACGCCGCCATGAAACACGCGGCGCCGGTGCGGCGCGAGCTGGGCGTGCGCACCATCTTCAACATCCTGGGCCCGCTCACCAATCCGGCCGGCGCGGCCAACATCCTGATGGGCGTATTCCACGCCGACCTGGTGGGTATCCAGGTGCGGGTGCTGCAGCGCCTGGGTGCGCAGCATGCCCTGGTGGTCTATGGCCGCGACAATATGGACGAGGTGTCGCTGGGCGCGGCCACCATGGTCGGTGAGCTGATCAACGGCGAGATCCGCGAATACGAAATCCACCCGGAAGACTTCGGCCTGCAGATGATCGCGAGCCGCAACCTGAAGGTGGCCGATGCCGCCGCCTCCAAGGCCATGATGATGGAGGCGCTGTCCGGCCAGCCGGGCGCGCCCTACGACATCGTGGCCCTCAACGCCGGCACGGCGCTGTACGCGGCCGGCGTGGCCAGCTCGATCGAGGACGGCCTGAAGCGGGCCCGCAGCGCCATCGAATCGGGCGCCGCGCTCAAGAAGATCGAACAGTTCGTGCAGGTGACCCAGACCCTGGCCGCCACCAACTAAGCTGCGCAAGGGGCTGGCCGTGGCCAGCCTCGTTCCACCGCCTGCGCCAGTAACACCATCGTCCTCATTTCTATCCGGTTCCCATCATGTCCGACATCCTCAACAAAATCCTGGCCGTCAAGGCCGACGAAGTGGCCGCCGCCAAGAAACACCGCAGCCTGGCCAGCCTGCAAAGCGAAGTGGAAGGCAACGCCGAACTGCGGGCCGGCCTGCGCGGCTTCGAAGCCAGCCTGCGCGGCAAGATCGCCGCCGGCGCGGCCGGCGTGATCGCCGAAGTGAAGAAGGCGTCCCCCTCCAAGGGCGTGCTGCGGGCCGATTTCCGCCCGGCCGACATCGCCGCCAGCTACGCGGCCGGCGGCGCGGCCTGCCTGTCGGTACTGACGGACGTGCAGTTCTTCCAGGGCGCCGAGGAATACCTGCAGCAGGCCCGCGCCGCCTGCGCCCTGCCCGTGCTGCGCAAGGACTTCCTGGTCGATATCTACCAGGTGTACGAGGCGCGTGCCATGGGCGCCGACTGCATCCTGCTGATCGTCTCGGCCCTGGACCACGGCCTGATGGCGGAAATGGAAGCCTGCGCCCACGACCTGGGCATGGACGTACTGGTGGAAGTGCACGACGGCGACGAACTGACGGCCGCCCTGCGCCTGAAGACCAATCTGATGGGCATCAACAACCGCAACCTGCGCACCTTCGAGACCTCGCTCGATACCACCCTGGGCCTGTTGCCGCGGATTCCAAGCGAGCGCCTCGTTGTGACCGAATCTGGCATCATGGTAACGGATGACGTCAAGCGCATGCGCGACGCCAACGTCAACGCCTTCCTGGTGGGCGAAGCGTTCATGCGCGCACCGGAACCCGGCGCGGAATTGCGCCGTTTGTTCAACTAACCGGAGAAATACCATGGCCACGACACCGTTGAGGCGTGCAGCCCTCACGGGGCTGGCCTCGCTGTTGCAGGCTTCCCTGCTGGCGACCCTGCTGACCTCCTGCTACCGGCAGCCGACCGTGCTGCCGCCGCCGCCCGTCACACGGGCGCCGCTACCGGCGCCCCTGCCGGCGCCCAGCCCGCGCGAAGCGGCCAATCTGAGCGACTACAAGATCCAGGTCGCCCAACGCATCGCCGCCGCCAATCCCAAGCTGATTTTCTACGGCACGCTGCCGCCCATGCTGCCGGCCATCGTCGTGCTGGACTTCACCATCGACAGCAATGGCAATATCGGCAACCTGCGCGTGCACCGCTCGCGCGATGAGGATGCCTCCAGCATCGCCATGAACGCCGTGCGCCAGGCCGAGCCCCTGCCCCGGCCCGGCTCCCTGCTGCGGGGCGGACACCGCGCGCTGGCCGTGACGGAGACCTTCCTGTTCAACCACGACTACCAGTTCCAGCTGCGCACCCTGGCCGGGCCGCAGTAAGTCCTGGCCGGGCGGCGGCCGGACCGGCGACCGTGGCAAATTGTGATCAGACCAGCGCCGCCCGCGGCGGCGCGCTGGCCGGTTCGGCTACCTCGATCCGGTCGCGCCCCAGCGCCTTGGCGCGGTACAGGGCACCGTCGGCCCGCAGCAGTATGCCGTCCAGGTCCTCCTCGGCGCTCAACTGGCAGGCGATGCCGATGCTGGCCGTGTAGGCCGGCAGGCCATCGTTGCG
>JAZJZQ010000715.1:7242-9414 GCA_040389625.1 Pseudomonadota bacterium | reverse complement strand
TCAACTGGCAGGCGATGCCGATGCTGGCCGTGTAGGCCGGCAGGCCATCGTTGCGCGGCGCCCGCAGCACGTCCTGGATGCGCCCGGCCACGCCGCAGGCCCGTTCCATGCCCGTATCGGGCAGCAGCACGACAAACTCCTCGCCGCCGAAGCGGGCCACATGGTCGGAACCGCGCAGGGCCTTGCCGATCACGCCTGCCACATGCACCAGCACCCGGTCGCCCGTGGCATGACCAAAGCGGTCGTTAATGGACTTGAAGTGATCGAGATCGATGCTGATCAGGGTGGCGGCGCGGTGTTCGCGCTGCATCAGCGCGCGCTCCCGGGCGTAGACGTCGGCAAAGCCGCGCCGGTTCAGCACCTGGGTCAGCGGATCGCGCGTCGCGCGCCGTTCCAGGATGGTCTGCAGCCGGCGGGTGGCCATGGTGATGAAGCCCACTGCCAGCATCAGCACCATGAAACTGCTGGTGGCCATATACACGCTCAGGAATGGCCCCGGCCGCAGCAAGTCGACCGAGACCCCGCCGTCATACAGTGCCCGCAGGCCGCGGATGATGACCACCAGCGTCTGCACCAGCATCAGCATGCCGAAGAAAAGGGTGGGAAACTGGCGTTCGCCATGCCGTACGACCAGCCATAACTGACGGCTGTAGCAGGCACAGACGAAGGTCGAAAAAATGGCCACGCGGATGGCAAAATCGGGCTGCGCCAGCATCCAGTAGGCGATAGCGGCCATGCCCAGCCCCCAACAGCCTTGAACCAGGCGCCAGCTTGGACCCACGCCGTAGAATTTCTCGGTGCCGATCAAGGTCAGTCCTATGCCCCACAGCAGCATGGCGTTCATGCCCAGCATGAACACCACCTTGGGGGTCGGCCCGTTGCGCAGTGCCAGCAGCGCCGCTCCGGCCACCAGGCACAACAGGGCGCCACCCCATTCCCGCAAGCCGCCTATCTCGGCCGGAAAACTGCGCGAAGCCGAAAACAGCACGACACTCATCGCCCCGCCCATCAAGGTGGACATCAGGATGATAGTGTAAGGGTCGAGCTGGATCACGGGCAGCATGGGGTTGGTGGAGGCGGGCTGGCGCGCAGGTGCCAAATGCCTCTGCATTTTAGCCCATAAGCCGCCGGACAAATATGACGAAATGCTTACCGCGGTCCGGCGCGGCCTGCAAGCCGTATCGGACCACCGCCGCCGCGCAGCCGCAGTTCAACGGGCAGCGCTGGGGCGCAGGGCCGCGCCGCGCTTGGCGCCGGCCGCCTCCAGCGTGAGCGTGACGGCCGGTGCGCGGTCGCCCTGCAGGGTGACCTGGAACGCCATCAGTTCATCGCGCCGGAAGGCATGCACTTCGACCTTGGCACCGACGGCGTAGCGGGCCAGCAGGCCATCGAGGTTGGCATGGGTGGCGCGCAGGCCGTCCACGGCCACCAGCACGTCGCCCGCCGACAGGCCGGCGCGGTGCGCCGCCCCACCCTCGTGGACGGACGACAGCTTGCAATCGTTGCCGTCGCGGCCGGGGTTGATGTCCAGACTGGGCTTGGCCGACTTGCGTTCGTCCGCATACTTGACGCCCACCGGCGCCAGCAGCTTGGCCAGCGGCAGGTCGGCCGTGCCGCGCACGTACTTGTCGAAGAAGGACTTCAGGCGCAGGCCGCTGATCTCGTCGAACAGGGCTTCCACTTCGGCCGGCGTCACGCCGCGGCCGCCGTCCGGATAAAAGTCGTGGCCATAGCGCTGCCACAGGGCCAGCATCACATCGTCGAGCGTGCGGGCGCCGGCCGTCTTGGCGCGGATGGTCAGGTCCAGCGCCAGCGCCACCAGCGAACCCTTGGTGTAGTAGCTGACGATGGCGTTGGGCGCATTCTCGTCCTGGCGGTAGTACTTGGTCCAGGCGTCGAAGCTCGATTCGGCCACGCTTTGCTTGCCCCGGCCGCTGCCGCGCAGGACGCTGGCCACCGTCTTGCCCAGCAGTTTGTAATAGGCCGGTTCGCCGATCAGGCCCGCGCGCACCAGCATCAGGTCGTCGTAATAGCTGGTGAAACCCTCGAACAGCCAAAGCAGCGGCGAGTGGTTTTCCACCTGCAGGTCGTATGGCGCGAAGGCGGCCGGCTTGATGCGCTTGACGTTCCAGGTGTGGAAGTACTCGTGGCTGCACAGGCCCAGGAACTGCA
>JAZJZQ010000715.1:0-7142 GCA_040389625.1 Pseudomonadota bacterium | reverse complement strand
GTGGCCAGCGCGAAGTCGCCCATTTCGACCGGATGGTCGATCAATTCATCGTAATTGGCCGCCACATAGCTGCCGAAGCCGTAGCGCTTGGCCTTCAGTTCCGGCAGCGCCGTGGCCACGCGCCAGCTGGCGGCGGCCGGGTCGGCCGGGCGCTGGATCTCGACCGTGTGGGCGGCCTGCTCCTGCCCCACCACGCGCAGGAACACACTGGTGCCGTTGAAAAAGCCGTGGGTCTGGTCCAGGTGCGCGGCCCGCACGGACATATCCCAGGCATAGACTTCGTAATGCACCAGCAGCGGGCCGGCCACGGGCGCGGCCTGCCAGGTATGTTTGTCCAACTTGGTCAGCGACACGTCCTTGCCGTTCGATTCGGCGCGAATCTGGATGATGTTGCGGGCGAATTCGCGGATCATGTAGCTGCCCGGTATCCAGGCCGGCAGCGCCAGCACCTGGCCCTCCTGTGCCGGCGCGCTCACGGCCAGCGTGACCTGGAACAGGTGGCCCGGCAGGTCCTTGGCCACGATGGCGTAGGCGATGGCGGGGCTCTTCTTGTTATGTGCTTTCTTCATTTTTTGTCCTATAGCTGGTCTGTTTCTGGTCCCGCTCATGGCGGGGCAAGATCGTCCGTCGTGTCGATATCGTGCAGTACGCCGCCATCGTCCACCGCCACCTCGCACACGCGATGCGAGCGCAGGATGGCGCGCGCGCCCTGGTCGCCCTCCAGCGCCAGCAGCAGCGGCAGGTAATCGTGGCGGAAGGCGACCGGATTGCCGCGCCGGCCCTGGTAGACGGGCGCCGCGATGCCGGCATCGTTCGTCACATCCTCAATGGCCGCCGCCAGCCTGGCGATGGTGGCCGGCTGCACATAAGGCATGTCGGCCAGCGCAATCACCCAGCCTGCGGCGCCGCGGGCATAGTCTAGCGCATGGGTGAGGGAGGCCGCCATGCCCAGATCAGCCTCCGGGCATACGCGCACCTCGCAACCGAGCGCGCCCAGCGCGGCGGCCAGCCTGTCCTCGCCGGGCCGCACCACCGCCACCACGCGCGGCAGCACGGCCAGCAGGTTGCGGGCGCTGGCCTCGGCCACGGTGCCGCCGCCGGGCAGCGGCTGCAGCAGCTTGCTACGCTGGCCGGACGGATCGAAGCGGCGGCCCCGCCCGGCCGCCAGCAGCACACCGGTGAGGCTCACCGGCACGCCGCCGGCGGCCGCGCCTGACGCATACCGCGCCTCAAGTGCTGGTCGCCGCCAGGTCGAACGGCAGCTTGCGCAGCCGCTTGCCCGTCAGCTTGAACACGGCGTTGGCGAAGGCCGGCGCCAGCGGCGGCAAGCCCGGCTCGCCCATGCCCGTCGGCGGTTCGGCCGACGGCACGATGAACACCTCGATCACCGGCATGTCGGGCATGCGGGCCACCGTGTAGTCGCTGAAGTTCTGCTGCTGCACCACGCCATCCTTGAGCGTGATGGCGGCACCTGGCAGCGTCATGCCCAGTCCCATCAGCGCCGCGCCCTGGATCTGGGCCTCGATGGTGAGTGGGTTGACGGCCAGGTTGCAGTGCACGCCGGCCGTGACGTGATGCAGGTGCGGCACGCCATCCTTGACCGAGGCCGTGACCACGTAGGCGATCACGGAGTTGAACGACTCGTGCATGGCCACGCCCCAGGCCTGGCCCTTGGGCAGCGCCTTCTTGCCATAGCCGGACTTGGCCACGGCCAGCTCCAGCGCAGCCAGGTGGCGTTTGTGCTTCTCGCCCAGCAGCTGCTTGCGGTAGGCCACCGGGTCCATGTTGGCCACATGGGCCGCCTCGTCGATCAGCGTCTCCATCACGAAGGCGGTATGGGTGGAGCCGACGGAGCGCCACCACAGCACGGGTACGTTGGCCTTGACGTTATGTACCGACAGGTTGAGCGGCACCTCGTACGGCTCGCCCATGCCCTCGATCATGGTGGCGTCGACCCCGTTCTTGACCATCATCGGCTCGAACGGCGTGCCGCTGATGATGGACTGGCCCACGATGGTGTGGTTCCAGGCCACGATGTTGCCCTTCGCGTCCAGCCCCAGCTCGGCGCGGTGCACATGGGCCGGGCGATAGTAGCCGCCGCGGATGTCGTCCTCGCGGCTCCAGATCACCTTGACCGGACCGGACTTGCCGGCCGCCCGGTAAGCCTTGGCCACGTTGACCGCTTCCACCAGGTAGTCGGAAGTGGGCACGGCGCGCCGGCCGAAGCCGCCGCCGGCCATCATCGTATGCAACACCACCTGCTCCGGCTTGAAGCCTGCCGTTTTCGCGATGGCGCCCTGGTCTATGGTCTGGAACTGGCTGCCGGCCCATACTTCGCAACCGTCCGCGCGCAGGTCCACCACGCAGTTGAGCGGCTCCATGGGCGCGTGCGCCAGGTAGGGGAATTCGTAGACGGCCGTGATCTTCTTCGGCGCGCCCGCCAGGCGCGACGTGTCGGCCTGCCTGGCGACGGTGCCCGGCGTCTGCGCCAACGCCTTGTAGTCGGCCAGCTGCTTGTCGCTGCTGACTTTTTCGACGGCGCTGGTATCCCAGTCGACCTGCAGCGCATCGCGGCCCTGTTTTGCCGGCCAGTAGCCGTCCGCGATCACGGCCACGCCGCTGCCGCCCCGGTCGGTCGGCACTTCCAGCACGGCCACCACGCCCTTGATGGCCTTGGCCCGGGCCGCGTCGAACTTGGCCACCTTGGCGCCAAACACGGGCGGGTGGGCGATCAGCGCCACCTTGGAGCCGGGCGCCTTGACGTCGATGCCGAACGACTGGCGACCGGTGGACTTGGCGCGCGCATCGAGCCGCTTGACGGGCTTGCCGATCAGGCGGAACTGCTTCGGGTCTTTCAGCGTGACGGTGGCCGGCACCGGCTGCTTCATGGCCGCATCGGCCATGGCGCCGTAGCTGGCCTTCTGGCCGGCGGGCCCCGTCAGCATGCCGTTGGCCGCCTTGACCTGGGCCAGGGGCACCTTCCATTGCTCGGCGGCGGCCGCCACCAGCATGGCGCGGGCGCGGGCGCCGATTTCACGGTACTGGGTAAACGAGTGGGCGACGGAGCCGGAACCGCCCGTCATCTGGATGCCGAACGCGGGGTCCTTGTACTGTTCGCCGGCCGGCGCCAGTTCGCTACGCACCTGCGACCAGTCTGCGTCGAGCTCCTCGGCGATCAGCATCGGCAGCGCCGTCTGCACGCCCTGGCCGAATTCGAGCCGGTTGACCTGTACCGTCACGCTGTTGTCCGGCGCGATGTGGAGGAAGGCGTTCGGCTCGTAGGTCTTGGCCTGCTGGGCCTGGGCGTTGGCGAAGCGGTTCGCGCCGGGCACGAAAAAGCCCAGCACCAGCCCGCCGCCGGCCACCGCCCCCGCCTTGATGAAACCGCGCCGGCTCATGCCAGCGTGCTGGTCCTGGTCCTGCTCCGCCGCCTGCATGGTGTCCTGGTTAAGCCATTCGATACGCATGACGTTCTCCTTTAGGCGAGGGTTTTGGCGGCGTCCTTGATGGCGGCGCGGATGCGTTGGTAGGTGCCGCAGCGGCAGATATTGCCGCTCATGGCGTTGTCGATATCGGCATCGCTGGGCGCCTTGTTGGCGCGCAGCAGGGCCGTGGCGCTCATCACCTGGCCGCTCTGGCAGTAGCCGCACTGGGGCACGTCGTGCCGCACCCACGCTTCCTGCACCGCCTTGCCCACCTTGTCCGATTCCATGGCCTCGATGGTGACGATCTTCTGCCCCACGGCGGCCGAGATCGGCGTGACGCAGGAGCGTACCGGCTGCCCGCCCAGGTGCACGGTGCAGGCGCCGCACAGCGCCGCACCGCAGCCGAACTTGGTGCCGGTGAGATTGAGGTTGTCACGCAGGGCCCACAGGATGGGCGTGGACGGGTCAGCGTCCACCTGCATGTCTTTTCCGTTGATATTCAATGAGATCATCTAAGGCTCCTTTTGGCGCGGCAGGTGTACAAAGGGACAGGCAAAGACGAAACCGGCGCCGCGATGCATGGGCGCCGTGAGACTATGGACGGTTTTCCCGTCCGGATGCGGCAGATGGCCGGACGGCGCCGGCCACCGGTACTGAATGCTTACTTGATCGACGACAGCTTCGCTTCCAGCGCGCGGGCGTCGATGGCGCCGGGCACCCGGCTGCCATCGGTAAAGAAGATGGCCGGCGTGCCCGTCACGTTGAGCTTGTGGCCCAGTTCCAGCACCACGTCGTTGGGCGTGCTGCAGGCGGCCGGCGCGGCCGGCGCGGCCTTGCCCGACACCATCCAGTCGTCCCAGGCCTTGTTGCGGTCGGCCGAGCACCAGATGTTCTTGGACTTGGTGAACGAATCCTCGGCCAGGATGTTGTACATGAAGGTGTAGACGGTAATGTTGTCCATGGCCTTGATGGTGTTCTGGCGGAAGCGCTTGCAGTAGCCGCAGTTCGGGTCCTCGAACACGGCGATCACGCGCTTGCCGTCGCCCTTGACCAGCTTGACGGCCTTGTCCAGCGGCAGGTCGGAGAATTTGATCTTGTTGATCTCGTCGAGCCGCTCGCGGGTCAGGTCGACCGAGGTCTTGGCGTTGTAGATATGGCCGGAGAACAGATAGGTTGCGGTCTTGTCGGTGTAGAGGATCTCGCCGCCCATGCGCACTTCGTACAGGCCACTGTAGGGCGTCTCCTTGACCGAATCGACCTTGGCGCCGCCGCCCAGGCGCGGCTCGATCAGCTTCTTGATGCCTGCTTCGGTCGGCGTTTCGGCCTCCACGCAGGACGCCATCAGGGCCGATAACAACAACAGTGCGGTCTTGCTCTTTCTCATACCATCTCCGAAAACGACATCACAGGCGCCGCCCGCGGCGGCGCGCCAGCCCGTGCCGCGCCCTTGCGGCGCTATCAGCCCTGCTGTTTGCCCAGCGCGTGGGAAATCAGGCGGCGTTTAAGCACGGGGAATTTATCCAGCAAGTTTAATCCCAAATTGCGTACCACGCGCAACGGCTCCAGATCCGTGCCGAACAGGCGCGCCAGGCTGTCGGTGGTGAACTGCATCAGGGCCACGTCTTCCTTGCGCGCGCGGGCGTAGCGCGCCAGCACCCGCTCGTCGCCGATGGCGCGCTGCGGCTCGCGCGCGTTGACGGTGGCCACCAGCTGCGCCACGTCGGCAAAGCCCAGGTTCATGCCATGGCCGGCCAGCGGATGGACCACGTGGGCCGCGTCCCCCACCAGCGCCACGCGCGGCGCCACCATGGCGTGGGGCCGCATCAGCACCAGCGGGAAGTCGCGCACCAGCTCCGGACGCAGCGGGGTCAGCGCGCCCAGTTTGTCGTGGGCATAGACGGCCAGGCGGGCCGCCAGCGCATCGGCCGATTCGCGGCGCAAAGTGTCGGCCAGCGCGTCGGGCGCCGACCACACCAGCGACACCATATTGCCCGGCAGCGGCAGCAGCGCCACGATGCCGTCGGCGCCCGTGAACCACTGCTGGGCCGCGCCCAGGTGCGGCTTCTCGCAATGGAAGTTGCTGACCACGGCGCGCTGGCCGTAGGAGCGGTAATCGAGGCCGATGTCGCACTGGCCGCGCACCCAGGACTGGGCACCGTCCGCGCCCACCACCAGCGCGGCGCGGATCACCATGCCGTCGGCCAGCTGCACGGCGGCGCCGTCGTCGTCGCGCAGCAGCGCGGTGGCGCGGCCGGAAACGATATTGACGTTCTGGGCGAAGCGCAGGGCCGCGTCCAGCGCCTGGTTCAGGTTGCGGTCCTCGACGATCCAGGCCAGGGTGCCCGTGTGGGCGCCGTAGGCGTCGAAGCCGAGATAGCCGGCCTGGTCGCCGTCGCCGTTGACCAGCATGGCATCGACCGGCGCCACCCGGGCCGCGTCCAGCGCGCCCCATACCTTGAGCGAAGACAGCAGGTTGTAGGCCGTATGGTTGAGGGCATAGACCCGCACGTCCCAGCCGGGGTCGCCCGCAGCCGGGGCCGGCGTCACGGCCGGCGGGCTGAGCATCGTCACGCTCTGCCCCGCCTGGGCAAACGCCAGCGCCGTCGTCTTGGCGATGGCGCCGTTGCCTACGATACAAATATCACTGTGGATGTCGCGCCGCATGGTGGGAAGGGATGGACTGTTCATTGAAACATTATAGCGTTTGTGGCGTGCGGCAATTGTTCCGCCTGCCATGATGTTGATACGGCAAATGGCCGCCCTCGCCCGTGGCGCGAAAATAATTTCACGGCCGCCCTTGTCATTTCGCCTGGGCCTGCTATAATTCTGCTCCTTGGCCTGGTAGCTCAGTTGGTAGAGCAGAGGACTGAAAATCCTTGTGTCGGTGGTTCGATTCCGCCCCGGGCCACCAAGAATAAGAAATATCAAAAACGCCAGCCTTCGGGCTGGCGTTTTTGTTTTGGCGCGCGCAACCTTTCCCCTACGTCCCTTGGCATTCAGAGTGTGCCAACTAACGTCTCGGCTTGCATCCGCACCGGCGGTTTGCACAGCTGACATAGCTCATCCGCCGCACGGCCAAGACGCACTACACTTGCTTACCGCATTCCGATAAACGGCATACAATATGACCATCCTGTCCTTCAGGTGCAAACAGACAAAAAAGCTGTTTGAAGGAAAGGCCGTCCCCCGGTTCGCAAACATTCGGACCATTGCGGAACGAAAGCTCCAATTACTGGAGAGCGCCGTCACATTGGATTTCTTGCGTTCGCCGCCCGGAAATCACCTGGAGGCACTCGGCGGCGACCGCCGAGGCGAACATAGCATCAGAGTGAACGAGCAGTTCAGAATCTGCTTCGTATGGACGGCAAAAGGGCCGAAAGACGTGGAAATCATCGATTATCACTAACTGATCATGGTTGTGAAATGACGAAGAATGGCATGCGCCCCATCCATCCCGGCGAAATCCTGCGGGAGGAATTTCTTGTTCCCCTGGGGATGACGCCGCATGCGCTATCGAAGGCGCTTCATGTGACACCGTCACGTGTCAATGACATCGTTAACGAAAAACGCGGTGTAACTGCCGATACCGCGCTGCGGCTTGCGCGATACTTTGGTGGCGACCCGCAATCCTGGCTCAACCTGCAACAAGCATATGATTTGAAATTGGCCACCCAGCTGGCGATGCAACAAATTGTCGATGAGGTCGAGCCGCGCCAT
>JAZJZQ010000714.1:0-2905 GCA_040389625.1 Pseudomonadota bacterium | reverse complement strand
GGCACGTCCAGCTCGATGATGGGCAGATCGAGCTGCCGCGCCGCGAAAAATGCTCGTACGGATTCCAAACTCATAAGCTTTACCTTATCAATCAAATATCACTGCCCCGGATGGTAGCGCCGCTCCAGGTTCTTCTCCACGTCTTCCTTGTAGAACAGCACGTCCTTGAATTCGCCGCGCGCGTACATGGCCGCCTGGTCGCTGAAGTGCGGCGACGCCGGATCGCCGCTCTCGCCCCCGGCCAGGATGCTGCGCGCCTTGATGCGCGGTCCGAACTCCACCGCCGCCACAAAGCTGTTGCCACGCTCGCCGTAGATGCGCTTGGTGCCCGGCTTGGAAGTCATCCCGAACGCGGCCAGCGCGCCCCAGTTGGACGAGGTGTACGCCACCGGCAAACTGGGCTTGCTGTCGTCGAACGGCTGGACGATGTCGCCCGTCAGGCGCTGGAAGCGGTTGATCTCGCCCCACGGCGTCTGCCAGCGGCCGAAGTCGGCGGCCAGCTTGTCCGAAGCGCGGGCCAGCGCCGCCAGCCGGTCCTGCGGCGTGATGGCGGTGGCGATGTAGTCGAGCACCAGCACTTCCTTCGCGCGCGCGGCCGGGCCGAAGGTGTCGGCCAGGTTCTGCGCCCAGAAAATGGCCAGTGACGTGGGCACCGAGTCCAGCCCGTAGCGCATGTCCCAGCCCCGCAGCGCGGCGATCTGCGGCGCCAGCGCGGCCTTTTGCGGATCGTCCGCGGCCAGGCCGTCGTAATCCTGGAACAGCTTGGGCAGCAGCGGCTCGAAGGCCGTCAGCTGGCTGTCGTAGGCCTTGGCGATCAGGCTGGCTATGGTCAGGTCGCTGGCATCCTGCAGCACCCGCACCGCATGGATGCCGCGTGGATTCTCGGGATTGACCGACATATAGGCCGGATAGTCCTGCTGGCGCGGGCTGTACGGACCGGCCGCCGTGAACGGCCAGTTGTTGGTGTTCTGTATCCAGCCGTTGCGCGGATTGAGCAAGTGGATGGTGTCCTTGACCTGGTGCAGTCCCTTCCAGTCGGTGGCCGGGTCGCTGCCGTCCACGGGATGGGTGAAGTCGAAGCGCCGGTCGCGCACGGGGATGAAATTGCCGTGGAAGTAGGCGATATTGCCGTCCGCGTCCGCATACACGGTGTTGTTGGACGAATTGGTGCGCAGCGCCATCACCTTGTAGAAGGCGGCGTAGTTGCGGGCCTTGGTGCGGCTGTAGGACTGGGTCAGCGCCCGCATCGGATCGTTCATCAGGCGCACCGCCACCCACTTGCCGTTGGCCTCGCGCACGATGGGGCCGTGGTGGCTGTAGTAGACCGTGACCACTTTGCGCGCCATCCCGTCCGCCGTCCTGTAGGGCAGCGTGATGTCGACCGCCTTCAGCGGACGCCGCTCCTTGCCATACTGGTAGTAGTAATGGCCGTCCTGTTCCGTCACCGTCTCCAGGTATTCGTCGATCACGTCGCCGCCGCCGGAGGTGTGCATCCAGCCCAGCCGGTCGTTGAAGCCCTGGTAGATGAAGAACTGGCCCCATGTGACGGCGCCGTAGGCGTTCAGCCCTTCTCCGCTGCTCATGTGCACCTCGGGCCGGAAATAGAACGAGGTGTGCGGGTTGATCAGCAACAGCGCATGGCCGTCGCGCGTCAGCCGGGGCGCGATGGCAAAGCCGTTCGAGCCGCTCGGTTCCATATCGAGATCGCTGCCCGCGCGCGCCACGGGCACGAAAGCGCGCTTGCCATAGAAACGTTCCAGCTCCGTCAGGTCCACGTCTTCGATGTCGCCGCCGATGCTGCCTTCGCTGAAGCTGAGCGCCATCCACGGCTCGAAGCGCGTGAGCAGCAGCGGCCGCACCTGGGAATGGGTGAACAAGTAAAAATTGAGGCCGTCGGCCCAGGCGTTCATCAGCTTTTTCAGCCATGGGGGGCTGGCCGCGTACTGCGCCTTCAACTGCCGCGGATTGATGAACAGCTTCATGCGCAGGTCGCGGTACAGCTCCGCCTCGCCCTGCACTTCGGCCAGCCGGCCCATGGCGTTGATGAAGTTCTGTTCCACCCGCTTGAAGTCGTCCTCGGCCTGGGCGTACATCAGGCCGAACACGGCGTCCGCGTCCGTCCTGCCATACACGTGCGGGATGCCCCACTTGTCGCGCAGGATATCGACCCGGCCCGCCATGGCCTGCCAGCGGGCGACATCGGCGGCCACCGCCGTCGCCATGGCGGGCGGCGGCGCCGCCAGGGCGCCGCCCATCGTCACGGCACAGGTCAGGGCGAGCAGGGATCGGGGTTTGAGCATGGACGGGCTCCGGGGTGGAATGGGTGGTATCGGATCAGGAAGCGTCGATCAGCGCCGCGATGCGTTCCTGCAGCGCCGCGTTCTCCGCCTTCAGGGCCGCGTTGCGCTGCTTGAGGGTGGCCACTTCGGCCCGCAGCTGCTCCACTTCCGACAGCGGCTCCTCGCCCTCCTTCGGCTCCTTGGGCGGCCGCATGGCCGCGCGCAGTTCGCGCACTTCCTTGGCGGCCTGCTGCAGCTGCTTCTTGCCGCCGGCCACGGCCGCCACCTGCTGCGCTTCCGGCAGCGAGGCCACGGTGGCGGCGGCGTTGATGGAAATGGTGCCGGAACGGACCGCCTCCACCAGCTCCGGCGTGGCCGTCTTCTGGATCTTTTCGATCTGGCTGATGGTATTGCTGCTCAGGCGCGCGGCGCGGGCGATGTCCTCGCGCGAGCTGAGCGGCATGGCGGCCGGTTTGGCCGGCGCCTCGTCCGACGCGGGCGGCGCGATGGCCGCGTCCTCGGCCTGCGCCACGGCCGCCAGTTCGGCCGCGCGCGCGGCCACGATTTCCTTCTTGCGCAGCGCCAGCACGCCGCGCTGGAAGTCCGACACGCTGCGCCGGCCCAGG
>JAZJZQ010000713.1:4688-6195 GCA_040389625.1 Pseudomonadota bacterium | reverse complement strand
GAGCTCAAGGACGGCATCGACTGCTTCGACTTCCTGAACCGGCTCAAGCTGGCCATCCCGGCCAGCAACCTGGGCGACACGCGCACGCTGATCATCCCGGTGGCGCATACCATCTTCTACGAAATGGGTCCCGTGCGCCGGGCATCGATGGGCATTGCCGAATCGCTGATCCGGGTATCGGTGGGCATCGAGGATGAAGCGGACTTGCTGGACGATTTCCGTACCGCCCTGGCCGGCTGCTAAAACTCCAAAAAATGGGGACGTACCCCATTTTTCGGTTGGGAAAGGCGGCAGCGTTTTAAAAAATGGGGACGTACCCCATTTTCAGGCCTACCTGAAAATGGGGTACGTCCCCATTTTTATTCGGCGCCGCGGGCCTGCTGGCTCGGGGCGGGCGGACGGCTTAGTGCCAGGTGCGCATCAGGCCCACTGCCAGGCCTTCGAGGGCGAATTCGTCCGCTTCCGGGTCGACCTTGATGATCTTGAAGTCGGGGTTCTCCGGCAGCAGTTCGATGGTCGAGCCGGTCTTGCGGTAGCGCTTGACCGTGACGTCATTGCCGATGCGGGCCACGACGATCTGGCCGTTCTTGGCGCTGTCCACTTTTTTCACGGCCAGCAGATCGCCGTCCATGATGCCGGCGTCGCGCATCGATTCGCCCCGTACCTTGAGCAGGAAGTCAGGCTTGGCCGAGAACAGGGCCGGATCCACGCTGTAGCTGGTCTCCAGGTTTTCCTGCGCCAGGATGGGCGAACCGGCCGCCACGCGCCCGATCAGCGGCAGCGACATCATCACGGACGCGGCCACCTTGGCCGCCGCCGCTTCCGCATGTTGGCCCAGCAGGCGGATGCCGCGCGAGGTGCCGGCCGCGATTTCGATGGCGCCCTTGCGCGCCAGCGCTTGCAGGTGTTCCTCGGCCGCGTTGGCGGACTTGAAGCCCAGCTCGTTGGCGATCTCGGCGCGGGTGGGCGGGAAGCCGGTGTTTTCGATGGCATCCTTGATCAGGTTGAGAATTTGTTCTTGCCGTGCAGTGAGCTTAATCATGGGGGCGCCAGGGGCTGTGTATATAGACAGTCTGTATTTTTGTACAGTGCGCCTGTGATTGCAAGAGGGATTTCTTGCTTTGGGCGAAATAATGTGAAAAAAACTTGCGCGGGGCGCACAGCGGGCGCCATTTGGCGCCCGCCACGGGCAAAACGGCTATCGGTATTGAACTTTGGCAGGAAAGCTGCTATAGTCGCCGGCTTACCTCTTCCCACACCTGTCTTGACGCCAGGGTGGGCTATTTTCACAGTCCTTAAGGGAGTTTGCATGCGTCACTATGAAATAGTATTTATCGTCCATCCGGACCAGAGCGAGCAAGTGCCCGCCATGATCGAACGTTACAAAGCCTCGGTAACCACCCGCGGCGGCGCCGTGCACCGTGTTGAAGATTGGGGCCGTCGTCAAATGGCTTACTCGATCCAGAAACTGGCTAAAGCACACTACATCTGCCTGAACATCGAATGC
>JAZJZQ010000713.1:0-4678 GCA_040389625.1 Pseudomonadota bacterium | reverse complement strand
GACAACGAGACCCTGGTCGAGCTGGAAACCGCATTCAAATTCAATGATGCCGTGTTGCGTCATCTGACCGTCAAGATGAAGAAAGCGGAAACCGCTCCTTCGCCAATGATGAAGTCGGTACAACGTGAAGATGCAGCGAAATCCCATCGCGCTGAAGCTCCAGCAGCAGCCGCTGCTCCAGCCGCTTAATTGAGCAGGATTCCGAGCTGAACCAGCTCCAGTTTACCGCCCTCATCGCCGAGCGGGACGCCATCCGGTACACTCCGGCCGGCATGCCGATCGTGAATGCCACCTTGCAGCACCGGTCGCAGCAGATGGAGGCGGGCATCGCCCGGTTGAGCGAGTTTGAAGTGTCCGCGGTTGCCGCGGGCGACATTTCAAGCCGCTTCAGTCAGGCGCCACTGGCAGGCGTGTATCAGTTCACGGGATTTCTGAACAAGAAAAGCCGCAATAGCAAAAGCCTGGTATTTCACATCATTGATTTTCGTGCTGTCGCAGACAGCGCACCTATTTAGATACAGGAGCCTAAAATGGCATTCGGTAAAAAGTTCGACAAAAACAAGCTCAAGCTGAAAGAAAAGCGCAAGCAACAAAACCCACTGTTCAAACGTAAGAAGTTCTGCCGCTTCACCGCAGCGCACGTTGAACAAGTCGACTACAAAGACGTAGACACGCTCAAAGATTTCGTCCAGGAAAACGGCAAGATCATGCCAGCACGTCTGACCGGTACCAAGGCGCACTACCAGCGTCAAGTTGACACCGCAATCAAGCGCGCTCGCTACCTCGCGCTGCTGCCATACACCGATCTGCACCACGCTTAATCGCGTCGTACAGATAAGATCCTGGAGAGAACTATGCAAATCATTCTGTTGGAAAAAGTCGTTAACCTGGGCAACCTGGGTGAAGTCGTTAAAGTCAAAGACGGTTACGCACGTAACTTCCTGATTCCGCAAAAAATGGCTCGCCGCGCTACCGCGACCGCCGTGGCGGAATTCGAAGTCAAGCGCGCTGAACTGGAAAAAGCTGCTGCCGCCAAGCTGGCCGCTGCCCAAGCCCAAGGCGAGAAGCTGAACGGCATGACCGTGAACGTGTCGCAAAAAGCGGGCGTGGACGGCCGTCTGTTCGGTTCCGTGACCAACTTCGACATCGCTGAAGCGCTGACCAAAGCTGGTTTCGCCGTTGAAAAAGCTGCCGTGCGCATGCCTACCGGTCCGCTGAAGACCGTCGGCGAGCACCCAGTGACCGTTGCCCTGCACACCGACGTGGTGGTGGAAGTGACCGTTGCTGTCGTGGGCGAAGCTGCCTAAGTAACACACGCTAGACGCGGGCGGCAACGCCCGCCGCAGCGCCAGAAAAAGCCGGGCTTGCCCGGCTTTTTCTATGGGGCACCCATTTGGCTTATTTGGCAAGATGTTGCTGTGCAGCATATTCTTGCCGCACCACCTGCGGCGCGCGCCCATTTTTGTAGCCCAGCTACGAACTTTTTTCTCGTCAATAATTTTTGACGGACGACTATGCAGGTATAATTCGCGCCATGAACGCCCCCCCAGATCCACAAGTCGATTCGCTCCGCATTCCACCGCACTCCATCGAAGCAGAACAGTCTGTGATCGGCGGTTTGTTGCGCGATAATGCGGCGTTTGACCGCATCGCCGACTTCATGCATGCGGAAGACTTCTATCGCTATGACCACCGCATCATCTTTGAACAGATCGTGCGGCTGATCAACAGCTCCAAGCCGGCCGACGTGATCACCGTGTTCGAAGCGCTGACCCAGCTGGGCAAGGCGGACGACGTGGGGGGTATTTCCTATCTGAATGCGATGGCGCAAAACACGCCATCGGCGGCCAACATCCGCCGTTATGCCGAGATCGTGCGCGATCGTGGCATTTTGCGCCAGCTCATCACAGTCGCCGACGAGATCTCCGGCCAAGCCTTCAGCCCCCAGGGCAAGGAAGTCAAGCAGATGCTCGACGAGGCCGAATCGAAGATCTTCGCCATCGCCGAGCAGGGCGCCCGCGGCGCCGCCGGCTGGACCGCCGTGCAGCCGCTGCTGACCCAGGTGGTCGAGCGCATCGACGAGCTCTACAGCCGGGAAAACCAGAGCGAGATCACCGGCGTGCCGACCGGCTTCATCGACCTCGACCGCATGACCTCGGGCCTGCAGCCGGGCGACCTGGTGATCGTGGCCGGCCGCCCGTCGATGGGCAAGACGGCTTTCTCGGTCAACATCGGCGAGAACGTGGCCATCGAAGCGGGCTTGCCCGTCGCGATCTTCTCGATGGAGATGGGCGGCGCCCAGCTGGCCATGCGTATGCTGGGCTCGGTGGGCCAGCTCGACCAGCACCGCCTGCGCACGGGCCGCCTGAACGACGAGGATTGGCCGCGCCTGACGCACGCCATCCAGAAGATGAACGACGCCCAGCTGTTCATCGACGAAACGCCGGCCCTGAACCCGATCGAGATGCGGGCCCGCGCCCGCCGCCTGTCGCGCCAGTGCGGCAAGCTGGGCCTGATCATCGTCGACTACCTGCAGCTGATGACGGGCTCGACCCAGGGCGACAACCGCGCCTCCGAGATTTCGGAAATTTCGCGTAGCCTCAAGGGCCTGGCCAAGGAGCTGCAGTGCCCCGTGATCGCCCTGTCCCAGCTGAACCGCTCGCTGGAGCAACGCCCCAACAAACGTCCCGTCATGTCCGACTTGCGCGAATCGGGCGCTATCGAGCAGGACGCGGACGTGATCATTTTCCTGTATCGCGACGAGGTCTACAACCCGGACTCGCCCGATAAAGGCACGGCCGAAATCATCATCGGCAAACAGCGTAACGGCCCGATTGGCGCCGTGCGTCTGACCTGGATAGGCCAATACACCAAGTTTGGTAACTATGTCGGTAACCTGGCGCTTTACCAAGGCGACTAACCCAACGCGCCGCCCGTCCGCACGGGCGGCCAAGCAACTCGAAATACTCAACGGAGAATGACATGTTTGGACGTTTGATGCCCACCGAGGGCAAATTTTTTGACCTGTTTAACCAGCACGCGGAACTGTGCGTCAAGGGTGCGCGCGAGATGGTGGCCCTGATGAGCAATTTCGACGACCTGGAAAACCGCGTGCACGCCATTGAGGGCGTCGAGAAGCAAGCCGACAAGATCACCTACGCCACGGTCGATCTGCTGCACAAGACCTTCATCACCCCGCTCGACCGCGACGACATCCACAAGCTGATCACCCGCATGGACGACATCCTGGACTTGCTGGAAGACGCGGCCCAGACCGTGTCGCTGTACGACCTGCATTCGGTCACGCCGGAAGCGAAGCGCCTGGCCGAACTGGTGCTGGCCTGCGCGGAGAAGGTCAAGGAAGCCGTGGGCATGCTGCACAACATGGACAATTCGCGCAAGATCGTGGCCGTGTGCGAAGAGATCGACCGCCTGGAATCGGACGCCGACCACGTGATGCGCGCCGCCATGTCCAAGCTGTTCCGCGACGAACCGGACGTGCGCCACCTGATCAAGATGAAGGCCATCTACGAGATCCTGGAAACGGTGACCGACCGTTGCGAAGATGTGGCCAACATCATCGAAGGCATCATCGTAGAAAACGCCTAAGCACCGCTATCCGCGGTGCCGACGTCCTGAATCAGACAAAATCGAAAAGAATAATTCATGCATACCCTTCAAATAAGCATCTATGTGCTGGGCGTCCTGATCGCCCTGGCACTGGTGTTTGACTTCATGAACGGCTTCCACGACGCCGCCAATGCGATCGCGACGGTGGTATCGACCGGCGTGCTCAAGCCACAGACGGCGGTGGCCATGGCCGCGCTGTTCAACTTCACCGCCATTTTCGTGGTGGGCTTGGGCGTGGCGGCCACGGTGGGCAAGGGCACCATCGATCCCGGCGTGGTGGACCAGTACGTGATCTTCGGCGCCCTGGTGGGCGCCATCGCCTGGAACCTGTTTACGTGGTACTACGGCATTCCGTCGTCGTCCTCGCACGCCCTGATCGGCGGCCTGGTGGGCGCGGCCGTGGCCAAGTCCGGCACCGGCGCGCTGGCCGGCGGCGGCCTGCTCAAGACCGTGGAATGGATCATCCTGTCGCCGCTGCTGGGCTTCATCCTCGGCTCGCTGATCATGCTGCTGGTGTCGTGGATCTTCGTGCGCTCCACGCCGCGCAAGGTGGACCGCTGGTTCCGCCGCCTGCAGCTGCTGTCGGCGGCCAGCTACAGCCTGGGCCACGGCGGCAACGACGCGCAAAAGACCATCGGTATCATCTGGATGCTGCTGATCGCGGCCGGCCACGTGGCCGTGACGGACAAGACGCCGCCGATGTGGGTCATCGTGTCGTGCTACACGGCCATCTCGGCCGGCACGCTGTTCGGCGGCTGGCGCATCGTCAAGACCATGGGCCAGAAGATCACCAAGCTCAAACCCGTGGGCGGCTTCTGCGCCGAAAGCGGCGGCGCGCTGACGCTGCTGATCGCCAGCCACTTTGGCGTGCCGGTGTCGACCACGCACACTATCACCGGCGCCATCGTCGGCGTGGGCTCGGCACAGAAGATGTCGGCAGTGCGCTGGGGCGTGGCCGGTAACATCGTGTGGGCCTGGATCTTCACCATTCCCGCGTCGGCCTTCGTGGCGGCGTGCGCGTGGTGGCTGGGACATCACATCATGTAAG
>JAZJZQ010000712.1:0-2520 GCA_040389625.1 Pseudomonadota bacterium | reverse complement strand
ACGTTGAACTAAACCGCTGCCGCGGTGGTTGGAACTCGAAGCGCACACGTTGGCGTGTGAGCGCCGTACCTTGATCGACACAGGCATGTGCCTGTGCATCGATCGAGGAGAAGGCGATGACACTGCTTCGACAACGCATGCTCGACGCGCTGGTGCTGCGCGGCATGGCGACCCGCACCCAGGAGGCCTACATCGACGCTGTGGCGCGGCTGGCCCGCCACTATCGGCGCAGCCCCGACACCCTGACGGCCGACGAGGTGCAGCACTACCTGCTGCACCTGCTGCGCGAGCGGCACCTCTCGCGCTCAAGCGTCAACCAGTACGGCTGCGCATACCGCTTCCTGTACGGCACCGTGCTCGCTCTGGACGGCCAGGCGTTCCAGATCCCGCTGGCACCCGCCCCGCAGCGCTTGCCCGAGATCCTCTCGCGCGAGGAACTGGCCAGGTTGTTCGCCGCGGCCGTGCACCAGAAGGCACGCACGTTCCTGATGCTGGGTTACGGCACGGGCTTGCGCCTGTCGGAGTTGTGCCGGCTGCGCGCAGAGCACATCGACAGCCACGCCGACCGCATGTGCATCCGTGTCGAGCAGGGCAAGGGCGGCAAGGACCGTTACGTGCCGCTGGCCGAGGACGTGCTGCAACTGCTGCGCGCCTGGTGGCGCAGCGCGCATCCCCGGCCGTGGTTGTTCGGCGGTCTGCGCGATCCATCGCGGTGTATCGACACCGGCAGCGCCCAGCGCTGGTACTACCTCGCGCGCGACGCCGCCGGCATCATCAAGCGCGGGGGCATCCACTCGCTGCGCCATGCCTATGCAACCCACCTGCTGGAGGCCGGCTACGACCTGTACAGCCTGCAGCAATGGCTCGGCCACAACCATGTCAGCACCACCACGCGCTACCTGCACCTGACGCGCCCGGACGTGCCTGACGGCGCCCGCAGCGAGCCGCTGGCGCTGCTGAGTGCGCTGCCGCCGATCGCCACACTCTGAGCAGAGGTGGCCACCACGCTAGCGGAAGTGCTGCGGCACTTCGGAGCGGATTACCTCGCCTCGCACGGCCTGAGCACGCCGCAGGCTCGGGCCTGGCGAGCCATCGTCAGCTGCCGCACGCCCGCGCTCGGTGGCCAGCGTCTGCGCTGCGATGGCTGCGGCGCCGAACAGTGGCGCTGGCACTCGTGCCGCAACCGGCATTGCCCGCAATGCCAGAGCCGCGCGCGCGATGCATGGCGCACAGCTCGGCTGGGCGAACTGCTGGACGTACCGTATTGCCACCTGGTCTTCACCCTGCCGCACGAGCTCAACGCGCTGGCGGCCGCGCACGCGCGCTGGGTCTACGACACGCTGATGCAGTGCGCGGCCGCCACCCTCACCGAGTTCGCCGCCAACCCGCGCTGGCTGGGCGGCGTCGGCGCCTTCACGCTGGTGCTCCACACCTGGACGCAGGACCTGCGGCGCCACCTGCATGTGCACGCGCTGATGGCCTGCGGGGCGCTGCGGCTCGGCGCCAACAACGCCCCCACGTGGCTGCGACCCAGGCGCGCACCCAACTTCCTGTTCCCGGTGCACGCACTGTCGCGCGTGTTCCGAGGCAAGTTCCTGCAGGCGCTTCAAGATGCCTTCTCGGCCGGTGTGCTGCCGCGCGACCCGGCCGACACGAACCTCGCACGGCGCCAGCGCGTGCAGGCCCTGCGCCGACACGACTGGGTGGTGTACGCGAAGACACCGCTGGCCGGGCC
This sequence comes from Pseudomonadota bacterium, assembly GCA_040389625.1. Classification (GTDB taxonomy): domain Bacteria; phylum Pseudomonadota; class Gammaproteobacteria; order Burkholderiales; family Burkholderiaceae_D; genus Rugamonas. The sequence goes on along the minus strand of JAZJZQ010000712.1, from coordinate 785 downwards.
GGCAGCGGTGCTGGACTACTTGGCGCGCTACACGCACCGCACGGCCATCGGCAACGAGCGACTGGTGGCCATCGAGGGCGACGACGTGCGTCTGAGGGTGCGTGCCGATGACGCCGGCGGCAGACGCATCATCGCAATGGCCGGCCGGCAGTTCATCGGCCGACTGCTGCTGCACGTGTTGCCGCCGGGCTTCAAGCGCATCCGCCACTTCGGACTGCTGGCGCCGGCGGCCAAGACGCAACGGCTGGCGCTGGCTCGGCAACTGCTGGCCATGCCGGCAGCGAACCCGCAAGCGCGCGAGGACGCGCAGGCCTTCATGCGGCGCGTGGCCGCCATCGAGATCGAGTACTGCCCGCATTGCAAGCTCGGGCATTGGCGGTTGCTGGAACAGCAGCCTGCCAACCGAGCGACCCTTGCAGCCATCACCCCGACTGCTTGCCGAGGGCCGCCGTGATCCACACACGCATGCGCGCGCCCCTTCCAAGGTCTCGTCGTACACGCAGGCCGGGGTCTGAACGCGCCGGTCACAGCGCAGCGCACAGCGCGTCGCAGCGCGTGCTCGGCAACGTGGTGCCGCCGATGCCACGGACGCTGTCAAGAGCGCAGGTCTGCCGTTGCCCACTCCGCGCGCAGCATGTGGTGCTTGCCCGCCCGCTCGGCTGAAACTTACACTGCCCATTCCACCGCCATCTCGGCGGTTAAGTTCAACAAGGTTTATCTGACGCCATGCACCGCCGTGCCTTCGATCAGCGTTGCCTCGGCGTCAGATAAACGCTGTTCGTTAG
>JAZJZQ010000711.1:0-14442 GCA_040389625.1 Pseudomonadota bacterium | reverse complement strand
ATCCCGACATTTCCGGCGCCATGGTGCGCGACAAGGTGGCCGCCGCCTGCGCCACCGGCTGCGACCGGCTGGTATCGGCCGACTGCGGCTGCCTGCTCAACATCGGCCACGCGGCGCGCCACATGGAGGCGCCGCTGCCGGTCGAACACATGGCCAGCTTCCTGTGGCGCCGCACGGGCGGCGACCAGGCCAGGGCGCAGGGGGCAAAGCAAGGGGGGCGGCGAGACGCGGCCCAAGAAGCATCCCAAGAAGCAGCCCAAGAAGCCGCGCAATACGCCGCGCAATACGCCGCCCAAGGAGACGCACGATGAGCACCCTGAACGCCCGCGACCTGATGCTGGGACGGCTGCGCGCCGCTGCCCCCGCCACGGCGCAACTGCATGCCGACGAACTGGATCAGCGCATCCGCGCCCACTATGAACGTCGCCGCGCGGAGCAAACCCCGGCCGAACGCGTGGCCGCCATGCAGGCCGCGCTGGCCGCGGCCCATGCCGACGTCTGGTGCGCCACCAGCGCCGCCTGGCCGGCCCAGCTGGCCGGCCGCCTGGCCGCGCACGGCGTCCGGCGCCTGTTGCTGGACCCGGCCGGTGTTGAGGGTGTGGCCCTGAAGAATACCTTGCCGCCGGCCGTGGAAGCGTTGCCGTTCGCGCGTCCGCTGGAAGCGTGGAAGGCCGAGCTGTTCGACAGCGTGGATGCCGGCTTCACCGTGGCCCGCTCCGGCATCGCCGCCACCGGCACGCTGGTGCTGGCGCCGGACGCCGGCACGCCGCGCACCGTATCGCTGGTGCCGCCGCTGCACGTGGCGCTGGTGTATGCCGACACGCTGCACGCCGACCTGCAGGCGGCGGCCCAGGCCGAACGGTGGGGCGACGGCATGCCCACCAACCTGGTGCTGGCCTCCAGCCCTTCCAAGACCTCCGACATCCAGCAAACGCTGGCCTATGGTGCCCACGGTCCGCGCTGGATGTGGGTCATCATCGTTACCGACCGCCCGGCGCAAGGAGAGACGCGATGAGCACCGCTCCGCTGCACTTCATGCCATCGGCCGATTTCCGCACCCGCGCCCGCGCGGCGCTGGACGACCCCAAGCTGCGCAAGAGCTTCCGCGGCGCGATGGACTTCCTGCAGAACAAGCGCAGTGTCCAGTTCCCCGACGGCGACGAGCTGGAACAGCTGCGCGACCTGGGCGAAGCGATCCGCCAGCACGCGCTGGCGCACCTGCCGGACCTGCTGGTGCAGCTGGAAACCAACCTGACCGCAGCCGGGGTGCAGGTGCACTGGGCCGCCACGGCCGACGAGGCGAACGCCATCATCCACCGCATCGCCCAGTCGCACCAGGCCAGGAGCGTCATCAAGGGCAAGTCGATGGCGAGCGAGGAGATCGAGCTCAATCACTACCTGCAGGAGCGGGGCGTGACGTGCCTGGAGTCGGACATGGGCGAGTACATCGTCCAGCTGGCCGGCGAGAAGCCGTCCCACATCGTCATGCCGGCCGTGCACAAGACGCGCGGCGACATCGCCGCCCTGTTCGAGCAGCACATCCCCGGCACGCCCTACACGGAAGACGTGGACCAGCTGATCCAGACCGGCCGCCGCGCCCTGCGCCAGGCCTTCGTCGAAGCCGACATCGGCCTGTCCGGCGTGAACTTCGCGGCCGCCGACACGGGCACCCTGTGGCTGGTGGAGAACGAGGGCAACGGCCGCCTGAGCACCACGGTGCCGGACGTGCACATCGCCATCATGGGCATGGAAAAAGTGGTGGCCAAGCTCGAGCACATCGTGCCGCTGGCCAGCCTGCTCACGCGCTCGGCCACCGGCCAGGCCATCACCACCTACTTCAACCTGATCTCCGGCCCGCGCCGCCCCGGCGAAATGGATGGTCCGCGCGCCGTGCACCTGGTCCTGCTCGACAACGGCCGCACCCAGGCCTATGCGGACGAACAGCTGCGCGCCACGCTGCAGTGCATCCGTTGCGGCGCCTGCATGAACCACTGCCCCGTGTATGCGCGCGTGGGCGGGCACGCCTACGGCACCACCTATCCTGGCCCGATCGGCAAGATCATCTCGCCCCACCTGCTGGGCCTTGCCGCCACGGCGGACCTGGCCACCGCCTCCAGCCTGTGCGGCGCCTGCGGCGAAGTGTGCCCGGTCCGCATTCCCATCCCGCAGTTGCTGATCCGCCTGCGCACGGAAGCGAACCGCGATCCGGCGCAGCAGGTCGATAACCCGCTGCGGGGGCAGGGCGCCCAGTACAGCCGCATGGACAAGACGGTGTGGCGCTTCTGGAGCGGCGCCTACGCCAGTCCCACGGCCTACCGTGCCTTCCGCTGGGCCGCCACCCGGCTGCGGGCATTCACGCCGTCGCAGCAGATGGGCTGGACCCAGCACCGGGCGCCGCTCAAGCCGGCCGCGCGCAGCCTGGCCGATTTGCTGAAGGCGAGGGGGCAGCCGGAATAGGAATTTGGCTGGCCAACCCTGGCCAGCAGCGCAGCAACCCATAACAAGATTTTAACGAGCACCACCCTGGAGGAGTCACCATGCAAGCCTGGAATCAGATCTATACGCCGCTAGGCAGCCTGGGCCTGTCGGCCCTGGTCGCCGCAGTCCCCATCATCTTCTTCTTCGTCGCGCTGGCCGTGTTGCGCATCAAAGGCCACATCGCGGCCGCCGTCACGCTGCTGCTGGCGCTGGCCGTGGCCATCTTCGCCTACGGCATGCCGGTGCAGCAGGCGCTGGCGGCCGCCGGTTTCGGCTTTGCCTACGGCCTGTGGCCAGTGGCGTGGATCATCGTCACCGCCGTGTTCCTGTACAAGATCGTCGACAAGACGGGCCAGCTCGACATCATTCGCGCCTCGGTGCTGTCGATCACGGACGACCAGCGCCTGCAGATGCTGCTGATCGGCTTTGCCTTCGGCGCCTTCCTGGAAGGGGCGGCCGGCTTCGGCGCGCCGGTGGCCATCACGGCTGCGCTGCTGGTGGGCCTGGGCTTCAATCCGCTGTACGCGGCCGGCATGTGCCTGATCGCCAACACGGCGCCGGTGGCGTTCGGCGCCATGGGCATACCCATCATCGTGGCGGGCCAGGTGACGGGCATCGACCCGATGCTGATCGGCGCCATGGCCGGCCGCCAGCTGCCGCTGCTGTCGCTGCTGGTGCCGTTCTGGCTGGTGTTCATGATGGACGGCTTGCGCGGCATCCGCGAAGTGTGGCCGGCCGCGCTGGTCACGGGCGGCAGCTTCGCCTTCACCCAGTACTTCACCTCCAACTTCATCGGCCCTGAACTGCCGGACATTACGTCGGCGCTGGTATGCCTGGTATCGCTGACGGGCTTCCTGAAAGTGTGGCAACCGGCCAGCGCCAAGGCGGCCGTGCGCGTGGGCGGCGGCGCCGCCGCGCTGACCGGCTTCGGCGGCATGGCCGGCAAGCCTGCCGCCAAGGCGGACGGCCGTACCGTGTCGCCCTATTCGATGGCGCAGACGGTGCGCGCCTGGGCGCCGTTCCTGATCCTGACGGCCATCGTCACGGTCTGGAGCCTGCCGCAGTTCAAGGCCATGTTCGGGCCCAAGGGCGCGCTGGCGTCCACCGTCATCAAGGTGCACGTGCCGTTCCTGGACCAGCTGGTGATCAAGACCACGCCCATCGTCACCGCCCCCAAGGCCTATGAGGCACTGTTCAAGCTGGACCTGCTGTCGGCCGTGGGCACGGCCATCCTGCTGACGGCCATCATCTCGGCCATGCTGCTGCGCATGAAGCCGCGCGCCGCCGTCGCCGCCTTCGGCCAGACCGTAATCGAGCTGCGCCGCCCCATCCTGTCGATCGGCCTGGTGCTGGCGTTCGCCTTCGTGGCCAACTACTCGGGCATGTCGTCCACGCTGGCGCTGGTGCTGGCCGGGACCGGCGCAGCCTTCCCGTTCTTCTCGCCGTTCCTGGGCTGGCTGGGCGTGTTCCTGACGGGGTCGGACACCTCGTCCAACGCCCTGTTCTGCTCCCTGCAGAACACCACGGCGCACCAGATCGGCGTGTCCGACACGCTGCTGGTGACGGCCAACACCACCGGTGGCGTGACGGGCAAGATGATTTCGCCGCAGTCGATCGCGGTGGCCTGCGCGGCGACGGGGCTGGTGGGCAAGGAGTCGGAACTGTTCCGCTTCACGCTCAAGCATAGCCTGCTGTTCGCGGCGGTGGTGGGGGTGATCACCACGCTGCAAGCCTATGTGCTGGCAGGGATGATCCCCCACTAGGAAGGAACTTCCGCGGCAGGCCGGGATCGCCGGCCCGCCGTATTGCCGGCTTATGGCCGGTATTCGATATGCACGTCGTTGATGGTGCCGTGGAAGGTGAACGGGGCCTGCTCGAAGTAGTCGAGCGAGACGGGCGAGCCGCGGTCGGTGCCCACGTCCAGCGTCTCGGTGGCGCTGAAGGTGATGGCGGCCGTGTAGGGCGCCGTGCCCCTGGCCACTTCGGCGCCGTTGACCGACAGCGTCAGGTCGGCCGGGCCGCCGCGGCGCCACGACGTCATCCTGGTGTCGACCGCGATCACGGCGTGGCCGGCCGGCAGCTTGCCCTTGGTTTGCAGCCGGGTGCGGGCGATGTTGAAGCTGTTGTACTCGTAGGTCAGCACGCCGTCCTTCACATACAGCGTCAGGCCGCCGCCGGCGCCGCCCAGCGCATACAGCACGCCGTTGGCGTTTTCCGGCAGGTCCACGTCCACCGTCACGCGGTTGTTGTGGGCCTTGATGTTGGGCGCGGCCATTTCCGGGATACGGGTCGAGGCCGCGTTCAGGTGCCATTCGGCCTTGTCGTCGTATTTGCGGGGCCGCACCATCACGTCGAAGCTGGCGCCGATCGGGTTGACCTTGTTGGCCTTGGCGTCTTCCTCGAACTTGCGCTTGAGTTCGGCCAGCTTTTCCGGATACTGGGTCGCCAGGTCGTGCGCCTGGCTGTAGTCCGCGTTCAGGTTGAACAGGGTCCACTGGTCGTCTTCCGGTTTCCAGTTGAGCCAGCCGAAGTGGTCGCCCAGCCAGCTGGTGTTGGTCACGATGGACAGCTTGCCGGCCAGCGACACCAGGAAGCTCTGGTCGGCCACCCACGGCTTGCGCGGGCCCATGGTGGACGCCATCCAGCCGGCCGAATATTCGCCGCGGCTCCCCATGATCTCGAAATACTGCTGGCGCTTGTGCTCCGGCGCCTTGGCGTTGTCGAAGGTGTCGGCCAGGCTGGCGCCGTCTATCGGTTCCTGCGCCTTGCCGTCGATTTGTGCGGGCGGCGTGATGCCGGCGATGTCGTAGATGGTGGGCGCGATGTCGTTCACATGCAGGAACTGGCTGCGCACGGCGGCATCGGGCTTGATGCGGGCCGGCCAGGACACGGCCATCGGCGTGCGCGTGCCGCCCAGGTAGCCGGCCACCAGCTTGGTGCCGACGAAGGGGCTCTCGCTGGCCCAGGCCCAGGCCGCGTGGTAATGGCCTTCGATCTTCGGTCCGCCCAGCGCGGCCAGGCCGCCGTAGTTGTCGTTCAGGGCCTTGATCTGCTGCTGCGAGGAGCTGATGATGCCATTCAGGCCAGTGAGCGAGGCGATCGAGCCTTGCATGCCTTCGGACGAGGCGCCGTTGTCGGAGAAGATGTAGAAAATCAGCGTGTTCTCGCGCAGGCCCAGGCGTTCGAGCTCGTCGACGATCTTGCCGGCCTGGGCGTCCGTATGTTCCAGGTAGCCGGCGAACACTTCCATCAGGCGCGCCTGGAACTGCTTTTCCTCGGCGCCCAGGCTGTCCCAGGCCGGCATCTCGGCCGGGCGCGGGGTGTTGGCCGTGTCGGCCGGTATCCAGCCCATGGCTTTCTGGCGCGCGAAGGCGCGGGCCCGGTAGGCGTCCCAGCCGCCGTCGAACTTGCCCTTGTACTTGTCGCTCCACTCCTTGAACACCTGGTGCGGCGCATGCACGGCGCCCGGCGTCCAGTACAGGAAGAATGGCTGGTCGGGATGGCTGGCGTGCTGCTGGTCTATCCACTGGATCGCCTGGTGCGCGATGTCTTCCGTGAAGTGGTACTTGGGGTCGTGCGGCGATTCGACCATGTGGGTGTCGTTGTACAGGTTGGGACTGTACTGGTCCGACTCGCCGCCCAGGAAGCCGTAGAAGTGGTCGAAGCCGTAGCCGGTCGGCCAGTGGTGGTACGGGCCCTGCGCACCCGCCTCGTGGGTCGGCGTGTTGTGCCACTTGCCGAAGGCGGCGCTGGCGTAGTTGTGGCTGTGCAGGACCTGCGGAATGGTGGCCGCCGTGGCCGGGATGATGCCGGTGTAACCGTCGCTGTCGGTGGCCATTTCCGTCACGGTGCCGTTGCCCACCCGGTGGTGGTTGCGTCCCGTCAGCAGGGCGGCGCGGGTGGCCGAGCTGATGGCGGTCGTATGGAAGGCGTTGTATTCGACGCCGGTGGCGGCGATGCGGCTCAGGGTCGGGGTGTGGATCTCGCCGCCCACCGTGTCGGCCTGGGCGAAGCCGGCATCGTCGAGCATGATGATGACGATGTTGGGCGGCTTGGCCGGGTTGGCCGTGGCCGGACGGGACGCGGCGGCCGGCGCGGCACCGGCGGCGGCGGTGCCGGCGGCGTGCGCGCCCGGCGGCTGGGCGTGCGCCGGCAGCAGGCCGCCCAGGGCCATCAGGCCGAGCGACAGCGAGGTTTTGCTGGGAAGACGGGACGGCGGGAAGTTCATGTAATGCTCCAAAGGTGACACGTTCGGGTGGTGCGGGGACGGTGGCGTCAGGATGCCGGGTGCGCGTCAGGCCGCCTGCGTTTGCGGCAGCGGGTCCGGGCTGCGGCGGTAGGCGCTGGGCGGCACGCCGTTCAGGCGCTTGAAGCTGCGGCTGAAATTGGCCACGTCCGAGTAGCCCAGCTGGTAGGCGATCTCGGACACGGCGAACTTGCCGCCGTCGAGCAGGTGCTTGGCGCGCTCGTTACGGGTGCGCATGGCCAGCTCGCGGTAGCTCACCCCTTCCAGTTCCAGGTAGCGGTCCAGCGTGCGGGCCGAGATGTTGAGCTGGCGCGCCATGTCGTCCAGCGTGGGCTGGCAGTCGTTGGCCTCGCGCAGCATCATCACGATCCATTCGCGAAATTCGCCCGGCGCGCGGCACTCCTGGATCATCTGCTTGCACTGGGCCTCGGCCTGGCGGAAGGCGCGCGGGTCGTGCATGGGCAGCGGCGCGTCCAGGATGGCGGCCGGCATGACGATGCGCACGGTGGGCAGGCCGCCTGCGCAAAAGTGCATGCGCACCGGCTGCAGGCCGCGATAGCGCTGCACGTGGGCCGGCTCCGCCATGGCCATGTGGATGTCGTAGGGGCCGATGCGGCCCTGGCTCAGCGCCATCAGCTGCACGTGGCAGGACACGGCCAGCATCTCCAGGTAGAAGTCGGCGGTGGCCGGGTTCATGGCCGCCACCGGCTGGAACAGCACTTCGGCCAGGTTGCCGCGGCGCTGGTAGCGCAAGGTGAACAGCGGCATGATCAGGCGGTAGTAGCGCGAGGCGAAGTGCAGCGCCTGGTCGATGGTGGCGCAGCTGATCAGGCCATAGCCGACGATGTCGTGCGAATTGAGCTTGATCTGGCGCCCCAGTTCGAAACCGAGGTCGCCCCGGCCCGTCAGGCGCGCCACCTCCGTCAGCAGGGTGTCGATCTGGCCGCGCGTGAGCTTGGCCTGCAGGTCGTTTAGGGAGCGGATCTGGGCCGCGCTCAAGGCGTCGCGGCAGGGCGTGCCGTTGGCCTCCAGGTAGTCGATCAGCTGGGCGAAATAACGGGCCGGCACGAAATGCTCGCTGCTCTTCATGGAACCTCCTGTTTGCGGGTGCGCATCCATGGTCCCGGCACACCGGGGCAACCCGGTACGCGCCGCACCCGGGCGCGTAGCGGCAAATCGGTGGACCGGACGGCGCCGGCGGCAGCGGACTGTGTCAACACTAGCATGTGCGGCGCCGTCAGGCGAGCTTGCTGGCGCGGGCGGCCACTCTTTGTTGCGCCGACTGTTGTTGCCACGCCCCCTGGCGCCTGGCGCGCAGCCAGCCGCACAGCAGGAACACGGCCAGCAGCACGGCGCCCAGCACGAAGCGCAGGTCGGGGATGATCAGTTCCGACGTGGTGGGCGCCAGGATCAGTTCCAGCGACAGCATCTTGTACGGCTCGATGGGCGCGTAGGCCGGATCGGTCAGCAGCTTGAGGAAGGCGCGGCGGCTGGTGTAGCGCACCAGCAGCACGCGGCTCCAGTGGTCCATGCCGGCCCGGTGTTCGAGGATGTTGGGACCTTGCACATTGCCCGCATACAGGGCGTAACCGCCGGCCTTGAGCAGCAGCGCCATGGCCTGGTCCTCGTAGTGGGCGTTGTTCTGGCGTGGCGTGCCGTCCAGCTTGGCCGCGCCGGGCAAGGTGTGCATGCGCTCGAAATAGCGCATCAGGTTGAGCATGTAGACGGGCTGGCCGTCGTCCGCCTCGCCCCAGGCGCGCAGGCTGTTCAGCACCATCGCCTTGTCGGCCGGGTCGAACGGCAGGTTCTGGTCCACGTAGCGCACGGCGGCGTCGATCTCGGCGGCGCTCAGGCGGTTGTCGATCACCATGCCCGGGTTCTGCCACACGCAGAAGGCCAGCAGGATGGCGGCGAACAGGATGCCGAGGCGGGTTTGGGTCAGCTTGAAGGACATGGGGGGAAAGCTCCAGACAGTTGGCGGGGGCGGGCGGCTTACAGCCAGCCCATTTTTTTCGAATCGTCCAGGATCACCTTCATCAGCAAGGTGCGCGAGACCCGGCGCAGGTGGTAGATCAGGCGGGCGTAGGGGCCGGGCAGTACCATGCCCTTGCCGCGGCGGACGGCGTCGACGATGGCGTCGGCCACCACGGCCGGCGGCGCGCCCTTGTCGCGGTAGTACTGGCCCAGCTTCTCGACCTGGCCGGCGCTGACGATGCGCGCCACGTTCCCGCCCCGCATGGCGGCGATCGGGGTGTTGATGACGCCGGGGCAGATCACGGAAAAGCCCACCTGCGCGCCCGCATGTTCCAGCGCCAGGCTGTCCGACAGGCCCAGCACGGCGTGCTTGGAGGCGGCGTAGGCGCTCATGTTGCAGGCCGGCGCCAGGGCGGCGGCCGAGGCCACGTTGACCACGTGACGCGGACCGGGCGCGCCCAGCATGGCCGGCAGGAAGAAGTGGCAGCCGTGCACCACGCCCATCAGATTCACCTGCAGCACCTTGTGCCACCAGTCGAGCGGGGTATGCAGGAACGGGCCCAGGTAGGCGATGCCGGCGTTGTTGACCAGCACGTGGAGCGGCCCCACGGCCGCGTGCACGTCGGCCGCGAAGCGCGCCATGGCGCCGGCGTCGGCCACGTCGACGATGAAGGTGCGGCACGTAGCGCCCAGCGCCCGCACCTGCTGCGCCGTTGCTTCCAGCCCGGCCGGATTGATATCGGACAGCAGCAGGCTGGCACCCTGGCGTGCGAACGCCAGTGCCGTCTCGTGGCCGATGCCGGTGGCGGCGCCGGTCACCAGCACGTGTTTGTGGTTCAGATCGGGAATGGCCATGGTCTCCTCGCATGCGGGCTGCCGCCATTGCGTTGGCGGTCGGTTGATGGAGCGATTATGTGGCCCGCGGTGCCGGAAAACTTGTGATTTCCGGCCATGTGGACGGCGCGGCGGATTATTTGAGGACGCCAGTAGCGGCGCCGCCAGCTTGGCAGATAACCACAAGTTTTCGGCGTGGGGCGGCGCTACGATCGGGCCATCTGTTGTCCACCCCGAGAGAGCGTGTATCCATGAAAGCCGTCGTTTGCCAGAACCAGCAGTTGCGTGTTGAAGAACGTCCCGATCCCGTGCCCGGCAAGGGCCAGGTGCTGCTGCAGGTGCTGCGCTGCGGCATCTGCGGCTCGGACCTGCATGTGCGCCAGCACTGCAACCATATGGGCGAGCTGATGGCGCGCATGGGCTACCGCAACATGGCGCGCGAGGACCAGCCGCTTGTGTTCGGCCACGAATTCTGCGGCGAGGTGCTCGATCATGGTCCCGGCTGCGCGCGCAAGGTGCGCCGCGGCGCCCGCGCCTGCGCCGTGCCCGTGATCCGCCACGCCGACGGCATCGACATGGTGGGCCTGTCCACGCGTTCGCCCGGCGCCTATGCCGAGCGGGTGGTGGTGGAAGAATCGATGCTGATGCCGGTGCCCAACGGCCTGTCGGCCGACCTGGCGGCGCTGACCGAACCGATGGCCGTGGGCTGGCATGCGGTGCGCCGCGGCCAGGTGCCGAAGAACGGCGTGGCCATCGTGATCGGCTGCGGCCCGGTGGGCCTGGCCGTGGTCTGCATGCTCAAGGCGCAGGGCGTCAAGACCGTGATCGCCAGCGATTTTTCGGCGGCGCGGCGCCAGCTGGCCAGCCAGTGCGGGGCCGACATCGTGGTCGATCCGGCCGAGCAGTCGCCCTACGCCGGCTGGGAGGATTACGGCTTCGTGGGCGACTTGAGCGGCTTGCTGGAGCTGGCCGTGGGCACCCGCGAAAAGCTGGGCAAGCTGCCGCTGCCCTGGTGGCACACATGGCGCGTGGCCGAGAAGCTGGGGCTGGACCCCAAGCGGCCCGTGATCTTCGAATGCGTGGGCGTTCCCGGCGTGCTGCGCCACGTGATCGACGGCGCGCCCATGTTCGCGCGCGTGGTGGTGGTGGGCGTGTGCATGCAGCTCGACCAGTTCGAGCCGGCCGTGGCCATCCACAAGGAGATCGACTTGCGCTTCGTGCTGGGCTACTCGCCGCTCGAATACCGCGATGCGCTGCACATGATCGCCGACGGCAAGGTCAATTGCGCGCCCCTCGTCACCGGCGTGGTGGGGCTGGACGGGGTGGAACAGGCCTTCACCGACCTGGCCAATCCGCAGCTGCACGCCAAGATCCTGATCGATCCGGCCCGCGCCGCCCACACGGCCGCCGCCTGACGCGGCAGCGTGTCGGCCGTCCCGGCTTGCCGCCGCGCCGCAGTGAATGCCGATTTGATGGCGCGGGGCAGCGACGCCGGCGCTATAATCAGCCGGTAGCATTGCTGCCGGCGCTCCCACCTCGCGACGGCCCGATTGAATCAAACGCGAGAGTGCGGTATGTCCCGTTTTGCCAGGCGTGTAGTCTCCGCATTGCTGCTGGCGCTGCCGCTGGCCTGCGGCGCCGCCCCTATCGAGTTGATGGTCGAGGATGCGGCGTCGCCCTGGTCCAACAGCGACGGTAGCGGCTACGCCAACGAACTGGTGCTGGCCGCCTTTGCCGCCGTGCACGCGGACGTCAAGTTGACGGTGGTGCCCTATGCCCGCTGCAAGAATTACGTGATGGCCGGCGCCGTGGCTGGCTGCTTCAGCATGTCGGAGGCGCCCGAGCTGCGCGGCAAGGTGCGCTTTGCCGACGCGCCCTTGTTCCTGGCCTATCCGCGCTTTTTCCAGAATACGGCCCGCCCCGTCGCGGCCCGTTCCCTGGCCGAGCTGGCGCCTGGCACGCGGGTCGCCATCGTCAACGGTTACGAATATCCGCCCGAGGTGATGCGCCTGGAGCAGCGCGGCATACGGTTGTTGGCGGCTCGTTCCGAAGCGGCCAACCTGAAGAAACTCGCGGCCGGCCGGGTGGACCTGGCGCTGACCATGATGGACGACATCAAGACTGACGAGGTGTTGTTGCGCGAGGCCCAGGTCGAGGGCGTGGCGTTCGCATTCCAGGCCGTATCGCAGGGATCGTACCTGGGCTTTTCCACCGCCCACCCGGACGGCGAGCGGGCGCGCGTGCTGTTTAACAGCGGCTACGCCATCATCGTTGCCAATGGCGTCAAGCGCGCCGTCGATCGCAAGTGGAACCTGCCTTCTGCTCCTGGCGCAGGAAGTCCAGCAAAAGGGCGTTGACGCACTCGGGCGCGTCCAGCTGCAGCCAGTGATTGGCGCCGGTCACCTGTTCGTAGCGCCATGGGCCGCTCACGTAGTTTTCCGTGGCGCGCATCTGCTGCTCGCACAGGAAGTTGTCGCCGCTGCTGTAGACGCCCATCACCGGCATCGTCACCGACGGGAAGATGGTGGGCAGGATCAGGTGCAGGTTGGCGCGGTAATAGTTGATGGCCGCGCGCAGCCGGCCCGGCCGCCTGAGCGGCACTATGCAGTGCTGCGCCGCTTCCGGATAGTCCATCAGGCGGCGGAACAGGGCCCAGTCGCGCGCCCGCAGTCCCGCCTCGGCCAGGCCGCGCAACTGCAGCAGCAGGATGTAATAGCCCTTGAGTTTCTGCTCCAGCGGCGCGCGCGCGTAGGCGGTCGGGTGGCCGACCGACAGCGCCGCGTAGCGTTCCACCCGCTGCGGATGGCCGATGCACAGCTGCCAGCAGATCACCGCGCCCCAGTCGTGGCCCACCAGCTTGACCTGGTCTATGCCCAGCGCATCGAGTACGCCCACCAGGTCCGCGACCAGGTTGGCGACGGCGTAGTCGCGCGTGGCAGGCGGCATGTCGGACTCGCCGCAGCCGCGCATGTCGGGTGCGATCACGCGGTAGCCGGCCGCCACCAGCGCCGGGATCTGCTTGCGCCAGACGGAATGGTCATCAGGGAAACCGTGGACCAGCAGTACGTCCGGTCCGCTGCCTTCGACCACGACGTTGAGGGTGATGCCGTTGACTTGCAGGCGGCGGGAAGAGATGGACACGGCGGTCTCCTGTTGCAGGTTGGATGGAGGTGGGATGCTACCGATATTGTAGGAAGCCGATCCGGTCTATACTTGTGATTTTCGGCCAAGCACGTCCCCCCATGCCGCTGTACGAACCGATACTGCCGTCGCGCTACCTGTCGCGCCTCATGTCCACGCTGGACGAGGCAGCGCGTGGCTGGCTGCGCGCGCAGCTCGCCGAACTGGGGCTGAGCGAGGCCGTGCTGGCCGAGCCGGGCAACGTGCTGACCATGGCCGCCTTCGAGCGCATCTTGACGGGGCTGGCGCAGCGCACCGGCCGCAGCGACCTCGGGTTTGCCATGGGCCTGGCCATGACACCGGACGACCACGGCCCGCTGGTGCCGCTGATGCGCCGCTGCACCACCATCGACGAGGTGTTCCAGGTGGCGACGCGCTATTTCCGTCTGATGTCGCCCGTCTTTTCCATGCACTACCACCGTTATCCCGACCGCGGCGAACTGGTCTACCGGCCCGCCGCGCCGATGGCGGCCGACACCATGGTGACGGTGATGGAGCTGTACGTGGTGTCGGTCCATCCCTACCTGCGGGCCACGCTGGGCGAGCGGCTGCCGCCGTACGACGTCTACATGTCGATCGCCGCGCCGCCCCATGTGCAGCGCTATGCCGCGCTCAAGCCGGCCCGCTTTCACTTCAGCGACGGCAATCTGCCGCTGGCGCGGGTGGTGCTGCCGGAAGCGACGCTCAAGCTGCCATTGCGCTGGCAGGGCGCGCCGAACCCCGACCAGCAACTGGCCGATCTCGACAAGCTGCAGGGCGGCATCGGCCGCGCCGGCGACTGCAGCGGCTGGATACGGCTGATGCTGCAGGTGAGCGAAGGCTACCAGCCCACCATCGCCGATTTCGCGGCCATGCTCAACGTCAGCACCCGCACGCTGGCGCGCACGCTCGAAGGCGAGGGCACGTCGCTGCGGGCGCTGGCCAAGGATGTGCGCCACCAGCGCGCCCGCACGCTGCTGCGCGACCCGCTGCAGCCGGTGTCGCAGATCGCCTACCGCCTGGGCTACAGCGACGTGGCCAACTTCAGCCACGCCTTCAAGGCCGAAGCGGGCTGCAGTCCGCGCGCCTGGCGCCAGGGCGCCGCCGCCGACGCGGCTTAGCATGGGAACGCCGCGCATGTCTCAGTCCACATCCGTGTCCACGCCCGAGTCTTTGTCCGAGCCTGCATCCGAGCCCACGTCCGAGCCCATATCCGAGCCCATATCCGAGCCCCTATCCGAGCCTATGTCCGACCCTATGCCCGAACCCATGTCCGAACCGCTGTCCGCCGATCTGTCCGACCCTTCCGCCACCGTGCGCCGGCATGCCATGCGCGCCCTGTTCGACCAGTTCGACAGCCTGTACGAAGGCGCCATCGCCGTCGACTGCCAGGGCCGCATCAGCTGGATCGACGACAAGTACATGTCGATGCTGGGACTGCACGACCCGCAGCAGGTGCTGGGGCGCGACATCGAGCACGTGATCCCCAACAGCCTGCTGCGCGAGGTGATACGGACGGCCCAGCCCATCCTGCTCGACATCATGGAATTCGGCCAGCAGTCGTTCGTCGTCACCCGCCTGCCGCTGCGCGATGCCGGCGGCGACGTGGTGGGTGCCGTCGGCTTCGTGCTGTACGAACGGCTGCACCACCTCAAGCCGCTGGTAGCCAAGTTCGCCACCTTGCAGCAGGAGCTGGACGCGGCCCGGCGCGGCCTGGCCGAGCACCGCCGCGCCAAGTACACGCTGGACCA
>JAZJZQ010000710.1:0-3672 GCA_040389625.1 Pseudomonadota bacterium | reverse complement strand
CGCTCAGACCGGCGTCTGGACGGCCGGCCCGCCGGCGTCCGGCAGCGCCACCATGCCGTGCGCGCCGCTGGCGTTGCGCGCGGTGAGCTGGGGCGCCTTCAACGGCAGGCTGATCTGGAACAGGGTGCCCGCGCCCGGTTCGCCCTGCAGTGTGATGGTGCCGCCCAGCACCCCCGTCACCAGCGTCTGCACGATGTACAGGCCCAGGCCGGAACCGCCCTGGCCCAGCCGGGTGGTGAAGAAGGGGTCGTAGATCTTGCTGCGGTATTCGGGCGGGATGCCCTTGCCGTCGTCCGTGTAGGTCAGCAGCACGCGCTCGCCCTGGCGCTGGGCGGCGATGCGGACCCGGCCCCCCTTGCGCCCTTCGAAGCCGTGCACCAGCGAATTTTCCAGCAGGTTGGACAGCACCTGGGCCAGCGGCCCGGGGAAGCTGTCGAATTCGATGTCGGGCGCCACGTCCAGTTCGATGTGGTGGCCGCGGTGCTTCCATGCGTTGTGGTGGCTGGCGATCACCTCCTCCACCGTGCGCCGCAGGGGAAACTGGCGGCGCCGCACGCTGGCCTGGTCCACCGCCAGTTCCTTGAAGTTGTCGATCAGCCCCGCCGCGCGGAAGGTATTGCGTTCGATGATCTCGCTGGCCTGCTGGCACTGGGCCACGAAGGTGTCGGCCGCCGAGCGCTTGAGCAGCCCGGCCGCCAGCGCGCGGGCGAAGCCGTCCACGTGGGCCTTGAGGGTGGTGGCGGCCGTCAGCGCGCTGCCCAGCGGCGTGCTCAGTTCGTGCGCGATGCCGGCCACCAGCCGCCCCAGCGAGGCCACCTTTTCCGTCTGCAGCAGCTGTTCGGCCGCCAGCTTCAAGTCCTCGTTGGCTTGCTGCAGCTCGGCCGTGCGGGCCGTCACGCGCTGCTCCAGCACATTGTTGAGCTCCTGGATTTCCGCCTCGCGGGCGCGGCGCACGGTCACCTCCTGTTGCAGCTCGGCCGTGCGGCGCTTGACCATCACCCGCAGCTGCACGATGAAGGTGACGGCCACCAGCACGGCCAGCGCCAGCGCGCCCAGCGGCCGGTAATCGATGTCGTGCGCGTAGTGGACGGTGCTCCAGTTCTGGCGGAAGGCGTCGCGCTCGGATTTGGGAATGGCGGCCAGGGCCGCGTTCAGGATGGGCACCAGTTCCGGCCAGTCCGAGCGCACGCCGATGCCGATCTGGTAGCGGTAGTCCGTCTCGCCGGCCACCCGCACATCGGTCGCGCCCAGCTCCACCAGCTGGTGGGTGCCCGTCAGCAGGGGGCCGACGATGGCGTTGACCTTGCCGTTGCGCAGCAGGTCTGTGCCGGCCCGGAAGTTACTGACCGGTACCACGAGCACGCCGGGCCAGTCGTGCGGCAGGGCGTCGGCCACCACCGTGCGGGCCGCCACGGCCACCCGCTTGCCGGCCAGCCCGGCCAGGCCGCCCATGGGCGCGGTGGCGGTGCCGGCATAGATCACCACGGGCGTGCTCAAATACGGCTCCGTCACCGTCATGTAGCCGGCCCGGCCCTGTGTCTGCGAGATGGCCGACACCAGGTCCACCTGGCGCTGCTCGATGCGGCTGATCTCGTCGGCCACGTCGCGCGCCGGCACCAGTTCGAAGCGCACCCCCAGCTGTTCCTCGATGCGGCGCAGGAAGTCGAGCGAAATGCCGTGCAGGGCGCCGTCGTCGCCGCGCCATTCGATGGGCGCGCGGGCGCTGTCGACGGCCACCCGCAGCACGGGATGGGCCGCCAGCCAGGCCCGCTGCGCTGCGGTGACGGGCAGGTCGCGTTGTACGGGCGCCCCTTCCGCCGTGGCCAGCCAGCGCGAACGGATCAGCGC
Source organism: Pseudomonadota bacterium (assembly GCA_040389625.1). GTDB lineage: Bacteria > Pseudomonadota > Gammaproteobacteria > Burkholderiales > Burkholderiaceae_D > Rugamonas. The sequence continues at coordinate 1,824 of JAZJZQ010000710.1, read as the reverse complement.
ATGCTCGTCGGCCGTGATGGCCGCCACGCCCTTGTCGACGATGGACAGCAGTTCGGGCGCATCGTTGCGCAGGGCCAGCCGTATGGCGGCCGCTTCCGAGTAGTAGTACAGCAGGGCGATCTTGAGCGACGCGCCGGCCGCGCCGATGGCGCGCTGCACCACGGGCAGGTCGTCGAAGTAGGCGTCGGCCTCGTGGCGCAGCACGCGCGCCATGCCGTCCTGCGAGTCGTCCACCTCCACCAGCACGCAGTCCGGGCAGCGCGCCTTGAGCACGGGCACCCGCACCGAGTTGCGCACCACGGCCACGCGCTGGTGCGCGTAGTCGCCCAGCACGCGGGTGGCGCCATGGTCGGACCGGGTCGCCATGGCGATCGGCAGTTCCAGGTAGGGGACGGAGAAATTGAGACGGCTCCTGCGCTCGGGCCGTTCGCGCGCACACAGCACGCCGTCCACCTCGTGCGCCATGCCCTTGGTCAGGGCCTGGTCCCAGGTGGAGCCGACGTAACGCAGCGTGAGGCCCGTCTTGCGCGCCACCAGTTCCGCGTAGTCGTAGCAGGCGCCCGCGTAGGCATCGCCGTCGGCGCGGCGGAACGCCATGGGGGGATTGAACTGGTCGAGCGCCATGGTCAGCACGGGATGGGCCTGCACCCAGGCCTGCTCCCGTGGCGTCAGCGCCACCTGCGCCGCCGCCAGCGCGGGCCATCCCAGCAGCATGAGAAGAAATATTGCCAGCTTGACCAGTGCCGTGTGCATGTGAGTGAGCCTTTAGCCTGTGCGCGCCCGATGCCGTACAGCATAGCCGACTATTTCGCCGGCGGGCATGGCCGCGTGCATAAACTGCGCGGCCGCGACACATCCGGGCCGTTTGCGATACGCATGCCGGGCAAAAATGAAAATCCTTGTCGCCATTAGAAAAGAGTTTTAGCATGCCGCTTTTTATAATGGGTGCTCCAGCGCGGCCGCCGTGCCGCCACCGTACCCACTTTGATAGGGATAGCCATGAACGCCAAGCTTGATACGACCGTGACCACACGTCCTGTAAATCGCCAGACCTTCGACGAAGTGCTGGTGCCGACCTACGCACCTTCGGCCATGGTGCCGGTGCGCGGCGCCGGCCTGGACCTGTGGGACCAGAACGGCAAGCAGTACCTGGACTTCACGTCCGGTATCGCGGTCAACTCCCTGGGCCACTGCCACCCGGTGCTGGTCGAAGCGCTGACCAAGCAGGCCAACACCCTGTGGCACCTCGGTAACGGCTACACCAACGAGCCGGTGCTGCGCCTGGCCCTGGCGCTGACGGAAGCGACCTTCGCCGACCGCGCCTTCTTCTGCAACTCCGGCGCCGAGTCCAACGAAGCGGCCCTCAAGCTGGCCCGCAAGCACGCCCACACCAAGTTCGGCGCCCACAAGTCGCGCATCGTGTCGTGCTTCCACTCGTTCCACGGCCGTACCCTGTTTACCGTCTCCGTCGGCGGCCAGGCCAAGTACACCGAAGGCTTCGAGCCGCTGCCACCATCGATCGACCACATTCCGTACAACGACATCGAAGCGGCGCAGGCTGCCATTACCGATGACGTGTGCGCCGTGGTGGTCGAGCCGGTGCAGGGCGAAGGCGGCGTGGTGCCGGCCGATGCCGACTTCCTCAAGGAGCTGCGCGCCCTGTGCGACAAGACCGGCGCCGTGCTGATCTTCGACGAAGTCCAGTGCGGCATGGGCCGTACCGGCGAGCTGTTCGCCTACATGGGCTATGGCGTGACGCCGGACATCCTGACCTCGGCCAAGGCGCTGGGCAACGGCTATCCGATCGGCGCCATGCTGACCACC
>JAZJZQ010000709.1:7557-10219 GCA_040389625.1 Pseudomonadota bacterium | reverse complement strand
AATCAGTTACGCAGCAGCATGGAGCGCACGATGCCCTCCTTGGCCAGCACGTAGTCGTGTCCGGCCAGCACGAAGTTGGTGTTGGGCTGGATCACCTTGATGTTGATGAACACCATGTCGCTGGTCTCGGCGTAGGAGCCGACCACGATGGCCTGGGCGTGGTGGGTCTGCGCCACGTCGCCGATCTCGCGGGTGAGCATCAGCTCGCCCTGGTTGCGCTTCATGTAGACGCTGTTGCGCAGCTTCATCTCCAGCATGTTCAGGCCGCCCTGCGACAGCCGGGTGGAGATCTCCTCCGACACCAGGCGGCCCAGCGTGGTGGTCTGCTCGAGCGCGTCGATGTTGACCACGGTGGCCATGATCAGCGGCTTGTCGGCGGTCAGCTTGCCGCTCAGCTGGGCCAGGAGGGTGTCGGCCGCCTTGTAGTTCGAGGCGATAAATTGGTTCGACGAGATGGTCGAATAATTCGGCTCGTCCCTCGGCGTGGTCGAGCAGGCCGCCAGCAACAGCGGCAGGGCCAGCACGGACAGGGACACCAGTTTTTTCGTCATTTAGCGTTCTCCGCGCAGCTGGTAGGTCTTGCTCAATTGGGGCAGCTCGGGTTCCTTGTCGATGATGCCGTACAGCACGCGGTCGCTGTCGGTCACGTAGTAGGCCGAGGTGTTGCGCGCGAAAAAGCGGTACTGGTCCGACACGGACAGCGTGACGATGATCTCGGTGCGCGGCGTGGCGCCGGGCGCGAACTGGTCGTTGAACCAGGAGTAGGCGTCGTGGGCGCCGAGGCTGGCGGCGGTGGCCAGCAGCAGCGGCGGCTCGATCTCGGCCAGCACGAAGACGCCGGCGGCCAGCGCGCCGTGCTCGCCGTGGTAGCGGTACTGCGGCCGGTCGGCGGTGAAGGTGATGGCCTGCACGTCGAGGTCGATCTTGAGCGAGCCGGCGGCCGATTTGGACACCGTGTAGCCGTCGTTGACCAGCGAGGTGATCAGTTGGGTGCTCAGGGCCCGCTGGAAGGGGCTGGGGTTGGGCGCCTCGTTGAGAAACAGCGGACGGGGCGGATTTTTCTTCAGCTCGGCCAGCATGCTCTGCTCGATATGCCCGGCGATCGTGCCCCAGTGGCTGGCCGCCTGGAGTTTGACCTGCTTGCTGGCGGGGAAGTTCGTCGCCTGCGGTACGGGCGAGTAGCGCGCCGCACATCCGGCCAGGATCAGGCCGGCCACTATCGCTGCTGCGGTTTTCAGCACCATCATGCCCTCGTCAATGTCTAAAGTGAACAGCCCATTCTACGCCCGGCTGGGCGGGGCGAAAACGGGTAATTTCCTCCGGCCAGTGTAGCACGGATGTTTCTATTTGGAAATTCACAACAGAACAAAAGCTTGCGCTTGGTGCGCCTCGGCCACGGTAAACCCAGCGCGGGCGCGGCCCGGCGGCGCGGCCCGGCCGGCCGCGGCGGCTAGCGGCGGTTTTGCTTCATCGCCGAGGCGACCTCGCGGGCGCCGTCGCGGTCGCGCTCGGTGGCGCGCTTGTCGTGCATCTTCTTGCCCTTGGCCAGGCCGACCTCGCATTTGACGCGGCCGCCCTTGTAGTGCAGGTTGAGCGGCACCAGGGTGTAGCCGGAGCGCTCGACCTTGCTGATCAGCTTGTCCATCTCGGCGCGGTGCAGCAGCAGCTTGCGGGTGCGCACGGCCTCCGGGTGGATGTGGGTGGAGGCGGTCGGCAGGGCGCTGATGTGGGCGCCGAACAGGAACAGCTCGTCGCCACGGATGGTGACGTAAGCCTCCTTGATCTGCACGCGGGCGTCGCGGATGGCCTTGACTTCCCAACCCTCCAGCACGATGCCCGCCTCGTAGCGGTCCTCGATGAAGTAGTCGTGAAAGGCTTTTTTGTTATCGGCTATGGTCATGGAGTGGTAAATACAAAAAACGGGCGCGGGTCGGTTAAACTACGGGTACGCGCCAAAAGTCGCGAATAATTCAACATCATAGCAAACGGTTACGCAATGGCAGTAGTTCACAAAACAGTTTTCCTCGGCTACAGCGCCCAACAGATGTTCGAACTGGTGGCGGCGATCGAGGATTATCCCAAGTTTCTGCCATGGTGCGGCGGTGTTGAAGTCCGGGAGCGCAGCGAGGAAACGGTGGTGGCCAGCCTGGCCATCCATTACCACGGCGTGCGCCAGAGCTTTACCACCTCCAACGTCAACGTACCGCACAGTACCATCAAGATGCGGCTGGTGGACGGACCTTTCAAGGCCCTGGACGGCGTGTGGAACATCAAACCGCTGCGCGAGGACGCCTGCAAGGTCGAGCTGGACCTGCATTACGAGTTTTCCAGCGTGATCCTGGAACAGTTGATCGGCCCCGTGTTCGGCATGATCGCCAACAGCATGGTCGATTGCTTCTGCAAGCGGGCGGAGACGGTCTATGGCTGAACAGATCCACATCCAGGTGTGCTACGCCACGCCTGAACAGCAGTTCCTGCGCGCGCTGGACATGGACGCGGGCAGCACCGTGCAGCAGGCCATCGCGCTCAGCGGCTTGCAGCAGGCCATGCCCGGCATCGACCTGGCCGCGATGACGGTCGGGATCTATGGCAAGAAGAAGACGCTGGACACGGTGCTGCGCGAGCACGACCGGGTGGAAGTCTACCGCCCCCTGATCGCCGA
>JAZJZQ010000709.1:0-7457 GCA_040389625.1 Pseudomonadota bacterium | reverse complement strand
ACACGGTGCTGCGCGAGCACGACCGGGTGGAAGTCTACCGCCCCCTGATCGCCGATCCCAAGCACGCGCGGCGCCGCCGCAAGGCCAAGCCCCAGGCCTGAACAGCCCGCTCATCACCCGAACCAGGGCGGTGGCCCGGCTCAGCGCCCGCGTACGTCCAGCGTGCGTGCCTCCAGATGAATGCTCACGCTGGCCGCCGGCGCGGCCGACGAGTCTCCCACCGTAATCACATAGTCGCCAGCCGCGATGCGCCACGTCTTGCTGGCGCTGTCGAACATGGCCAGCAGGCGCGGATCGACGCGGATGCGGGCCAGGCCGGCGGCGCCCGGCTCCAGCGCCAGCTTGTCCCACCCGCCCAGCCGGCGCGGCGCTTCCCAGCCGCCGGCCGTGGGCGACACATAGACCTGCGGCACGGCCTTGCCGGCGCGCTGGCCCACGTTGCGCACGTTGACGGTGACGGCGAGGGCGCCGTCGGCCGCTTCCACTGCCAGTCCGTTGTAGTCGAAGCTGGTGTAGGACAGGCCGTGGCCGAAGGCGAACAAGGGCGCCATCCGTTTGCGTTCGAACCACTTGTAGCCGACGGCGGCGCCCTCGATGTTGTAGTCGGTGTCCACCGGCGCGCCCGTGTGCGCGGCATCGGCGTCGATCACGGGGCGCGGCAGCTGCGACTCGGCGGCGGGAAAGGTGGCCGGCAGGTGGCCGGACGGATTGACGGCGCCGCTCAGCACGCGCGCGATGGCGGCCCCGCCCCGCGTGCCGGGATACCATGCCTCCAGCACCGCATCGACGGCGTCCAGCCAGGGCATGAGCACCGGCCCGCCCGTTTCCAGCACGACGACGGTACGTGGATTGGCGCCGGCCAGGGCGGCGATCAGCGCGTCCTGGTCGCCGGGCAGGCGTAACGAGGGCAAGTCCACGCTTTCCGCCGTCCACTGGGTGGCGAACACGATCACGGCGTCGCTGCGGGCGGCCAGCCGGACGGCGGCTTCCGGATCGCGGCCGTCCAGGTAGCGCAGCCGGGCCCTGGTCAGCCTGGCCAGCTCGCGCAAGGGCGAGGAGGGGTAGTAGACCATCGGGCCGGGAAAGCCGGCCGGCCCTTCGTTGGGCACCGCCATGCCGCCGGCCGGATACACCTGCGACGAGCCGCCGCCCGACAATACGCCCACATCCGCATGGCCGCCCACGACGGCGATGGTGCGCAGCTGCGGCGACAGGGGTAGCAGTCGGTTGCGGTTTTTCAGCAGCACGATGGCTTCCTCGGCATCGGCCTGGCTGGTGGCCGCGTTGGCGCGCAAGTCAAAGGCGCTGTCGTGCTCCACCCGCACCGGATGGTCCACCACGCCGTGGGCGAACATGGCGCCCACGATGCGGCCGGCCATCTCGTCCAGCCGGGCGGCCGGGACTTGCCCGTCGAGCACCGTCTGTTTCAGGGGGGCGTTGAAATAAGGGGCTGCGTCGAAAGGGTGGCCCGATTGCTGGTCGAGCCCGTTGCGGGCGGCGCTGACGGTGGAGTGGGTGGCGCCCCAGTCCGACATCACGTAACCGGCATAGGCCCAGTCGCCCTTGAGCACCTGGTTCAGCAGGTAGTCGCTCTCGCATGCATAGTCACCGTTGACGCGGTTGTAGGAACACATGACGGCGCCCGGATTGCCCCGTTCCACCGCCAGTTGCGCGGCCAGCAGGTCCGACATGCGGGCCGCCGCATCGTCGATGCGCACATTGAGTGTGGCGCGGTCCGTTTCCTGGTCGTTGAAGGCGAAATGCTTGACGGTCGAGATGACATGGTTGGACTGCACGCCCCGTATCAGCTCGCCCACCATGACGCCGGCCAGCAGCGGATCTTCGCCGGCATATTCGAAGTTGCGGCCATTGCGCGGTTCGCGCAGCAGGTTCACGGCGCCGGCCAGCAGCACGTTGTAGCCGGACTGGCGCGCCTCGCGCCCTATCATGGCGCCGGCCGCGTAGGCCAGTTGCGGGTTCCAGGTGGCCGCCGTGGCGAGGCCAGAAGGCAGGGCCGTCCGCAAGTACGGTCGCCTGGCGCCGGCCTGGGTGGCCACGCCGATGCCGGCGTCGGTCTGCCACTGCGGCGGCAGGCCAAGGCGGGCGATGCCGGGCACGAAGCCGGCCGAATCGGGCCGACCTTCCGGCGGACGGCGATATTGCTTGGGCGGGAAGTCCGCGCAAAAATAGCCGAATACGGTCTGGATTTTTTCGTCCAGCGTCATGGCGCCCACCAGCAGGGCGGCCCGCTGGTCGGGTGGCAGGGCAGGATCAAGCCAGGGCTGGGGCGGCGCGCCGGCACCGTTGGCGGCCGGGACGGCCAGGGCATACTGGAACGCCAGCGGCAGCGCGCACGACCAAAGCCGATATTGCTTCAAGGCTGACTCCTTTCCCTGGCTGGCCCCATGGGCCCCGCATCGCCTCCGACAAAACCACCGGAAAACCGCGTGGCGCGCAAGCGGGACGAAAAACGGGGACGTAACACAGTTTTCAAAAAACCGGGACGTAACACAATTATCACAAAATTGGCGCCGTCTCGGAGCCCGATCTGTTGCGAAAAAATGGGGACGTACCCCAATTTGTTGGAAATTGGTGTTACGTCCCCGATTTTTCAGCACCGGTTTTGCCGCTGTTTTGGTAGCGCTACCTTTTTTGGCCGAATTTATCCGGAAGGATTAGCTGACCAGGGCATACCGGCTTCGCAACATCTCAGAAACGGTGGCGCAGGCCGACCGTGAATTGCCTGTTGCCCGTGCCCGGTTCCTCGCTGTTGCCTTCGGTGTAGGCTGCGCCGTTGCGGTTGCTGATCAGCGCGTACGAGGTGTACAGGTCGGTGCGCTTGGACAGTGCGTACATGTAGGCCAGCGCATACTGCTGGGCGTCCTGGTTGCGGATGGTACGGTCGTCCTTGCGGATGTAGGTGGCCACCACGGTGCTCACGCCGAACGGCAGCGATACACCCAGCAGCAGGTCGCGGCTGTCGGTGGATGCGGTAGGCGCCGCGCCGCCGAAAGTGGCTGCCGTGTTGTTGAGCGACGCGCTGTTGAGACCCCGGTCCACGCCGTAGCCGAAATACAGCTTGGCCGGGCCGAAGTCGTAATTGGCGCCCAGCAGGGTGTTGCGGGCTGCGTCCTGGTTCTTCAGCAGCGCCGTATCGTTGTTGCGGTGATGGTAGGCCAGCCGCACATTGAGCGGGCCGTTGCTGTAGCCGAAGGAGCCGCCCAGCGCGCGCCCGGCCGCGTTGTCGCCGGCCACTTCGCCGGCCGCATACATGGCGTCGCCGCTGAAGCCGTGCAGCTCCGGGCTGCGATACAGCACCGAGTTATTGGCGCGGAATCCGGTCGAGGCCATCAGGTTGTTGGAGCGGGCGATGCCGTTGCGCAGCGGGTCGACGATGGTGTTGAGGGTGGTGAACAGGGGCGTGTCCTGCAGGCCGGCCGACACGGCGCCGAAATTGCCGCGCAAGCCGACGGCCGTGTTGCGGCCGAACAGGGTGTTGTTCTGGGTCGAGCCGCCCGTGTCGCCGTGGATGCCGCCTTCGATCACGAAGAAGGCGGACAGGCCGCCGCCCAGGTCTTCATTGCCGCGAAAGCCCCAGCGGCTTTGGGTGGCCATGCCGCTGGTGACGCGGGTCGAGGTGCCGGCGATGCCGCCCCGGTCTTGCGATACGCCCAGGTCCATCACGCCGTAGAAGGTGGCGTTGCTGTCGGCCAGCGCGGCGCCGGACAGGCTAAGGGCGAGCGCGGTCAGCGCAGGAATGCGGATGTTCATATGGTGTCTCCAGAGTTGTTATGAATGCCGCGGACGCATCTGGTGCGAACGCGGACTGGTGGCTTGCCTCCCCCGCGCGGGGGAAGCAAATCTGTTGGCAGCGGAAGCGTTTCCGTGCCGGTGTCAGTGGGCCGGGGCGGGCGCTGGCGTGGCCTCGGCAGGTTCAGGGTCGGGGATCGCTTCGATCTTGCCGAGCACGAAGACGAAGGACACGATCCCCACCAGCAGGATCACGCCGGCCACCATGAAGGCATTGGCGAACGAATTGGTGGCGCCGACGATGATGCCGGTGACGATGGGCGCGGCGGCCCCCATCAGGTTATTGGCGAAGTTCATGATGCCGCCGATGGTGCCGGCGCCGCCTTTGGGCGCGATCAGCGACGGCAGCGACCAGCCCACCGGCGCGGCCGAGGCCAGGCCGCCCAGCGCGATCGAGATCCACACGATGGCCCACACGGGGTCGGTGGTCTGGGTGGCGCCGAACACGGCCAGGCCCAGCAGCATGCCGACGATCAGCACGCCCTTGCGCACCAGCGATTCATCCTTGCCGCGCGAGATCAGGTGGTCGATCAGCCAGCCGCCCACGAACAGGTCGGTCGCCGTGGCCACGGCCCAGGGGATGGCGGCAAAGCCGGCCGACTTCAGTATGCTCATGTGCATGGTCTGCACCAGGTAGCCGGGCAGCCAGGTGAGGAACAGGTAGAACGAGTAGCCGTAGGCGGCAAAGCCGATGGTCAGGCCCCACACCTTCGATTTGCCCAGCAGGTAGCCCAGCATATTGAGCGCGCCGGCGTTGGACGGGCCTTCCGGTGCGGCGCCGCCTTGCTGGATGTAGTGCAGCTCTTCCCGGCTCAGCTTTTCGTCGGCGCTGGGATCGCGGTACAGCAGGAAGAAGGCGATGAAGTAGGTGAAGCTGAGCAGGGCCGTCAAGCCGAAGCCCCAGCGCCAGCCGAAGGTGACGACGGTGACGGCGATCAGCGGCACGCCGATCACGTTGGAGAACTTGGCGGCGGCGTCGAAGATGGCGGTGGCCATGCCCCGCTCATGGCGCGGGAACCAGTAGCCGGTGGCCTTGGAACTGACCGGGAAGGCCGGCGCTTCCGCGATGCCCAGCAGGATGCGGGCCGCGAAGATGCCGGCAAAGCCGCTGGAGAAGGCCGTGATGGTGGACGCCACGCCCCACAGGAAAGCGCCCCAGCGGCCCACGCGGGTGGGGCCGAAGCGGTCCAGCACCATGCCGACGGGGATCTGCAGCAGCGAGTACGACCAGGCGAAGGCGCTGAACAGCAGGCCCAGTTCCACGGCCGACAGGTTGAACATGTCCTTGATCTGGGGCGCGGCCACGGACAGGCCGATGCGGTCGATGTAGTTGATCAGCACCCCCATGCCGAGCAGGGCGCCTATGCCCCAGCGGCGCTTGGGTATTTTCTGGTGCGGTTGGTGTGTGGCGTTCATTGATTGTCTCCGGTGGTGTGGTAGTGATTGGCCCGGGCGCTATCTGCGCAGGCCCTGGGTGTGCAAAATGGTGTCGACCAGCTGCTGTGGCGACTGGCTCAGGTCCAGTACCACGCCCGCTTCGTCCGGCTGCAGCGGTTCCAGGTCGCGCAGCTGGCTGTCGAGCAGGGAAGGGGGCATGTAGTGGCCGACCCGGGCCGCCATGCGTTCGGCGATCACGCTGCGCGGCCCGGACAGGTGGGCAAAGTGCAGCGCCGGATTGCCGGCGCGGAGCAGGTCGCGGTAGCGTCGCTTGAGCGAGGAGCACGACAGCACCAGGCCGTGGCCCTGTGCCGTGGCGTGGCGGATCTGCTCTTGCAGCGTGAGCAGCCAGCCGGCGCGGTCGTCGTCCGTCAGCGGGGTGCCGGCGGCCATCTTGGCGACGTTGGCGGCGGAGTGGAAGCTGTCGCCTTCCAGGAAGGGCAGGTCCAGTGCGTTGGCCAGCCGCTGCCCGATCTCGCTCTTGCCGCAGCCGCTGACGCCCATGACGACCCAGCATGCTTGTTGATTGGTATGGCTCATAAAAGTCGGTAGGTGCCTGGTTGGTCTCGTGTTGCTGTTGATTTGTTCAATTAAATGTTAGCGCTAACATTGGAATGGAAGTCTAATCCATGGGGCTGATTTGTAAAGCTGAATCGATGCTGCGGCGCAGCAAAACGGCGTTGACGTGGTCCGCGCCGGCGAGGAGATGGACCGCTTTGTCAGAGGAGAATGAAGGGCGAGATGGAACGGTGCGATTTGTGGTGCCTGAACAACGACAGCGCCTGCGAATCGGGGGTGGCGCTGCCCCTGTCGTTCGTCAAGCGCTTTCGCGCGCCATCAATGTGAAGCCCAGGTCGAGGTGGGGCGTGGGCGGGGTTTCGCCCCGGATCACGTTGCGCAGCAGGGTGGCCGCTTCGTAGCCGATGCGGTAGCGCGGCGTGCCGATGGTGGTCAGGGACGGATTCATCCAGGCCGACGCGGGCAAGTCGTTGAAGCCGCAGATGGCCAGCTGGCGCGGCACGGCGATGCCGCGCCGTTGGCATTGGTAGATGGCGCCGTGCGCCAGGTCGTCGTTGCAGCAGAAGATGGCGTCGCAGTCCGGCGCCTGCGCCAGCATGCGCCCCAGCAGCTCGGCACCGAGCGCGATGGTGGACGGATCGGGCACCATCAGCTCCAGCCGCGGGTCGGCCAGGCCGGCCTCGCGCATGGCGTGGCGGTAGCCGTCGGCCCGCTTCAGCGTGCGCTCGTCGAGCTGGGCGCCGATGAAGCCGATGCGCCGGTGGCCCTTGTCGATCAGGTAGCGCGTCATCGCCTCGCCGGCCTGGAACTGGGAAAAGCCCACCGTCAGCTGGGCCGGATCGGGCGACAGGTCCATCATCGAGACGATGGGGACGCGCGAGGCGGCCAGCATGCGTTCCACGCGCGGGCTGTGGGTGAGGCCAGACAGCAGGATGCCGTCCGGGTTCGATTGCAGGTAAATGCCGAGCAGCTTTTCCTCTTCGGCGTCGGAGTAGCGCGTGTTGCCGATCAGGATCTGGTAGTCGTCCGCGTCCAGCGCATCCTGGATGCCGGCCAGCACGGCCGTGAACACGGCGTTCGACAGCGACGGCACCAGCACCACGATCACCCGCGATTGCGACGAGGCCAGGGCCCGCGCGGCGCGGTTGGGCACGTAGCCCAGTTCTTCCACGGCCTGCTGGACCCGGTCGCGCAGCGCCTGCGACACCATGTCCGGCTGGCTGATGGCGCGCGAGGCTGTCATGGTGGCCACGCCGGCCCGCTCCGCCACGGCCGCCAGCGTGATGCGCCCGCTGGCGCGGCTCTTGTTGCTGACTGTCTTGCTCATCCTTGCCCGCTGATTAATGTTGTTAGCGTTATCTTACGGCAGGCGGGGCGGGGCCGGGGAAATTTGCGGGATACCGGCCCTCGCGCTGGCCGTTCAAGGGCATCCAGTGGCACGCTGGCATCCCTGACACGCCATGGCATGCCAGGTCATTCACCGGGGCCGGATAACGTTCAATGGCAGTTGGCCAGCACCTGCTGATTCTTTTTCGCCGCCTCGGCCCGTTCTGCATCGCCCATGACGACGCGCTGGCCATCCTTGTCGTAGGTGGACATGCGGATGCCTTCGTCGAGGGCGCGCTGGTTGTTGCGTGCCGCCGCGCAGTTGGCCGCTTCGGCCGCCTTGCGGCGCACCTCGTCGGCGCTCT
>JAZJZQ010000708.1:0-3093 GCA_040389625.1 Pseudomonadota bacterium | reverse complement strand
ATGGCGGCGAAGGCGGCGAAATATTCGGGGAAGGTCTTGGCCACGCACTTGGGGTCGTTGATGCGCATGACGTTACCCTTGCGCGCGGCGCCGTCCAGCGACGCCAGCGAGAAGCACATCGCCATCCGGTGGTCGTCATAGGTGTCGATGGTGGCCGCGGCGATCACGGCCGGCGGCGTTACCCGCAAATAGTCGGCGCCCTCTTCCACCACGGCGCCTACCTTGCGCAGCTCGGTCGCCATGGCGGCGATGCGGTCCGTTTCCTTCACGCGCCAGCTGGCGATGTTGCGCAGCGTGCTGGTGCCGTCCGCGTACAGGGCGGCAATGGCGATCGTCATGGCCGCGTCGGGGATGTGGTTGAAGTCGGCGTCAATGGCCTTCAGCACGCCGTTCGAGCGCGCTTCGATCCAGTTGTCGCCCATCGTGATGGTGGCGCCCATCTGCTCCAGCGCGGCGACAAAACGCACGTCGCCCTGGATGCTGTCGCGCCCCACGCCTTCGACCCGCACCGGACCGCCCGCAATGGCGCCGGCCGCCAGGAAGTAGGAGGCCGACGAGGCGTCGCCTTCCACGTGGATCACGCCGGGGCTCTGGTATTGCTGGCCCGGCTGCACGGTGAACGAGGACCAGCCATCCTGCTCCACCGTCACGCCAAAGCGGCGCATCAGGTTGAGCGTGATTTCGATATACGGCTTGGAGATCAGCTCGCCCACCACGTCGATCGAGATGGCATGCTCGCTTGCCATCAGCGGCGCCACCATCAGCAGCGCCGTCAGGAACTGGCTGGAGACGTTGCCGCGCACGGACAGGCGCTCGGCGTGGATCTTGCCGCGGCCGATGTGCAGCGGCGGGTAGCCGGGGTTGCCGGTGCAGGTGATGGCGGTGCCGGCCGCGTTGAGCGCGTCCACCAGGTCGCCGATGGGACGCTCGTGCATGCGCGGCACGCCGTGCAGCGTGTAGTCGCCGCCGATCACGGCCAGCGCCGCCGTCAGCGGACGGATGGCGGTGCCGGCGTTACCCATGAACAGGTCGGCCGAAGCGTTGGGGAAGCTGCCGCCGGCGCCGGGCACGATGTGCACCGTGTGGCCGTCCGTCTGCGCTTCCTCGCGCCACTGCACGCCCAGCTTGTGCAGGGAGTCCAGCATCACGGCCGTGTCGTCCGAGGCCAGCAGGTCGACCACCCGGGTTTCGCCCTGGGCCAGTGCGGCCAGCAGCAGGATGCGGTTGGAAATGCTCTTCGAGCCGGGCAGGCGCACCACGCCTTGGGCATGGGCCACCGGCTGCAGGTCGATGTGATGCGGGGTTGGGGTTTGCTGGGTCATGCCGTTTCTATCCTTCTATTCTGCGCTGTCTTTCGGTTGCGGCGTTTCCGCCGTCTCTATCGCTTCTATCCACTGGCGGCGGGCGCGCTGCGCGTTGGCGTAGACCGCCTCGATGGCCGCGCCGTCGGCGGCGGCCAGGCGCGCACGCAGCGCCGTCAGTTGCGCCATGTAGGCGTCAAGCTCGGTCAGCAGCGCGGCCTGGTTGGCCAGGCTGATGTCGCGCCACATTTCAGGCGACGAACCGGCGATCCTTGTGAAATCGCGGAAGCCGCTGGCAGCATATTGGAACAGTAAATCCGCATGCGGTTTGTTGGCGATGTCGTCCACCAGCGCATACGCCAGCAAGTGCGGCAAATGGCTGACGGCGGCAAACACCTTGTCGTGTTGTTCCGGCGTGAGCCGGTGGATGATGGCACCGCAGGCCTGCCAGGCCGACGCCACCCGCGCCACGTCGCCGGACGCGTTTTCGTCCAGCGGCGTGAGCACGGTTTTCTTGCCGATGTAGAGGTCGACGATGGCCGCGTCCGGGCCGTTGGTCTCGCGTCCGGCGATCGGGTGGCCCGGCACGAACTGGGCCACCTTGGCGCCCAGCGCGCGGCGCGCGGCGGCCACCACGTCGGACTTGGTGCTGCCGGCGTCGGTCACCACGGTGCCCGGCTGCAGGTGCGGCGCCAGCGCGGCCAGGATGGCTTCGGTCTGTGCCACGGGCGCGGCCAGCAGCACCAGGTCGGCGCCCTGCATGGCCGCGGCCATGTCGCCGCCCACCACGTCGATGATGCCCAGTTCGCGCGCCCGCGCCAGCGACGCGGCCGAACGTCCCATGCCCACCACGGTGCGCACGGCGCCGGCCTGTTTGAGCGCGCGCGCGAACGAGCCGCCGATCAGGCCGACCCCGAAGATGACGATTTTATTCAGCACGGCGTCATCCAGCCAGGGCCTTGGTCAGCGCCGCGATCAGCACCGCGTTTTCCTGCGGCAGGCCGATCGAGATGCGCAGCCACTCGGGCAGGCCGTAATTGCCCACCGGGCGCACGATCACGCCCTGCTTGAGCAAGGCCAGGTTGACGCGGGCGCCGGCGCCGGCATCGTTGCCCACCTTGACCAGCACGAAGTTGCCGTATGAAGGCACGTATTCCAGGCCCAGCTTCTCGAACGCTTCCACGAACTGCTGGTAGCCGGCGGCGTTGTTGGCCGCGCCCTTGGCCAGGAATTCCTTGTCGTTGAGGGCGGCGATGGCCGCGGCCTGCGCCATGGAGTTGACGTTGAACGGCTGGCGGATGCGGTTCATCAGGTCGGTCAGTGCCGGCTGGGCGATGGCGAAACCGACGCGCAGGCCGGCCAGTCCGTAGGCCTTGGAGAAGGTGCGCGAGACCAGCAGGTTGGGATACTTCTTGACCCACTCGGCCGATTCGAACTGGTCTTGCGGCGCCAGGAATTCGTTGTAGGCCTCGTCCAGCACCACCACCACGTGGGCCGGCACCTTGGCCAGGAAGGCTTCGATCTCGGCGGCCGGGATGAAGGTGCCGGTCGGGTTGTTCGGGTTGGCGATGAACACCAGGCGGGTGTCGGCCTCGATGGCGGCCAGCATGGCCGGCAGGTCGTGGCCGTGGGCCTTGGCCGGCACCACGATGTGGCGCGCGCCCACGCCCTGGGTGGCCAGCGCGTAGACGGCGAACGAATACTGCGAGTAGACCACCGACTGGCCCCGCTCCACGAAGGCGTGGGCGGCGATTTCCAGGATGTCGTTGCTGCCGTTGCCCAGCGTGATCCA
>JAZJZQ010000707.1:0-1994 GCA_040389625.1 Pseudomonadota bacterium | reverse complement strand
ATACCGATAATTCTACCCATGATTTTTCTTCCTTATTTGCTAAAGTTCAGATGGTTCTAATGTGTGGAAATGCTGTACGTTTTCAAGTGCTTATCGCAAAATTTTCCACGTTTGCCGTGGCGGCCTACTTGGCCCTTACTTGGCCTGGGCTGCCGTCACGATGGCCGGACGCAGCAGGCGGTCGGCGATCATATACCCCTTCTGCAGGACCGACACCACCGTGTTCGCTTCCTGCTCGGCCGGCACCACGGCCACGGCCTGGTGCTTGTTCGGATCGAGCTTGTCGCCCTGGGCCGGCATGATTTCCAGCAGGCGGTTCTTCTCGAACGCGGAAGACAGTTGTTTCAGGGTCATTTCGACGCCCTCTTTCAGGGACTCGATGGAAGGCGTCTCGACCTTGAGGGCCATTTCCAGGCTGTCTTTCACGGGCACCATGGCCTCGGCAAAGCTCTCCACGGCGAATTTATGCGCCTTGGCAACATCTTCCTGGGCGCGGCGGCGGATGTTCTCGCCTTCGGCCTTGGCGCGCATGAAGGCGTCGTGCATCTCGGCCAGACGCGCCTCGGTGGCCGCCAGTTGCTCTTCCAGAGTGGGCTCAGCGGGAGTCGAAGTTTGGGCCGACGCCTGATCCGCGTCGGGATTAGGTACAGCTTGGTTTTCCTGATCTTGCATCTAAAAGACTCCTACATTCATATTGTTTGACTAAGCTGTTACTACTGCACTGCCTTGGCAGATGGGGCTATCCCCTACATTTTCAAGGGGCATTCGCGCATCCGTCCGGCGCCGCCTGTGTGTCGTGTAACAACGGTTACAAAACTTCCGATACGCGCAGATTCTCTTTCGCCAAGAACCGGCTAGTATGTAAACAGACGGCTCAACAGGCCGTTTTCCCGGGAGCGCCTCATCATGAAGTTGCCACTGATCGCAGCATCCATCCTCGCCTACATCATCCTGGCGACCGCCTGGCTGTGCTACACGGCCGATCCCCTGGGCCGGCTATTTTAACAGGCTGGCACTCGTCGCGGCCAAGTGCTGATTATGCCCCGGCCGTCCGCAATACACCACCCCATCTCCATTTAAGCGGCCGCGCCCCGTTGCAGGGCCGCCTCGCGTCCCAGTTCCGCCTCTTTTTTCAGCAGTGCCCGCTGGGCCGGCGTCGTCAGCGTGGGCCAGCCCCCCATGTGCTGTTCGGCAATATCGGCCAGGGCGGCGATCCAGGCCGGGGCCGCGTTCAGGCAGGGGATGTAGTGGAATTCCTTGCCGCCGGCCGCGACGAAGTCATGCTTGACCTCCATGGCGATCTCTTCCAGCGTCTCCAGGCAGTCGCTGGTGAAGCCGGGGCACAGCACGTCGATGCGGCGCACGCCGTCGCGGGCCAGTTGCTGGACGGTGGGCGCGGTGTAGGGCTGCAGCCACTCCGCCTTGCCGAAACGGGACTGGAAGGTGACCACGTACTGTTCCGGCGTCAATTTCAGGCGGGTGGCCAGCAGGCGGGCCGTCTTCAGGCATTCGCAGTGGTAGGGGTCACCCAACAGCAGGGTGCGCTTGGGCACGCCGTGGAAGCTGAGCACCAGCTTGTCCGGCCGCCCGTTGGCCTGCCAGTGGGCCAGTACCGACTGTTCGAGCGCGCCGATATAGCCATCGTGGTCGTGGTAATGCTTGATGAAGCGCAGCTCCGGCACGTTGCGCACGCGGGCGTAATGGGCGAACACGGCATCGTAGATGGAACCGGTGGTGGTACCGGAATACTGGGGATAGGCGGGCAGCACGGCGATGCGCTCGCAGCCTTCGGCCTGCAGCTGGCCCAGCACCTCGGGCAGGGACGGCGCGCCGTAGCGCATGGCCATGGCCACCTTGACGTCATGGCCCCGCTCGCCCAACAGACCCTGCAGATACAAGGCTTGCTGTTGCGTATGCACCTTCAGGGGCGAGCCGTCGCGGGTCCAGATCGACGCATATTTCGCGGCCGACTTGCCCGAGCGGAAAGGCAGGAT
>JAZJZQ010000706.1:6794-9310 GCA_040389625.1 Pseudomonadota bacterium | reverse complement strand
CCTCGCACGAACTGCGCACGCCGCTGGCGCGCATCCGCCTGGCGCTGGAGCTGATGAAGGAATCGGCCGATCCCAAGCGCCGCGCGGGGCTGGAACAGGACATCGGGGAACTGGATCACCTGCTGGACGAAATCCTGCTGGCCAGCCGGCTGGGCGCCATCGACGATGCCATGGCAGTGGAGGAAGTGGACTTGCTGGCGCTGGCCGCGGAGGAATGCGCCCATTACGACGACGCCGTACTGAACGGCGCCAGCGCCACCGTGCAAGGCGACCCGCGCCTGCTGCGCCGCCTGCTGCGCAACCTGCTGGAGAATGCGCACCGGCACGGCGTGCCGCCGGCCCACGTGCGCATCGAGCGCCATGACGAGGCCGAGGCGCCCATTGTCACGCTGAGCGTGTGGGACAGCGGCCCCGGCATCCCGGTGGCCGAATTCGAACGCGTGTTCGAGCCGTTCTACCGCCGCGCCGGCACGCGCGACAACGGCGGCGCCGGACTGGGACTGGCGCTGGTGCGCCAGATCGCCCGCCGCCACGGCGGCGACGCCCGCTGCGCCACCATGCCCGACGGCCGCAGCCGCTTTGCCGTCACCCTGCCGCTGCTGCCGCTGCCGGACTGACGGCTACCTCAGGGCGATTCGCACAGGCAGTGCGTGATGGCCATGAACGGCTTGTGGCCGGCACTGACTTCGTTCAGCCAGCCCAGTTCATGGGCGATGTCGCTCGCCGCCCCCGGCGGCAAGCCCGTCGTCGTCAGGCCCAGCTTGACCTGCGCGCCCACGGCCTGCGCCACGGAGCCGCCGAACATCTCGAGCAGCCGGTCGAACTTGCTGGTCTCGCGCTCGATGTAGGTGATGCGGTAGTCGTCGCCCAGCTTGGCGCGGCGGGCCGCCGACTTGATGGCGTCGTTGTAGCTGCCCAGCGTATCGACCAGGCCCCGGTCCTTGGCCTGCTGGCCGGTCCACACGCGGCCCTGGGCCACGGCGTCGATTTTCTCGGGCGTGGTCTTGCGCGCCTGCGCCGCCCTGGCCGTGAATTCGCCGTAGATATGGTTGATGCTGCTCTGGATCACCTGGCCGAAGCGCGGGTCGAGCGGACGCAGCGGATTGCCCGCGTCGCCCAGCCAGGTGGTGGGCGCGCCGGCCGTGTGGATGCCCAGCTTGTCGATCACTTTTTCCGCCGTCGGCAGGATGGCGAACACGCCGATCGAACCTGTGATGGTGCTCGGGTCGGCGATCACTTCGTCGGACGACATGGAAATCCAGTAACCGCCCGAAGCGGCCACGTTACCCATCGAGACCACCACCGGCTTGCCGGCCGCGCGCGTCAGTTCCAGCTCGCGCCGGATCAGCTCCGAGGCGAACGCGCTGCCGCCGGGCGAATCGACGCGCAGCACCACGGCCTTGATCTTGTCGTCCTCGCGCGCCATGCGGATCAATTTGGAAGTCGAATCGCCGCCGATGGCGCCGGGGCCGGCCGTGCCGTCGCTGATCTCGCCGGCCGCGATCACCACGCCGATGGCGTCGCCCGTCAGCTTGGGATGCAGGCGGGCCAGGTACTCGTCGTAGGCGATCTGGCGGAAGCTCTTGCCGTCGGGGACGCCCCGCTCCACCATCAGCTGGCGGATCTGGTCGCGCGTCTTCAGGCCATCGACCCATTTGGCCGCCAGTGACAGTTTGGCCAGGTCGCCATTGACGGCTGCCGCCCTGGCCGGCAAGTCGTTGATGGTTTTCATCACGGCGCCCTGGGGCAGCTTGCGGGCCCGCTCCACTTCGCCCGTGTAGGCATTCCACAGGCCATTGTTGAGGTAGGCGTCGGCCTCGCTGGCCGCCTGCGACGGGCCGTTGGCGATGAACGGCTCGCCGAAGCTCTTGTAGGTGCCCACCCGCAGCAGGTTGACCGTCACGCCCAGCTTGTCGAGCGCGTCGCGGTAGTAATTGCGGTAGCGGCCAAAGCCTTCCAGCATCACCATGCCCATCGGGTGCAGATAGACTTCGCTCGCGTGCGCGGCCAGCAGGTACTGGCTCTGGTCATAACTGGCGCCCCACGCCACCACGGGCTTGCCGCTGGCCTTGAAACGGTCCAGGCCGGCCGCCACTTCGCGCAGCATGGCCTGGCCGCCGCCCTGCAGCTCGTCGGCCAGCAGCACGGCCGCGCCGATGTTGGGGTCCTTGGCTGCCGCGTCCAGCACGGCCAGCACGTCGCGCAGCTGCACCATCTTGCGCGCCTCGCCGCCCCGTACGCTGGTCAGCAGCGCCTCGCGCGCGCCGCCGCTGTTCTGCTCGACCAGCGTCCCCTTCAAGTCCAGCACCAGCGTGGTCTTGGGCGACAGCGGCTTGATGCCGCCGCCAAACAGGCCGTAGACGAGGGCGATCAGCAGCGCCAGGAACAGCAGGTTCAATACCGTGCGACGGCCGGCGTCCAGCACGCGCCAGCAAAAGGCGAAGCCGCGGCGCGCATAGGATAGGGGTGAAAAAGACATCGGTACTCCTGATCTGTGTAAAACGTGACAATGTAAT
>JAZJZQ010000706.1:2275-6694 GCA_040389625.1 Pseudomonadota bacterium | reverse complement strand
CGCGAAATGCCCTACGGTAAATACAAGGGGCGGCTGCTGGCCGACCTGCCCGGCCACTACCTGGGCTGGATGGCGCGCGCCGGCTTCCCGGCCGGCGAACTGGGCGGTTTGCTGGCCCTGATGTATGAACTCGACCATAACGCCCTGCGCCATCTGCTCGATCCGCTGCGCGCGCGGGGTTGACTGACTTGCAAGGCAATGTTGCCAAAAAAATACAGGCCAATTTTTCGGCTTGCCCAAACAGCACACATTGAGCATCATCGTTGCAATGCGCGCAGCAATTACCGTTGCTAGTCCCGCAAATCGTGGCGCAAGGCACCCCATCCATCCACATTGCGCCACCGTGATTCCAGTATGGCAATTGTCAGGCCAGGCCGCCTCAGCGTGTGACAATGTGCGTACATTTGCAATGATATAAAGACTATATTACCGAGGAAGTGCACCACCATGAGCGGCCTCGGCCGCTATCGGGCGGCGCACTTGTGGCGCCCGGCTTGCCACGGCTGACAGCATATCCGGGCCCTTCGCGGTCATTGAGGAAGATAGTCATGCATACCCATCACCACCACTGCACCTGTTTCATCATCCCGTCCGGCATGCTGCGCAAGCTGGCGGACGCCGCCGCCACGGACGCCGAGCGCCAGTCCCTGCTCGACCAGGCCGAGCATTCCGCCTATCTGCGCGGCCAACGCTCCGTCACGCCCGCCCTGATGGGCATCAGCGCCGGCGAGAAGCGCCGTACCATCTACAACGCCAGACATGGCACCACCCTGCCCGGCAAGCTGGTGCGGGGCGAAACCGACCCGGCCGGCCACGACCTGGCCGTCAACCAGGCGTACGATGGCGCCGGCGCCACCTACGATTTCTACTTGAACGTGCTGAACCGTAATTCCGTCGACGGCAAGGGCCTGCGCCTCGATTCGACCGTCCATTACGATAAAAAGTTCAACAACGCGTTCTGGAACGGCCAGCAGATGGTGTATGGCGACGGCGATGGCAAGCTGTTCCTCGGCTTTACGGGCGCCGTCGACGTCATCGCCCACGAACTGACCCACGGCGTGACCCAGTACACGGTGCCCGGCGGCCTCGTGTACCGGGGCCAGAGCGGCGCCCTGAACGAATCGATTTCCGACGTGTTCGGCAGCATCGTCAAGCAATGGACGCTCAAGCAGAGCGTGGACCAGGCCGACTGGCTGATCGGCGCCGGCATCATGGCCCCGGCCGTGGGCAAGGCGCTGCGTTCGATGGCCGAGCCGGGCAACCGGGCCCTGACCTGGTCCGGCGACGACCAGCCGGCCACCATGGCCGGCTACCAGGAAGAGGCCGATGTGCACACCAGTTCCGGCATCCCCAACCACGCGTTCTACATCGCCGCCACCATCCTCAAGGGCCATGCCTGGGACAAGGCGGGGCCGATCTGGTACCGCGCCCTGCCCCTGCTGAGCTCCAACGCCACGTTTGCGGAAGCGGCCCAGGCCACCATCCAGGCCGCCACCCTGCTGTACGGCGCCAACTCGGCCGAGCAGCAAGCCGTCCAGACCGCCTGGAAGGAGGTTGGGGTGATTTGAACGGGAGAGCCATGCGCCTCGTGTTACGCAGTACAGGAGGATTTACCGGACCGGCCGGCGCCCAGACGCGCACGGCCGATACGGCGACGGCGTCGGCCGGCGTCGGCGTGCGGCTGCGCCAGCTGGTGCGGGACTGCGACTTTTTCGCCCTGCCCGCCCAGTTGCTGGCCGCCGCGCCGCAATCGTGGGACTTCGTGCATACCTTGCAGGTGCAGGCCGACGACGGCCTGGCCCACACGGTAAGCTATCACCTCGACGCGGCGCCGCCGGCGCTGCGCGAGCTAACGGCCGCCCTGCAAGCGCAGGCGCCGGACTGACGCAGGCAGGAGATGGCATGAACCAGCCCGGAACCCGGCCCCGCATCCTCATCGTCGATGACGAGGGCGCCCACATGCAGGCCCTGTGCAGCACGCTGCGCGACCACGGCTACGATACCTGCGGCTACGACACGGGCGAAGCCGCCCTGGCGGCGCTGCGCGCAACCGGCTACGACCTGCTGCTGGCCGACCTGATGATGCCGGGCATGGACGGCATCACCCTGGTGCAGGCCGCGCGCGCCATCGATCCCGACCTGGCCTGCATCATCATGACGGGCGAAGGCTCGATCGCCTCGGCCGTGCGGGCCATGAAGGTGGGCGCGCTCGACTACATCATCAAGCCGTTCAAGGTATCGACCATCCTGCCGGTGCTGGCGCGCGCGCTCGAGACGCGCATGCTGCGCATGGAAAACGCCAAGCTGGAGAGCCAGCTGCGGGCCCACGCGGCCGAGATGGACGCCCTCAACAAGGACCTGGAACTGGCCCGCCAGCAGGCCGAGCGGGCCAACCAGGAAAAATCGACCTTTTTGTCCCACATGAGCCACGAGCTGCGCACCCCGCTCAACGCCATCCTCGGCTTCGCCCAGATCCTCACCTCCGACAAGCTGCCCTCCACGGCCGACGAGAAGCAAGCGTTCGCGCGCCACATCCTGCAGGCCGGGCGCCACCTGCTCACGCTGATCAACGAAGTGCTGGACCTGGCCAAGATCGAGTCGGGCGCCATGACGCTGTCGCTGGAACCGGTGGCGCTGGCGCGCGTGTTCCAGGAATGCCAGGCCATGATACAGCCGCTGGCCACCCGGCGCGGCATCGAGCTGCGCTTCCCGGCGCGGGCCCCGGCCCACGTGCTGGCCGACCGCACCCGCCTCAAGCAGGTGCTGATCAACCTGCTCTCGAACGCTGTCAAGTACAACCGCGAACGGGGCACCGTGGCGCTCGACTGCGTGGCGGCCCAGGCCGGGCGGGTGCGCATCGCCGTGCGCGACACGGGCGCCGGCCTCACCGCGGCCCAGCTGGAACTGATCTTCCAGCCCTTCAACCGGCTGGGCCAGGAAGGCTCGAGCGAGGAAGGCACGGGCATCGGCCTGGCCCTCACCAAGCGCCTGATGGAAGCCATGCGCGGCCAGATCGGCGTGGCCAGCATGGTAGGCGTGGGCAGCACCTTCTGGGTCGAACTGCCGGCCAGCGACGGCGGCCTGGCCGTGGTGCCCGAGCTGGTCGCCTTCACGCCCGTGCCGGGCTTGCCGGAAGCGGCGCCGCTGCCGGCGCCCGAGCCGGCCGGCCCGCCAACGGCGCCCGACGGCGCCGGCCATACCCTGCTGTACGTGGAAGACAACCCGGCCAACCTGCAGCTGATCGCCGACCTGCTGCGGCTGCGGCGCGGCATCCACCTGCTGTCGGCCACGGACGGCGCGCGCGGCCTGGAGCTGGCCCGCCAGCACCGCCCCCAGCTGATCCTGATGGACATCCACCTGAACGGCATGGACGGCCTGGAGACGCGCCGGCGCCTGCTGGCCGATCCGGACACGGCCCACATTCCCGTGATCGCCATCAGCGCCAGCGCCATGCCCGACCAGGTGCGCCACAACATGGCGGCCGGTTTCTTCCGCTATCTGACCAAACCGATCGATGTAACCGCCTTTACCGAAGCCGTCGACAGCGCGCTGCGGCTGACGGCACCCACCAGGGAGGAACGAGATGACACAGCCATCGGGGCCGCGCTTGACCGCTAAAGGCGCCATTGCGGCGCTGGCAGGACTGCTGATCCTGATCGCGCTGACCCTGCTGGCCGGGCGCTACGGCTGGCTCGACCTGGGCGCCTCGACCCGTCCCGTGGCGGCGCTCGAGCAAATCTCGATCGCCACCAACAGCGCCTATGCCGGCACCTGCCCGGTGGCGGCCGCGCGCGAGAACGGCTATTTCGCCGACCAGGGCTTGCTGGTCACGCTGCAGGCGCGCTCGAGCGGCAAGGCGGCCATGGAGGCGGTGATGCAGGGCCAGGCCAACCTGGGCACGGTGGCCGACATCCCCATCATGTTCGCCGGCATCAACAACGATCCCGTGACGGTGATCGCCACCATCTTCCGCACCGAGCGCGACCACGGCGTGGTGGCGCGGCGCGACCGCGGCATCCACACCCCGGCCGACTTCAAGGGCAAGCGCATCGGCGTCACCCTCAACACCTCGGCCCATTTCGCGCTCGACGCCATGCTCAACCGGCACGGCCTGGCGCCGTCCGACGTCACCATGGTCAACTACCGGCCGGAAGACCTGTACGACGCCATGGCGCGCGGCGAGATCGATGCGGCCGCCACCTGGGAACCGTTCCTGGACGCCCTGCTGACCCAGCAGGGCGAGAACGGACGCGCCTTCTACGGCAAGGATATCTACGAAAGCCTGTACAACATCACCGGCCTGCGCGACTACGTGCGCCAGCGCCCGCGCACCATGGAAAAGGTGCTGCGCGCGCTGGAACGGGGCGCGCAGTACTGCAGCAGCCATCCGGACGCGGCCCGTGCGCTGATGAGCGCCAG
>JAZJZQ010000706.1:0-2175 GCA_040389625.1 Pseudomonadota bacterium | reverse complement strand
ATGCTGGCCGTGCTGCTGTCGACGGCCGTGCAGACCCGGCGCGAGCTGGCCAAGAACGAAGCGGCCGGCAACCTGCTGCAAGGGGTGACGGCACTGCGCTACCTGATGATGGAATATGCGCTGCGCCACGAGGAACGCACCCGCATCCAGTGGCAATGGCGCAGCGCCTCGCTGACCCAGCTGCTGGTGGCCATGCCCAGCCCGGGCGACCGGCAGGAAGAGGAATTGCTGGCCGACCTGCGCAACAACCAGCTCAGCGTGGAGCAGCTGTTCGGCCTGCTCGTGGCCAACCAGCGCCAGCTCGAGCAGACGGCGCTGGCCGAGCGGCGCGCCATCCACGAGGAACTGGCCACCCGCCTGTCGGGCCAGATCACCAACAAGACCCAGGCCATGATCTCGGGCGCGCTGGTGCTGTCGCAGCGCAGCCGGGCCGGCGTGGTGGAGGCCCAGCAGCGCGCCAATGGCGCCGCCATCGGCTCGGGCGCGCTGGTGCTGGTGTTTGTCGTCATGACGTTCCTCATCGTGCGCCGGCGCGTGCTCGCGCCCCTGGCCACGCTGCGCGAAGGCACGGCCATCGTCGGCGCCGGCAACCTCGATTTCGCGCTCAACATGGGCACGCGCGACGAGATCGGCGAACTGGCCAACGCCTTCGACAACATGACCGACAAGCTCAAATGGACCACCGTCTCGCGCGATGAGCTGGGCCGCAGCAACGACGCGCTGCAGACCGAGATCGTGGTGCGCCAGCAGGCCGAGCACAAGGTGCAGGCCCAGCTGGGCCGGCTCAACCTGCTGCACCAGATCACCCGTTCGATCGGCGAGCGGCTCGACTTGCGCAGCATCTTCCAGGTCGTCATCCGCAGCCTGGAGGACCAGCTGCCCGTCGATTTCAGCTGCATCTGCCTGTACGACCAGGGCCAGAACATGCTCGAGGTGAGCAGCGTGGGCCTACGCAGCTCGGCCCTGGCGATGGAATTCGCGATGACCGAGCACAGCCGCGTGCCGATCGACCAGAACGGCCTGTCGCGCTGCGTGGCCGGCCTGCTGGTGTACGAACCGGACATCAAGGCGGTCGATTTTCCCTTCCCCCAGCGCCTGGCGCGCGGCGGGCTGCAGGCGCTGGTGATGGCGCCGCTGCTGGCCGAGAGCACCGTGTTCGGGGTGCTGGTGGCGGCCCGCCACGAGGCCAACAGTTTCTCGAGCGGCGAATGCGAATTCCTGCGCCAGCTGAGCGAACACGTGGCCCTGGCCGCCAACCAGGCCCAGCTCTACAGCGCCCTGCAGCGGGCCTACGACGACATCCGCCAGACCCAGCAGACGGTGATGCAGCAGGAACGGCTGCGGGCCCTGGGCCAGATGGCCAGCGGCATCGCGCACGACATCAACAACGCCATCTCGCCCGTGGCCCTGTACACGGAATCGCTGCTCGAGACGGAGCCGGACCTGAGCCCGCGCACGCGCGAGAACCTGGAAGTGATCAAGCGCGCCATCGACGACGTGGCCGCCACGGTGGCCCGCATGCGCGAGTTCTACCGCCAGCGCGAGCCGCAGCTGAGCCTGACCCCGGTGGACGCCAACCTGCTGCTGCAGCAAGTGATCGACCTGACGCGGGCGCGCTGGAGCGACATGCCGCTGCAGCGCGGCATCGTGATCCGCATGATGACGGAACTGGCGCCGGACCTGCCACCCATCCACGGCATCGAGGGCGAGATCCGCGAAGCGCTTACCAACCTGATCTTCAACGCGGTGGACGCCATGCCCGACGGCGGCACGCTCACGCTGCGCACGCGCCACCGGCGCAGCCAGCCCGACGGCGTGCACAACCCGCCGCCGCAGCAGGTGCTGATCGAAATCTCCGACAGCGGCGTGGGCATGGACGAGGCCACCCGGCGCCGCTGCCTGGAACCGTTCTTCACCACCAAGGGCGAACGGGGCACGGGGCTGGGGCTGGCCATGGTGTACGGCATGACGGAACGGCACGGCGCCGGCATCGAGATCGACACCCGGCCCAACGGCGGCACCACCATGCGGCTGCGCTTCCCGGTGCAGGCCAACGCCTGCGCAACGTTGCCGGTGCAGCAAGGCACGCCGCCGTCGGCGCGCCGCATCCTGGTGGTGGACGACGACCCGATGGTGCTCAAGTCGCTGCGCGACATCCTCGAGATCGACGGCCAC
>JAZJZQ010000705.1:0-3429 GCA_040389625.1 Pseudomonadota bacterium | reverse complement strand
GGCTGGCGCCAGGACGTGCTGCTGGAGTGGGATGCGGCCGGCAGCCTGACGGCCGTCACGCCCGATGCGGCCCAGCCGGCCGGCGTGGAACTGGCGCAGTACGCGCTGCCGGGCATGGTCAACCTGCACTCGCACAGCTTCCAGCGCGCGCTGGGCGGCAAGACGGAGCGGGCCGGCGACGGACCGGACAGCTTCTGGACGTGGCGCGAGCTGATGTACCGTTTCGCCCGCAACATCACACCGCAGCAGATCGAGGCCATCGCGGCCCAGTTGTTTTCGGAATGCCTGCGCCACGGCTACACGGCCGTGTGCGAATTCCATTATGTGCAACGCACGCCGGACGGCGCCCTCTATCCTCGCCCGGCCGAGACGGCCGAACGGGTGATAACGGCCGCACGGTTGGCCGGGATCGGCATCACGATGCTGCCGGTGTTGTATAGTTATTCCGGCTTTGGTGAACAGGCCCTCAAGCCGGAGCAACAACGTTTCCGCACGGATGTGCGCGACGTGCTGGCCGTGATCGAGGCGCTGGAACCGCTGCGCGACGGCCAGACGGAAGTGGGCGTGGCGCCCCATTCGCTGCGGGCGGCCACGGTGCAGCAGATCGGGCAGGTGCTGCAGGTGCTGCCGGCGGACCGTCCGGTGCATATCCACATCGCCGAGCAGCAGGCGGAAGTGGCGCAGTCGCTGGCCTGGAGCGGACGCCGCCCGGTGCAGTGGCTGATGGAAAATGCGGCCGTGGATGCGCGCTGGTGTCTGATTCACGCCACGCATCTGATGCCGGACGAAGTGGCGGCGCTGGCGGCCAGCAGCGCCGTGGCGGGCCTGTGCCCGACCACGGAAGCGAACCTGGGCGACGGCCTGTTCCCCCTGCAGGAGTACCTGGCGGCGGGTGGCCGCTTCGGCGTCGGCAGCGACAGCCATATCTCGCAGGGCGCGGTGGAAGAATTGCGCTGGCTCGAATATGGGCAGCGCCTGGTCCAGCAGCGGCGTAATATTGCGGTATCGTCCACGCAGCGCAATGTGGGCGACTTTTTGTGGCAGGGCGCCCTGCAGGGCGGGGCGCAGGCGGCGGGACGGCCGCTGGGCGCCCTGGCGCC
Organism: Pseudomonadota bacterium; assembly: GCA_040389625.1. Lineage (GTDB taxonomy): Bacteria > Pseudomonadota > Gammaproteobacteria > Burkholderiales > Burkholderiaceae_D > Rugamonas. Next base: position 2,329 of record JAZJZQ010000705.1, on the reverse strand, counting down.
CGGCAAGCGTGCCGACGTGGTGGTGCTGGACGACGATCATCCCAACCTGTTCGGGCTGGCGCTGGATGAGGTGCTGGGCACCTTCATCTTCAGCGGCAACGATAACCTGGTGCGGGACGTGATGGTCGGCGGCCAGTGGGTAGTGCGCAAGCAGCAGCACGTGGCGCAGCAGGCCATCGCCGCGCGCTTCAGGCAGACTTTGGCCGAACTGAGGGAGTTCCGATGACCCAGCTGATCCAGTACGCAAGCCTACGGCCCACCCCATGGAAGAACGGCGGCGGCAGCACCACGGAAATCGTCGTCATGCCGCCCGGCGCCGATTTCGACCACTTCGACTGGCGCATCAGCCTGGCCACCATCGTCCAGGACGGGCCATTCTCGCCGTTCCCCGGCATCGACCGCTCGCTGGCGCTGGTGGACGGCGACGGCGTGCTGCTGGACTTCGGCCACGAACGCTTCGTGCTCAGCCCCAGCGATCCGCTGATCGAATTCCCCGGCGAGTCCGCCGTCGACGCCACCATCACGGGCGGCCTGACGACCGACTTCAACGTGATGACGCGGCGCGGCCGCTGCCGCCACCGGCTGGAGCGGCGCCTGGTAAGCGGCCAGCAGGACCTGGCGCGGCGCAGCGCCACCACCGTGCTGTTCCTGGCCGAAGGCGAAAGCCTGACCCTGAGCAGCGCCACCGAGCGCATCGCCCTGGTGCGCTACGACGCCGTGGTGCTCGACGTGGACCAGGCCTGGACCATGGACACGATACAGGCCACCGTGCTGGTGGCCGACATCATTCCCCATTGATGCGCGCCCCACATAATCGCTTGAGCACTCAAGCAAACCAGTTCAGTAGAAAGCAGACCGACGCATGACAGCAGCCTGGGACGCCTTGTTCATCAACGTACACCTGGCCACCATGGCCGACGGCTATGGCGAAGTACGCGACGGGGCGGTCGCCGTGCGCGACGGCCGCATCGCCTGGCTGGGTCCGCGCGCCGAACTGCCGGCCGACGCGCCCCAGTTCGCCCGCACCGTGCACGATGGCGGCGGCGGCTGGCTCACACCGGGCCTGATCGACTGCCACACCCACATCGTCCATGCCGGCAACCGCAGCGACGAATTCGAGGCGCGCCTGAACGGCGCCAGCTACGAGGACATCGCCCGCGCCGGCGGCGGCATCATGTCCACCGTGCGCGCCACCCGCGCCGCCACCGAGGACGAACTGCTGGCGCAGAGCATTCCGCGCGTGGCCAGCCTGCTGGCCGAGGGCGTGACCACCATCGAGATCAAGTCCGGCTACGGCCTGGAGCTGGAAACGGAGGCCAAGATGCTGCGCGTGGCGCGCCGCCTGGGGCAGGTGCTGCCGGTGAGCGTGGCCACCACCTTCCTGGGCGCGCACGCGCTGCCGCCCGAGTTTGCCGGCCGCGCCGAGCATTACATCGCCGAAGTGTGCGCCATGCTCGACACGCTGGCAGAACAGGGCCTGGTCGACGCCGTGGACGCGTTCTGCGAGCGGATAGGCTTCAGCGCTGAACAGACCGAGCGCGTGTTCGTGGCCGCGCGGCGCCACGGCCTGCCCGTCAAGCTGCACGCCGAGCAGCTGTCCGACCAGGGCGGGGCGCAGCTGGTGGCGCGCTATGGCGGCCTGTCGGCCGACCACCTGGAGCATCTGAGCGCGGAGGGCATCGCCGCCATGGCCGAAGCGGGCACGGTGGCCGTGCTGCTGCCGGGCGCCTACTACTTCCTGCGCGAGACGGTGCAGCCGCCGGTGGCCGCCCTGCGCGCCGCCAAGGTGCCGATGGCGCTGGCCACGGACTGCAATCCCGGCACCTCGCCCATGACGTCGCTGCTGCTGACCATGAACATGGCGTGCACCCTGTGGCGCTTGACGCCGCAGGAGGCGCTGGCCGGCTGCACCGTCCACGCGGCGCGCGCGCTGGGGCGCCAGGACGACATCGGCACCCTGGCCGTGGGCAAGCGCGCCGATTTCGCCCTGTGGCAGATCGCCCGTCCGGCCGACCTGTCGTACGCGATCGGCTTCAACCCATGCCAGGGCGTGGTCAACGGCGGGCTGTTGCGGGCGCCGGGCATCTAGCGGCCGTTGCAACCGCCCTGTGGCGCCGGGGCGCGCGGCGGTTGCTGATTTAGAGGGAATCCTCGAATTTCCGTCCGTGCGGCGGCGCGATCAGGTACATTATCACGAGCGTTTTTCCCGACTTTTAGCCAGTACCAGGATCGCCATGCCCGTGTTGCCGCCGTCGTTCGCCCTGAAAACCCTCGCTTCCACCGTCTTGCTGGCGCTGGCCGCCCAGGCCCTGGCCCAGGATCCTGCGCC
>JAZJZQ010000704.1:0-2751 GCA_040389625.1 Pseudomonadota bacterium | reverse complement strand
TGCCGGCTTACGGCACGGAAGATGGCCTCGACTCGTTCATGTGCATCAACCCCGAGGGCGGCGAGCAGGATCGCGCCGCCATGGGCAAGGTGAAATGATGGGCGGCGCGCTGGAAACCAACGCCGGGCTGGAGATGCTGCTGACACGTCTGGCGGCACGCCGCCAGGACTGGGCCGCGCTGGCCGTACAGGAGCGCATCGCCCTGCTGCGCCAGGTGCGCGAGCGCATCCCGGCCGTTGCCGACCGGTGGATCGCCCTGTCCAACGCGGCCAAGGGCATCGCCGCCGACAGCCCGCTGCAAGGCGAGGAGTGGACCTCCGGCCCATGGGCGCTGCTGGCCAGCTGCGACCACGTGCTGGCCACGCTGGAACAGATCGCCGCCACCGGCCGGCCCGCCGTCCACAAGCTCAGGCAGCGCACGGTGGCCGGGCGCCAGCTGGCGGTGGAAGTGTTCCCGCAAAATATCTTCGACCGCCTGCTGCTGTCGGGCGTGCGGGCGGAAGTGTGGATGCAGCCGGAAGTCAACGCCGGCAACCTGGCCAGCCACGTGGCCGCCGCCTACCGCGACACCCGCCACGCGCAAGGTGAACTGGCGCTGATCCTGGGCGCCGGCAACATCTCCAGCATCGCCCCGCTGGACGCGCTGCACAAGCTGTATTCGGAAAAAGCGGTCTGCATCGTCAAGCTCAATCCCGTCAACGAATACCTGCTGCCCGTGTTCCAGCACATCTTCGCCCCGCTGGCCGAGCGCGACTTCCTGCACTTCGTCACGGGCGGCGGCGAGGTGGGCGCCATGCTGTGCCAGCACGCGCTGGTGGACACCATCCACATCACGGGCAGCCAGGCCACGCACGACGCCATCGTCTACGGCCACGGCCCGGACGGCGAAGCGAACCGGCTGGCCAACACGCCGCTCAATCCCAAGCCCATCTCCAGCGAACTGGGGGCCGTGTGTCCCACCATCGTGGTGCCGGGGCCGTGGACGGCGGCCGACATCGCCTTCCAGGCCAGCCACATCGCCACCCAGAAGCTGCACAACTCGGGCTTTAACTGCGTCGCCTCGCAAGTGCTGGTGCTGCCGCAGCAGTGGCAGCACACGCCGGCCTTGCGCCAGGCCGTACGTGAAGCGCTGGCCGCCGCGCCGGACCGCAAGCCCTACTATCCCGGCGCGGCCAGCCGCCAGGCCCAATTCGCGGCGTGGCAGCCGGGCGCGCGGCGCGTCAACCCGCATGGCGCGGCCGCCAATCGCGAAGTGGTGGAACTGCCGGCGGCCAGCGCCGAACAGGTATTCGGGCGCTGCAACGAGGTATTCGCGCCCACCCTGTGCGAACAGCTGCTCGACGGCGAGGACGCGGAAAGCTTCCTGCGCCAGGCCATCGCCTTCAGCAACGACCGGCTGCGCGGCACGCTGGGCGCCAACATCCTGATCCACCCGGCCACCATCAAGGCGCTGGGGCCGCGCTTGGACCAACTGCTGCTGGAACTGCGCTACGGCTGCATCGCCATCAACGCGTGGACGGGACTGGGCTACCTGCTGACGCAGGCGCCGTGGGGCGCCTTCCCCGGCCACGTGCTGAACGACGTGCAGAGCGGCATCGGCAGCGTGCATAACACGCACATGTTCGACAAACCCCAGCGCACGGTGGTGCGGGCGCCGTTCCGGCCCTTCCCGCGCAGTGTGTTGAGCGGGGCGATGACGTTGCTGCCCAATCCGCCCTGGTTCGTCAACAACCGCCAGGCCCACAACGTGGGGCGCAAGCTGTTCGCGTTCCAGGTCCAGCCTTCGTGGTTCAAGCTGCCCGCTATCTTCTTCGACGCGCTGCGGGGCTGAGGCGCTTGCGCCGTCAGGCGGCGCCGTCCTCGGACGGACCGCCGCGGTGGATGGCGTACTGCTGGGTCGATGGCTTGAGCACGGCGTCGAAGCGCACCGGTTCGGCGGCCGGATCGGCCATCAGGCGGGCGTTGATGACGATATCGACCCGGTTCACCAGCGCGTCCGACACGCGCAGCGCCGCGTTCACCGCGTACAGCCGGGGCTCATGGCGTTCGATGGCCAGGCGCACGGCGGCGCAGATGGTCTGCTTGTCCTCGTCGCTGGTCAGGCACATGCCGGCAAAGTCGATCAAACCATAGTTGAGGATGGAGTTGCCCACTTCGGGATACGGCGCCAGCTCGGCGTCGGCCACGGCGGCGCGGGTGTTGAACAGCGCCTCCAGGTCGCGCGCGACGGCATCCTTGAGCTGCTCGAGCGACCAGCCCCGGGCGCGTGGCAGCTCGTCCATCAGGCGGTCGATCAGGCCGGGGGCGTAGCGCTGCTGCATGGCGGCTCTCCTGGACGGTGGGGAGCGCCAGCCACGCCACCGCCGCGCAAGCTGCCCGCGACACCGTGCCGGGCCGGGCGCCGGCATCCAGCGCAGCCCATGCGCGGCGATGACGTGACTGACGAAGTGGCCATTATCAAACATCGCCCGCAGCAACACTTGCGCCAGCGCAAATAGCCGCGCCGCCCGTGGCGCAGCCCATACAAAAACCTGGGGACGAAATAAATGGGGACGTACCCCATTTACGCCCCATTCACGAAAACCGTGTTACGTCCCCGGTTTTCGCGTCCCCATTATTCCCAATAGTCAGTCCCGACCGGCGCCTATTTCAGGTCGATGCGGCCATACTGCCCGTGCGTCTCGTCCTTGGGCCCTGCCGCGAAGAACAGCGTGTTGGTGGGCTGGCTGTTGAGGCCGTTGCCGAAGGCGA
>JAZJZQ010000703.1:0-5141 GCA_040389625.1 Pseudomonadota bacterium | reverse complement strand
CGAAAGCACTCCATGAACATCGTATGCATAGGCGGCGGCCCGGCCGGGCTGTATTTCGGCCTGCTGATGAAAAAGCAGGACCCGGCCCACACCATCACCGTCATCGAACGCAACCGGCCGTACGACACCTTCGGCTGGGGCGTGGTGTTTTCCGACCAGACGCTGGGCAACCTGGCGGCGGCCGATGAACCGACGGCGCGCGCCATCCTGCAGTCGTTCAACCACTGGGACGATATCGACATCCACTTCAAGGGCCAGAAGGTGCGTTCCGGCGGCCACGGTTTCTGCGGCATCGGCCGCAAGCACCTGCTCAACATCCTGCAGCGGCGCTGCGAGGAGCTGGGCGTGAGGCTGGTGTTCGAGACCGACGTGGCGGACGACCAGGAGATCGCCGCCCGCTACGGCGCCGACCTGGTGATCGCCGCCGACGGTCTCAATTCCCGCATCCGCAGCCGCTACGCCGCCACCTTCGCGCCGCAGATCGAAGCGCGCCAGTGCCGCTTCGTGTGGCTGGGCACGAAGAAGAAGTTCGACGCCTTCACCTTCGCCTTCAAGCAGACGCCGCACGGCTGGTTCCAGGCCCACATCTACCAGTACGACGGCGACACGTCGACCTTCATCGTCGAGGCGCCAGAAACGGTGTGGCGCGCCGCCGGGCTGGAGGAAATGAGCCAGGAGCAGAGTATCGCCTGGTGCGAGCAGCTGTTCGCCGACCAGCTGGACGGCCACGCCCTGATGTCGAACGCGGCCCACCTGCGCGGCTCCAGCGTGTGGATCAAGTTCCCCCGCATCGTGTGCGCCCAGTGGGTGCACTGGAACGACACGCCCACCGGCCGCGTGCCGGTGGTGCTGATGGGCGACGCGGCCCACTCGGCCCACTATTCGATCGGCTCCGGCACCAAGCTGGCGCTGGAAGACGCGATCGAGCTGGCGCGCTGCTTTGGCCAGCACGGGGACACGGCGGCGGCATTGGCCGCCTACCAGCAGGTGCGCGCGGTGGAAGTGCTGAAGATCCAGAGCGCGGCCCGCAACTCGATGGAATGGTTCGAGAACGTGGAGCGCTACAGCGCCATGGAGGCGCCGCAATTCGCCTATTCCATGCTCACGCGCAGCCAGCGCCTGTCACACGAAAACCTGCGCCTGCGCGACGCCGGCTACGTGGCCGGCTTCGAGGCCTGGTTCGCGCAGCGTGCCTTCGCCCAGGCGCAATTGCCGGCCCCGCCCAGCCTGGCCATCCCGCCCATGTTCACGCCGCTCAAAGTGCGCGGGCTCACGCTGAAGAATCGCATCGTCGTCTCGCCGATGGCGCAATACAGCGCCGTCGACGGCACCGTGGGCGACTACCACCTGGCCCACCTGGGCGCGCGCGCCCTGGGCGGCGCGGCGCTGGTGTGCGCGGAAATGACGTGCGTGTCGGCCGATGCCCGCATCACCCCGTTCTGCCCCGGCATGTACGCGCCCGAGCACACCCAGGCGTGGCGGCGCATCGTCGATTTCGTCCACGCCAACAGCGACGCGAAGATCGCGCTGCAGCTGGGCCACGCCGGCGCCAAGGGTTCCACCCGCGCCATGTGGGACGGCATCGACCTGCCGCTGGAACGGGACAACTGGCCGCTGGTGTCGGCATCGCGCCAGCAGTACCTGGCCGGCGTGTCGCAGACGGCGCGCGCCGTCACGGTAGAAGACATGGCGCGCATCGAGGCCGACTTCGTGCGCGCCGCGCTGGCGGCCGGGGAGGCCGGCTTCGACTGGCTGGAACTGCACTGCGCGCACGGCTATCTGCTGTCGTCGTTCATCTCGCCGCTCACCAACGAGCGCGGCGACGAATACGGCGGCAGCCTGGAGAACCGCTGCCGCTTCCCGCTGCGCGTGTTCGCCGCCGTGCGGGCCGTGTGGCCCCAGCATAAGCCGATGAGCGTGCGCATCTCGGCCCACGACTGGGTCGAAGGCGGCATCACGCCCGACGACGCGGTGCAAATCGCGCGCCTGTTCAAGGCGGCTGGCGCCGACATGATCGACTGTTCGTCGGGCCAGGTCAGCAAGCTGGAACAGCCGCAATATGGGCGCATGTTCCAGACCCCGTTCGCCGACCGGGTGCGCAACGAGGCCGGCATCGGCGCCATCGCCGTCGGTTCCATCTTCGAGGCCGACCACGCCAACGGCATCATCGCCGCCGGCCGCGCCGACCTGTGCGCCGTGGGCCGGCCGCACCTGGCCAATCCCGCCTGGACGCTGGCGGAAGCGGCCAGGATAGGCTACGCTGGCGCTCCCTGGCCTAGGCAGTACCTGGCCGGCAAGCAGCAGCTGGAACGCAACCTGGCGCGCGAGCGCCAGCTGGCCGCCGCCGGCGCCGGCCTCACGCCGCAACAACTGGCCGCGCGCCTGCTGGAGGGCTGAACCATGAATCCCATCGCATCCTCGCTGGAAGGACGGCACGCGCTGGTCACGGGCGGTGCGCGCGGCATTGGCGCCGCCTGCGCCCGTGAACTGCTGCTGCGCGGCGCCAGCGTCACCCTGGCCGGGCGCGACGGCGCCGCGCTGGCCCACGCGGCCGAACAGCTCGACACGCTGGGGCGGGTCGAGACAGAGATCATCGACGTCACCGACGAGGCCAGCGTGCTGGCCGGGTTCGCGCGGGCGGCCCGCTGCGCCGGGCGGATCGACATCCTGGTCAACAATGCAGGCCAGGCCGCGTCGGCGCCGTTCGGCAAGACCGACGCAGCCCTGTGGCAGCGCATGCTGGACGTGAACCTGACGGGCACCTTCCATTGCACCCAGGCCTCACTGCCGGCCATGCTGGAGGCGGGCTGGGGGCGCATCGTCAACGTGGCCTCGACGGCGGGGCTGGTGGGCTACCGCTACGTGGCGGCCTATGTGGCGGCCAAGCACGGCGTGCTGGGCCTGACGCGCGCGCTGGCGCTGGAGGTGGCCGCGCGCGGCGTGACCGTCAACGCCGTCTGCCCCGGCTACACGGAGACCGACCTGGTACGGGAAGCGGTGGCCAACATCATGGCCAAGACGGGGCGCAGCGAGCAGCAGGCGCGCGCCGGGCTGGCGGCCGGCAATCCCCAGCAGCGGCTGGTGCAGCCGGAGGAAGTGGCCAACGCCGTGGCCTGGCTATGCCTGCCCGAATCGGGCGCCATGACGGGCCAGGCCATCGCCGTCGCCGGCGGCGAAGTCATGTAGCCGCAGTCATGTAACGCAGTCATGTAACAACGGATAGAAACGGAACACCATGTCACGCTCAGAGAACAACGCCCATCCCGCCATCCCGGACCAGCAGGAGGGCGAGGACAACCCGCCCGTGCTGGACCTGGCCAGCCGTCTCACGGACGACCATCACCAGTCGCTCAAGCTGTGGTTGCGCATGCTCTCGTGCACGGTGCGCATCGAGAACGAGATCCGCAGCCGGCTGCGCGCTACCTTCGGCATCACGTTGCCGCGCTTCGACCTGATGGCGCAGCTGGAGCGCTATCCGCAGGGCTTGCGCATGGGCGAGCTGTCCAAGCGCATGATGGTCACCGGCGGCAACATCACCGGCATCACCGACCAGCTGGAGCAGGAAAAGCTGGTGCTGCGCGTGCCCGACCCCAAGGATGGCCGGGCCTACAGCGTCAAGCTGACGGCCGCCGGCCGCCGCACCTTCGCCACCATGGCGGCCGTGCACGAACAATGGATCGCCGAACTGCTGCAGGACATCTCCGGCACCGACAAGGGCCGGCTGATCGAGCTGCTGTCGCAGATGAAGCACCACCTGAACGCCTCCGACGACAAACAAGGATAACCATGCGATACCTCCCCGGCCAGGCGCAGCAGCTGCCCGGCAACCGCGCCACCCTGGCCGGCCACCAGGCCAGCCACTTCCTGTTCGCCGTGGCCGGCGGCGTGGCCACCGTCACGCTGAACCGGCCCGAGCGCAAGAACCCGCTCACCTTCGAATCCTACGCCGAGCTGCGCGACCTGTTCCGCGCGCTGGCCTATGCGGACGACGTGAAAGCCATCGTCGTCACGGGCGCGGGCGAGAACTTCTGCTCGGGCGGCGACGTGCACGACATCATCGGCCCGCTGACCAAACTGGACATGCCCGGCCTGCTGGCCTTCACCCGCATGACGGGCGACCTGGTGAAGGCGATGCGGGCCTGCCCGCAGCCGGTGGTGGCGGCGGTGGACGGCATCTGCGCCGGCGCCGGCGCCATCCTGGCCCTGGCCTCGGACCTCCGGCTGGCCACGGCGCGCAGCAAGACGGCCTTCCTGTTCACCCGGGTCGGCCTGGCCGGCTGCGACATGGGCGCCTGCGCGCTGCTGCCGCGCGTGATCGGCCAGGGCCGCGCCGCCGAACTGCTGTACACGGGCCGCTCCATGTCGGGCGCGGAAGGGGAGCGTTGGGGCTTTTTCAACAGCCTGCACGAGCCGGACGCGCTGGCCGGCGCCGCGCAAGCGTTGGCCCAGGGCCTGGCCGACGGTCCCACCTTCGCCCACGGCATGACCAAGAAGATGCTGCAGCAGGAATGGAACATGGGGGTGGACGAGGCGATCGAGGCGGAAGCCCAGGCCCAGGCCATCTGCATGGCCACCAACGACTTCCACCGCGCCTACCACGCCTTCGTGGCCAAACAAAAACCGCTGTTCGAGGGAGACTGAGCCATGGCCGACAAGAGCTACCTGGACTGGCCCTTCCTGGCGCCGCGCCACGCCGAACTGGAACGGGCGCTGGACGCCTGGGCCGCCGCCAACATCACGGACGGCCACCATGGCGACGTCGACACGGCCTGCCGCCGCCTCGTCATGCAGCTGGGGGCGGCCGGCTGGCTGCGCCACGCCGTGGGCGGCAAGGCCTGGGGCGGGCATGACGAGGCCATCGACACGCGCGCCCTGTGCCTGATCCGCGAGACGCTGGCGCGCCACAGCGGCCTGGCCGATTTCGCCTTCGCCATGCAGGGCCTCGGTTCCGGCGCCATCAGCCTGTTCGGCAGCACGGCCCAGCGCGAAGCCTACCTGCTGCGCGTGGCCAGCGGCGCGGCCATCGCCGCTTTTGCCCTGTCCGAGCCGCAGGCCGGCTCCGACGTGGCGGCCATGCAGTGCGCGGCCGTGCGCGACGGCGACCATTACGTGCTGGACGGCGAGAAGACGTGGATCTCGAA
>JAZJZQ010000702.1:4630-5702 GCA_040389625.1 Pseudomonadota bacterium | reverse complement strand
GCAGCGGCGCCAGCGCGTTGCCCAGCGTGGCGCCGATGTAGAACAGCGGCGTCACCTCCCCGCCCTTGAAGCCGGAGGCCAGCGAACCAACCGTGAAGACGAACTTGCCGGCGAAATCGGCCGGCGCCAGCGGGTGCTGGAACGCCTCCACGATGACAGGGATGCCCAGGCCGATGTAGCGGGTGCCGACCAGCCACACGGCCACGGCCACCACGGTGCCGCCCAGCAGGGGCCGCAGCGGCGCGTACGCAATGTGGCGCTTCATGAAGGCGGCGCCGGCGTGGGTGGCAGTGGCGAACAGCATGCCGATCAGGCCGAACAGCATGCCGGCCGCGATCACGGCCGCCACGCTCCAGACGGTCAGCTGGGCCACGCCGTGCAGCGGATAGTGGGTGTGGTGCACGCCCCACGCCATGCCCACCTGGTCGGCCGCGATGGCCGCCACCATGCAGGGGAAGATGGCGTCGTAGCGCATGCGGCCGATGGCCAGCACTTCCAGCCCGAACACGGCGCCGGCCAGCGGCGTGCCGAACACGGAGGCGAAACCGGCGCTGATGCCGGCCATCAGCAGGATGCGGCGCTCGTCGTGGCGCAGCCGGAACACGTGGGTGAGCTGGTCGGCCAGGGCGCCGCCCATCTGCACGGCCGTCCCCTCGCGCCCGACGGAGGCGCCGAACAGGTGCGAGATGACGGTGCCGCCCAGCACCAGCGGCGCCAGCCGCAGCGGCACCACTTTTTTCGGGTCGTGGATTTCGTCGATCAGCAAGTTGTTGCCGGCCTCCACGCTGCGGCCCAGCTTGAGGTAGACCCAGCCGACGGCAAAGCCGGCCAGCGGCAGCAGCCAGATCACCCAGGCGTGGCTGTCGCGCCAGGCCGTGGCCCAGTCGAGCGAGAACAGGAAGAAGGCCGAGGCGGTGCCGCTGAGCGCCGCCACCAGGCCGGCGATGGCCAGCCACTTGCCGATGTAGGGCAGCAGCGCGATTTGTTCAGGATAGCTAAATGGTTTCATTGCGCCAGGCGTCGGCAAGTGTCAGGTGTGTGCGGCCTGGACAACGATGCGGCCTGTACAGGG
>JAZJZQ010000702.1:0-4530 GCA_040389625.1 Pseudomonadota bacterium | reverse complement strand
GGCCAGACGGCTCAGGCCAGGCGCACCAGGGGATTGGCGATCAGGTTGTCGATCTGGCGGATCGCCTCGTCGCAGGCGGCGGCGATGGCGTCGTCCTCCGTCTCGCGCAGGAACTGCATGGTGGCGCCTTCGAACGTTTCCACCCCGTCCACGCCGGCGCGGGCGATGTCGCAGCTGGCCGTCCACCGCCTGTCGCTGGTGGGCAACGCCACCGGCATGATTTCCCAACCCTTGTAGTGGATTTTCGACTGCTGGTCCATGGCACTCTCCTTTCCCGTTCGTTTGCCATGCCTGCCTTGGCTGGCCGGCGTCCGCGGTGGACGCCAGCCTACAGACTAGCACGAAGCAATCGCAGCGGGCAGCACGTCTGCGCAAACCGGGCCGCGCTTACTGCTTGAGCGTGCGGCCGATGGGCTGCTCCATATTGGCCAGGAACCAGGACAGGGCCGACATCACGGCCACATGGCGCTGCAGGTCGGCCGGATTGACCTTGTCGAGCGTATCGGCCGGCGTGTGGTGGTAGTGGAAATAGCTGTGGGTATCGACGTGCGGCTCGAACACGGGCATGCCCGCCTCCTCCAGCGGCGACAGGTCGGTTGCGCCCAGCACGTCGCGCCTGGTGAAGGCGCCGGCGCCGATAGGCTCGAGCGCCGCCATCAGCGGCTCGAACAGCGGTTCGGCCTTGGGCGCCACGCTGGACAACAGACCGAACGGCCGGCCGGAGCCGGAATCGCTTTCGATGCCGGCCACCTGGCGCTCGAGGTGGTCCTTGTTGGCGGCGAAGTAGGCCGTGCCGCCGCGGGTGCCGTTCTCCTCGTTCATCCACGCGATCACGCGGATGGTGCGGCGCGGCTGCAGGTTGAGCTTCTTGAGCGTGGCCAGCACGCCCATGGCGCCGGCCACACCGGCGCCGTCGTCGTTGGCGCCGGTGGCCAGGTCCCAGGAATCGAGGTGGCCGGACACGATCACCACCTCGTCGGCCTTGTCGCTGCCTGGCAGGTCGGCGATGACGTTGTAGCTGTCGGCGTCGGGCAAGGTCTGCGGGGTCAGGGTCAGGTGCATCCGCAGCGGGCCGCGGGCCGACAGGCGGGTCATCAGCAGTGCATCTTCCGTGGTGACGGCGGCGGCCGGAATACGGGCCTTGGCGTCGAGCAGGGTGGTGCCCGTGTGCTGGATGCGGTAGTCGGCGCCGCCCACGGCGCGCACCAGGGCCGCCACCGCGCCCAGTTCAGCGGCCTTGCGCGGGCCGTTGACGCGGTAGTTGGCGCCATGGCGGTAGGCCGGACTGGCCAGGCCGCGGTCGGCCATCTGCTGGTCGAACGCCACGTCGAACAGCACGATGCGGCCCTTGGCTTCGGCCGCGCGGGTTTGCAGCTCCTCGAAGCTGTGCACCACCAGCACCGGCGCCGTCAGGCCGGCGGACGGGGTCGCGCCCGAGCCGCCCAGGGCCGTCAGCACCACGCGCTGGGTGATGCCGGCGGGACGGCCGGCGTAGTCCACCAGTTCGCCCGACTCGGCGCCGCGCACCCAGTGCGGCACCTTGACCGGCTGCAGCGTGACCTTGGCACCCAGCTTGCGCATCGCTTCCGCCACCTGCTCCACGGCAGCCGCCGCGCCGGGCGAACCGGACAGGCGCGGCCCCACCAGGTCGGTCAGGTCGGCCAGGCGCTCGTAGGCCCAGTTGTCCTGCATGGCGCTGTCGCGGATCTTGCCCAACGTGGCGCTGTCGTTGGCCGGCGCCGCCAGCGCGGCGCCGCCCAGCAGGCAGCCGGCCAGCAGGGTCAGTACGGGCTTGTGGCCCAGGGCTTGCTCAAAAACGGTATTCATGGGTATCCAGTCTCGTGGGTGGGCGTTTAGTTTTTATCAACAGTTCCCTGGCGGATGGCGAGGGAATGAAACGATAGCCTATTTGACTATTTTTCGCAGCAAATGTTACGTTTTACGCATCCCGGTTGCTGTTGATTCGGCGGCAAGCTTGCCTTACCATGGAAGTCTGTGCCTTGCCACGAAAGCGTCTATGCTCCAAGGGAAACTGTGTACCGTGCGCCATCTGCTCACGGCCGACCTGAACACCTTCATCGCGCTGGTCAACGACCTGCCGTCGCGGGGCGACTATTTTTCCAGCCATTTCAAGTCGCCCGAAACGATGCGCAAGGAGTTCATGCAGAACGGCTTTGCCTCCGAGGACAGTGAACTGTTCGTCATCGAAGACCAGCTGCACCACATCGTCGGCGTCATCACGCATTTCAAGTCGCGCACGCCCACCAACCGCGAAATCGGCTACCGGCTGTTCGACCAGACGCTGGCCGGACGCGGTTATGTGACCGAGGCTTGCAGGCTGCTGATCGACTACCTGTTCAACGCCAGCCAGTACCACCGGCTCGAACTGCTGACGGCGCCCGAGAACACGGCCTCGGTGCGGGTGGCCGAGAAGTGCGGCTTCACGGCCGAAGGCACGCTGCGCCAATGCTTCTTCATCAACGGCGCCTACCGCGACGTGACCGTGTACAGTCTGTTGCGGCCGGAGTGGGAGCGCCGGCGCGCCAGTCTGGCCGGGGTGCCGTCAAATGTTACACGGCTGCCCGGAATGTAAGAATGTGTATAAGCCGTGGCGATTTTTTTGGCGGACGATATAGTGAAGCTCATACAACGGCTGAACCGGTCATTCCGACCAGTGCCGATGCGAGGGGAAACGCCATGTTGAACAAGAAAATCCTGGGTGCGGTGATGCTGGCCGCAGTTGCCGTATCGTCGGGCGCAATGGCCGGGGACAGAGACTTCAACACGGCGGCCGGCGCCGTGATCGGCGCGGCCATCGGCAGCAACAGCGGCGGGCGTGACGGCGCCATCGTCGGCGGCTTGGTGGGCGCGGCCGTGGGCAACAGCATCAGCACGAACGACCGCGGCTACCGGCGCGGCTATGTCGAAACCCGGGTCTACACCCAGCCGGCGCCCGTGTACTACCAGCAGGCGCCCGTGTACTACGCCCCGCCGCCGCGCTACTATGAGCCGCCGCGCGTGGTCTATGTGGAACCGGCACGGCCTTACTACCGCGAATACCGTGAATACCGTGGCCGCGGCTACTACGAACACGAATACCACGAACATCACCGGGGATACGAGCGGGGTTACTACGACCGCTGACCGTTACGCGCCGCGCACCCCAGCGGCCATGGCCTGACGCTCCCGGCGTCAGGCTTTTTTTTCGTCTTTTTCGTCTCCCTCCGCTACACCGGCATGACGGCACCGGGCCGGCGGGGGAATCATGACGGACACTATCATCACCTTGGAACTGGGCCATTACCGGCTGCGCGAACAGATCGCCGGCTCGGCCTATGGCGTCATCTGGCGCGCCAGCGGGCCGCGCGCCACGCGCGACGTGGCGGTGAAGCTGATCAACCAGGAACAGATGGCGCGCGCCCTGCCGGAACAGCGCGCCCGCTGGATCGACAGCGCCCGCAACGAGATCGCCTTCCTGCAGTCGCTGGAGCCATGGGACGAACGCCACATCGTGCGCCTGCTCGACAGCGGCTGGCACGACGGCCTGCCCGTGCTGGCGCTCGAATTGATGGGCACGGACCTGGGCCGGCACACGACGGCCCTGAAGGCACGGGGCGAGTCGATACCGCTGCCCCAACTGCTGGACTGGATCGCGCAGATCAACCAGGCACTGGCCAAGGTCCACCAGTACGGCTGGCGCTACCTGGACCTGAAGCCGGCCAACGTACTGCTGGACCCGCACCTGTCGACCGTCAAGCTGGCCGATTTCGGCACCAACCGCCTGCTCGATAGTCTCCACGCCCATTCCTACGCGGGCACCGCCAACTGGCAGGCGCCGGAACAGTTCTTCCCCACCGACGGCGGCGGCTATGCCACCGACGCCCGTAGCGACTACTTTTCACTCGGTGCCATGTTCTATTTCCTGGCCACCGGCGGCCAGCCGCTGCGCTTCTGCAGCGATTGCGGGCAGGCTTACCGCTGCCACCACACGGCCGGCGCCGAAATGCTGCGGCAATCGCATGGCGGCGCCATCCCGCCCATCCTGGATGAGGACGAGGCCCGGCAATTCGGCGACGCCATCGCGCGCGCGCAGCCGCAGGCGCGGGCACCGGCCCTGCAGCTGCTGCGCACCCTGCTGGCCGCCGACCCGGCGCAGCGGCCCCGTCACGCGGTGCAGATCAGCCGGCTGCTGGCCGCTATCCGTCACACCCTGCCCCACTCCGGCATGCCGGCCCTGCATGAACTGGCGCATGGCCTGGCCCGTCCCACTGCGGCCAACGGCTGGCGCAGCATCCAGAGCGCATGATGGGGACCACCATGGCGTCGGTGTTGCCGTTCCGTTCCTGGCCGTCGCTTCCGGCGCTGGCCGCAGCAGGCATACGCGCCTGCAGCGGCGCGATGGCCCGCAACGGCCTGCTGGCCGTGGTCACCGTGCTGGCCGCGCTGCTGTGCGCCTTGCAAGCCTGGTCGCTGTGGCGCGCGCCGCCGGCCTGGCTGCCGGCCGCCATCAAGGTCACGCTGGCGCCGGGC
>JAZJZQ010000701.1:0-9500 GCA_040389625.1 Pseudomonadota bacterium | reverse complement strand
GCCAGCGCCAGCGATGCGCGGGACATGCGGCGCCAGGTACTGCTGCAGGTGAGCCAGGCCTATTACGACCTGCTGGCGGCGGAAGGCCGGCTGGCCATCATGCGCGACAGTGCGCGCCTGTTCGACCTGACGGTGGAGGCGGCCCGCAAGCGGCTGCAGGCGGGCGACCTGGCGCCGGCCGACGTGGCGCGGGTGCAGGTCGATGCGCTGCGCGCCCATAACGATGCGGCGCAGGCCGGCACGGACCGCTTCGCGGCGCGCCAGGTCCTGGCCATGCTGATCGGCCAGCCGGAACAGGCCGGCGCGTTGGAGGTGGCCGATGCGTGGCCCGCCGTGCAGGGCGAGACTGATTTGCTGGCGGCCGCCCTGGATGGCGATGTGACGGCCGGCGGCGACGCGCTGCAGGCGGCACTGGCGCGCCGTCCCGACGTGGCGGCGGCCCAGGCGCGGGTGGAGGCCGCGCAGGCGGCACGCAAGCTGGCGCTGGCCGCGCGCAGCGCCGACGTCACGGTCGGTGTGCAGGCCGAACACTATCCGACCAGCGCCGCCAATCCCCAGGGCAGCGGCAACAGTTTCGGCATCGCGCTGCAAATCCCGCTGCAGGTACGCTACGCCTACCAGGGCGAATTGCGCGCGGCCGACATCGCGCTCGACAGCGCGCAGGAACGGCTGCGCCAGGTGCGCCAGCGGGCCCGGGCCGAACTGGAACTGAGCCTGGAGCAGGTGCGCACCGCCGGCCAGAAGCTGCGGCGCGATGACGATGAACTGCTGCGGGCCGCCGGCAAGTCGGCCGACGCGGCCGAATTCGCGTTCCAGCGCGGCGCGCTGGGCATCATGGATCTGCTCGACGTGCGGCGCACCTACCGCAGCGCGCAGCTGGACGCGCTGGCAGCGCGCGCCGATTACGCAAAATCAGTGGCGGCCCTGCAGGCAGCCGTCTCGCAAGGAAAATAACATGAGCACTCAACGAAATTTCAACCGGGCCGCCGCTGCGCTGGCCGTGCTGGCTGCCGTCGCGGCCAGCGTCCATTTCGTGCATGCCTCGCAGGCGCCGCACGCGGCCACGCCGGCGGCGCCCAAGCCGGCGCCCGACAGCATCAGCTTCGACGCCAACGCGCCCCAGTGGTCCTCGCTCAAGGTCAGCGCGCTGGCGGCCGGCGCCTTGCCGGTGGCCGAGCCGGTCAACGGCCGCATCACCTATGACGAAAACCGCACGGCCCGTGTCAGCTCGCCGATCGCCGGCCGCGTGACGGCGTTGCGGGCCGAGCCGGGCGACAGCGTGCAGCGCGGCGCCGTGCTGGCCAGCCTGGACGCGCCCGACCTGGGCACGGCGCAGGCGGACTGGCGCAAGGCCCAGGCCGACGAGGGCCGCAAGCGCATGGCCTACGAGCGCGCGCAGGCGCTGTTCGGCGGCGAAGTACTGGCCCGCAAGGACTACGAATCGGCCCAGGCCGACCTGGCCCAGGCCAGCGCGGAAACGCGCCGCGCAGCCCAGCGCCTGGCCAACCTGAACGCCGGCCCGCACGACGACGGCAGCTTCGGCCTGCGCTCGCCGATTGCCGGCGTGGTGGCCGAGCGCCAGCTCAATCCGGGCCAGGAAGTGCGGCCCGACCTGCCCAATCCCCTGTTCGTGGTGACCGATTTGCGCCACCTGTGGCTGGTGGTCGACGTGCCCGAACGCGGTGCGGGCGCCATTGCCCCCGGCCAGCAAGTGGCGCTGGAGACGGACGCCTGGCCCGGCGTGCAGTTCGAGGCCAGGGTGGAGCGGGTAGGGCAGACACTGGACCCGGTCACGCACCGCATCCAGGTGCGCTGCGCGGTGGACAACGCCGACCTGCGCCTGAAGCCGGAGATGTTCGCCCGCGTGTCCTTCCTGGCCCGCGACGGCGCGCACCACGCGGTGCAGCTGCCCAACAGCGCCCTGTTCGTGGAAGGACGCTATGAATACGTGTTCGTGGAGACGCATCCGGGCACGTTCAAGAAGCGCCGCGTCGGCATCGCCCTGCGCGGCCACGACACCAGCTACGCCGACGCCGGCCTGCAGGGCGGCGAACGGGTGGTGACGGAAGGCGCGTTCCTGCTCAACGCCGAGGTGGCGGCACATGCTGAATAAGCTGATCGACTTCGTCCTGGCGCAGCGCGTCTTCGTGCTGATCCTGACGGCGGCGCTGGCCGCCTTCGGCATCCGCGCCTTCGGCAACCTGCCCATCGAAGCCTTCCCCGACGTGCAGGACGTGCAGGTGCAGATCGTGACCCAGTACCCTGGCCAGGCGCCGGAGGAGGTCGAGCGCGCCGTCACGCTGCCGATCGAACGCGAGATGAGCGGCGTGCCGCACCAGACCCAGCTGCGATCGGTCACCATCAGCGGCCTGTCGGTGGTGACGCTGACCTTCGCCGACGGCACGGACGACTATTTCGCCCGCCAGCAGGTGCTGGAAAAACTGCAGAACGTCACGCTGCCGCCCGGCCTGCAACCGGGCCTGGCGCCGCTGACGACGGCCGTGGGCGAAGTGTTCCGCTACATCGTCGAGGCGCCGCCCGGCATGGATGCGAACGAAGTGCGCGCCCTGCAGGACTGGGTGGTGCGCCCGCAGCTGCGCATCGTCTCCGGCGTGGCCGACGTGGTCAGCTTCGGCGGCACCGTCAAGGAATACCAGGTGCAGGTCGATCCGGCCGCCCTCAAGCGCTACGGCGTGACCATCGACCAGGTCAGCCAGGCGCTGGCGGCCAACAGCGCCAACGTGGGCGGCGGCCAGGTGCGGCGCGGCGACGAGGCGCTGCTGGTGCGCGGCATCGGCATCTTTTCCAGCATGGACGACATCGGCCGCGTCATCGTCAGCGCCAGCGCCGGCAAGACGGTGCTGGTGTCGGACCTGGGCACGGTGAGCGCCGGCTTCCGGCCCCGCTCCGGTGTGGTGGCCTTCAACGGCAACGACAGCGTGGTGGAAGGCATCGTCCAGATGAGCAAGGGCAGCAACGCGGCCAAGGTGGTGGCCGACGTCAAGCTGGCGGTGGACGCCGTCAACGCCCGCCTGCCCAAGGGCGTGCGCCTGAAAACCATCTACGACCGCACCCAGCTGATCGACCATACGGTGCATACGGTGGGCGAGAACCTGCTGGTGGGCGCGGCGCTGGTGATCGCCATCCTGATCGTCTTCCTGGGTAACTGGCGCGCCGCGCTGATCGTGGCCACGGTGATTCCGCTGTCGCTGCTGTTCGCCTTCATCATGCTCGACGCGCGCGGCATCCCGGCCAACCTGATCTCGCTGGGCGCGGTGGACTTCGGCATCATCATCGACAGCGCCGTGGTGCTGGTGGAGGCGCTGATGGTGCGGCTGGCCCTGCAGGAGTACGACCCGGCCGGCGACCTGTCGCCCTATGCCTGGCGCAAGCGCACCCTGAAACAGACGGTGGTCGAACTGGGCCACCCCATCCTGTTCGCCAAGGCCATCATCATCGTCGCCTTCATCCCCATCTACACCTTCCAGCGGGTGGAAGGGAAGATCTTCTCGCCCGTGGCCTTCACGCTCAGCTTTGCCATGCTGGGCGCCATCGCGCTGAGCATGACGCTGGTGCCCACGCTGCTGGCCTGGACCATCAAGCGCCATCCCATGGCCGAGCGCCACAGCGCCTGGATGGCGCGCGTGACGGCCGGCTACCGTCGCCTGCTGGCGCGGGCCCAGGCGCGGCCGGTCACTGTGTTCGCCGCCTCCGGCGCCGTGCTGCTGGTCACGCTGGCGCTGGCGCCGCTGCTGGGCAGCGAATTCCTGCCCAAGCTGGACGAGGGCAATATCTGGCTCACCATCAGCCTGCCCAATTCCACGGCGCTGGAAAAGACCCAGGAGATCGAGCACAAGGTGCGCGCCATCCTGAAAAGCTATCCCGAGGTGGGCAACGTGATCTCGCACGTGGGCCGGCCCGACGACGGCACCGACCCCAAGGGGCCCAACAACATGGAGATCCTGGCCGACCTGGCGCCCCGTTCCAGCTGGCGCTTCGACGACAAGGAGGCGCTGGTGGCCGACCTTTCGGCCCGCATCCGCCGCATGCCGGGTGTGCCCACCAACTTCTCGCAGGTGATCGAGGATAACGTGGAGGAGGCGTTGTCGGGTGTGAAGGGCGAGATCGCCGTCAAGATCAGCGGCCCGGAGCTGGAAGTGCTGACCCAGGCCAGCGAGCAGGTGGCGGCCATCCTGAACGGCATCGCCGGCGCGGCCGACGTGGCGGCCGTGCGCATCGGCGGCCAGAGCGAGATCGACATCGTGATCGACCGTGGCCGCATCGCGCGCCTGGGCGTAAACGTGGCCGACGTCAACGGCGCGATCCAGACGGCGCTGGCCGGCGTGGCCGTCAACACCTATTTCGAGGGCGGGCGCCGGTTCGACATCACCTTGCGCCTGCAGGAGCGTAGCCGCGCCTCCGTCAACGACATCGCCGCGCTGCAGATCAACCTGCCCGGCGGCGCCGGCACGGTGGCGCTGGGCGACCTGGCGCGCATCGAGGTGCGCCAGGGCGCGGCCCGCATCAGCCGCGAGGCCGGCGAGCGCAACGCCTCCGTCAAGGCCAATTTGCTGGGGCGCGACCAGGGCAGTTTCGTCGCCGAGGCCCAGCAGAAGGTGGCGGCCCAGGTGCACCTGCCGGCCGGCTACCAGATCACCTGGGGCGGCCAGTTCGAGAACCAGCAGCGCGCCGTGCAGCGGCTGCAGGTGATCGTGCCGATCACGGTGCTGCTGATCTTCTCGCTGCTGTTCTGGGCCTTCCGCTCGGTGCGCAAGGCGTTGCTGATCCTGGCCATCGTGCCGTTCACCCTGATCGGCGGCATCGCGGCGCTGGCGGCGGCGGGGCTGCATTTCTCCGTGTCGGCGGCCGTCGGCTTCATCGCCGTGGCCGGCATCTCGGTGCAGAACGGCGTGATCATGGTCGAGCAGATCGTCGAACTGGCGCGCGGCCCGGCCTCGCTGGCGGCCAGCGCGGCCGAAGGCGCGGCCCAGCGTCTGCGCCCGATCCTGATGACGGCCCTGATGGCGGGCCTGGGCCTGCTGCCGGCGGCCCTGTCGCACGGCATCGGCTCCGAAACCCAGCGCCCGTTCGCGGTGGTGATCGTGGGCGGCATCGTGTCGGCCACCTTTTTCACCTTGCTGCTGCTGCCGCTGGCCTATCCCTATTTCGCGGAGCGCGCCGGCCAGGAACCGGCGTAACCGCAGCCCGCCGGCCCGCGCCGGCGGCTTAACCATCATTACCGAAAGCACACCATGCATGACCTGAGCGACATCGCCACCTGGCTGGAAAGCCATCCCATCCACCACGAATCGGCCGTGCACGACACGCTGCCCGATCCCACCTTCATCACCAATGGCGAGACGGTGGTGTCGTTCAGCACCAATAACTACCTGGCGCTGGCCAACCATCCGCGCCTGGTGGCGGCGGCCAAGGCGGGGCTGGACCGCTACGGCGTGGGCAACTGCGAATCGCGCCTGCTGGGCGGCGACCTGGAGGTGTACCGCACGCTGGAGCGCCGGCTCGGTGAACTCAAGCACAAGAGCGACGCCGTGCTGTTCGTGACGGGCTACATGACCAACATCGGCGTGCTGTCGTCGCTGGTCAAGGCTGGCATGCTGGCCCGCCTGCACGGCTACCGCGCCGAGACGCGCCGCAAGTACGCCTATTATTCGGACGAGTTCAATCACATCAGCATCCGCGAAGGCATCCAGATGTCGGGCGCCGAGCGCCACACCTACCGCCATTGCGACATGAACCACCTGGAGCAGTTGCTGAAGGCGGCCGACGGCACCTGTCCCATCATCGTCAGCGACGGCGTGTTCAGCATGGAAGGCACGATCGCGCCGCTGCCGGATCTGGTGGCGCTGGCGGAAAAATACGGCGCCATCCTGTACATCGACGACGCCCACGCCACCGGCATCCTCGGTGAACATGGCGGCGGCACCTCGGAGCACTTCAACTGCTACAGCCCCTGCATCATGCAGATGGGGACGCTGAGCAAGGCGCTCGGTTCCATTGGCGGCTTCGTGGCCGTGGAGCGCGAGATCGCCGACGTGATCCGCCTCACCAGTTCCGCCTACGGTTTCACCTGCCCGCCGCCGCCGGACCAGGCGGCCGCCCTGATCGCGGCGCTGGACTTGCTGGTGGAAGAGCCCCAGCGCCGCCAGCGCCTGTGGGACAACCAGCGTTATTTCGTCGAACGCATGGCGCCGCTGGGCTACCAGATCCTGTCCACGGCCACCCCCATCGTGCCAGTGCTGATCGGCGACGCGGCCCAGTGCCAGCGCCATGCCCAGGCGCTGCGCAAGGAGGGCGTCCACGTCGATGCCATCCAGTTCCCGGCCGCGCCGCTGGGCCAGGCCCGGCTGCGTTTCATGATGAACGCCGGCCACACCCGGGCCCAGATCGACCATGCCGTCGCCGTCATGGCGCGCCTGGCCGGCCGCGTGTGATTGAATGAACAAAAAACATGACAAAATTCCATGCCTTATGGTATTCTGCGCATCGGTGACTTAAGTGCAACTTAAATTCCAATTAATTAACATGGCAGGCGGAGCAGGTGCGCCTCATATCGATAGCTAGGGAATACATGAATAAGCAGATCCGTGCGTTGGCGATGACCGTGGCTGGCGTGGCCGCCGCGACGCTGGCGCAGAGCGCCCAGGCCACCGTGGTCGACATCAGTTCCGCACCCGCCGCCATTGCGCTGGCGCCTAACGGCTCGGTGCATTTCGGCGACAAGTTCAAGAACAACCTGAAGGATGACGTGTTCGGCGACAAGTTCACCTTCACCACCACCGGTGCCAGCAAGGTTGACCTGATCCTGACCTCGACCAGCACCAGCGCACTGAATGGCCTCAACATCACCGGTTTTAGCCTGTACACGGCCGGCGGCGCGCTGGCCATGGCCGGCAGCCAGCTGTCGTCGGGCGCCACCGACAAGTGGACGCTGACGGACGCCAACCTGGCCGCCGGTTCCTACTACCTCAAAGTGAACGGCAACGTGGTCTCCAACGCTGGCGGCGCCTATGCCGCCAACGGCACCATCAGCGCTGTGCCGGAGCCGGAAGGCTATGCCATGCTGTTCGTCGGCCTGGGCCTGATCGGCCTGGTCAAACAGCGCCGCAAGAGCGCGCGCTTTGCCTGAACGGCCGGTGCCGCCCGCGTCCACGGGACGCCGGCGGCGCACGTATCCTTCCCACCCCATTTAATCGCTGACTACCATGCACAACATCACTCAACGCCTGCTCGCCACCGTCGTCCTGGCCACCTCCTGCTTCGCTGCGCAGGCGGCTACCGACCTGAGCCAGGCGCCGATCGACATCACCCAGGACCTGGCCGACTACTCGAGCTCCGACTTCGGCCATACCTTCACGCTGGGTCTGGGCCAGCAGGCCGGCGCGGCCAATAACTTCTTCGCCGACAAGTACACCTTCGCCGTGTCGGGCCTGAACGACGTGGTGGGCCTGATCACTTCGCTCAAGGCTTCGGCCAACGATGGCCTGACCATCACCGGTTTCGACCTGCGCAACGTGGGCGGCATCGTGTTCCACGGCACCCAGGACGTGACCAACTACCTGCCAGGCGACCAGGCCTGGAGTTTCGCCTCCGGCCTGCATCCCCTGAGCGCCGGCAACTACTTCCTGGAAGTGGATGGCTACGTCGCCTCGCCCAACGGTGGCAGCTACAGCGGCAACATCGCCGTGGCAGCGGCCGTGCCGGAACCGGAAACCTACGGCATGCTGCTGGCCGGCCTGGGCCTGCTGGGCCTGATCGCGCGCCGCCGCAACCACGCCAAGTAAATAAAGCACGCGCTTCCCGCGCCTGCCGCCGCACACCGCGGCACCCCCGTCCGCCTGCGGCGCCGTTCCGGTCCGCAGGCGGCGTCGCATCCGGGCCCCGTGCGCGCATCCGCGGGCGGTGCCGGCCGGTCGTCGGGCCGTCCGCACAGGCGCCAGCGCGACTTGCCAATTACTCAATAAATTGTGCCGAAATAGCCGAACTGCCTGTGAAAACAGTGTAGACTGCGCAGCCATACCTGCCTGTGCCAGCGATGGCCGGTGAAGGGTAAAAAAACAAATCAAATCAACAGTAATGGAGATAGTTACTTGAGCCTCTTCCGAACCAAGAACCTGGACCACATGATGGCGCAAGGTCGCGCCGAAGGCGGTCTGAAGAAAGTACTGGGACCGCTGGACCTGGTCCTGATGGGGATAGGTGCCATCGTCGGCACCGGTATTTTTGTGCTGACGGGCACCGGCGCGCTGACGGCCGGTCCGGCCCTCACGCTGTCGTTCGTCATCGCCGCGCTGGCCTGCGGTTTCGCCGCCCTGTGCTACGCGGAATTTGCCTCCACCGTGCCGGTGGCCGGCTCCATCTACACCTACAGCTACGCCACCATGGGCGAGCTGGTGGCGTGGATGATAGGCTGGGACCTGATGCTCGAATATGGCCTGGCCACCTCGGCCGTGTCGGTCGGCTGGTCCGGCTACTTCCAGTCGCTCATCGGCGGCCTGGGCGTGCACCTGCCGGCGGCCCTGACGGCGGCGCCCGGCTCCGTGCCCGGCGTGCATACCATTATCAACCTGCCGGCCTTCCTGATCATGATGTTCCTGACGGCCATGCTGTCGTGGGGCGTGCGTGAGTCGGCCCGTGTCAACAGCATCATGGTGGCCATCAAGATCGCCGTCGTGCTGCTGTTCATTGCCGTCGGCGCGCGCCACGTGGAGCCGGCCAACTGGAAGCCGTTCATGCCGTTCGGCATGGGCGGCACCATGAGCGCGGCGGCGCTGGTGTTCTTCGCCTTCATCGGCTTCGACGCCGTGACCTCGGCCGCGGAAGAGGTCAAGCGCCCCGAGCGCGACCTGCCGATCGGCATCATCGGTTCGCTGGTCGTGTGCACCGTGCTGTACGTGGTGGTGTCGGCCATCATGACGGGCATCGTGCCGTTCCAGAAGTTCGCCGGCATCGACCATCCCGTCTCGCTGGCCCTGCAGTACGCCAACGAGAACTGGGTGGCCGGCTTTGTCGACCTGGGCGCCATCCTGGGCATGACCACCGTGATCCTGGTGATGAGCTATGGCCAGACCCGCGTGGTGTTCGCCATGTCGCGCGACGGCCTGCTGCCCGCGCGCCTGTCGACCCTGCATCCGAAGTTCGGCACGCCGTTCTTCGCCACCTGGGTGGTGGGCATCGTGTTCGGCCTGATCGCGGCCGTGGTGCCGCTGGACGTGCTGGCCGAGCTGATCAACATCGGCACGCTGGCCGCGTTCTGCCTGGTGTCGGTGGCCGTCGTCGTGCTGCGTAAGAAGCGTCCGGACCTGCACCGCGCCTTCCGCTGCCCCGGCGTACCGGTGGTCCCGGCGCTGGCCGTGCTGTTCTGCCTGGCGCTGATGACCTTCCTGAGCCGCACCACCTGGATCGCGTTCACCATCTGGCTGGTGATCGGCCTGGTGGTCTACTTCGGCTATTCGCGCCGCAACGCGGTGCTGCATCCCAAG
>JAZJZQ010000700.1:7917-11861 GCA_040389625.1 Pseudomonadota bacterium | reverse complement strand
TGCGTCGCCGAAGATTACTTCTTTAGCTGCCATGTTGTTTCTCCTGAATTTCGTAGATTAAGTAGGGACGCGGACCAATTACTTGGTGACGATCGCCATGATGTCTTCTTCGCGCATGACCATCAGTTCCTGGCCGTCGATCTTGACGGTCTGGCCGGCGTATTTGCCGAACAGGACGCGGTCGCCTACTTTGACGTCCAGCGGACGCACTTTGCCGTCATCGAGAATCTTGCCATTGCCGACGGCGAGCACTTCGCCTTGATCCGGCTTTTCTGCAGCCGCATCAGGGATGATCAGGCCGGACGCCGTTTTGGTTTCCTGGTCCAGGCGTTTGACGATGACGCGATCGTTCAAGGGGCGAAGGTTCATACAAAACTCCTATCAATGGATTGTTGCTAAATGAGTCACAAAGGCTGTTTTTATCGTTGCAACAGCGGGAAATCGTTGTTAGCACTCCTCGCTAACGAGTGCCAATTATAGGGACGGTGTTGGGCTATTTCAAGACAAACTTGTCAAACTATCGACGCGGGCCCGCTCAGGCGGCCGGCAAGGTGAGGCGGAAGCACACCTGGCCCGGGCCAGGGTCGGCCAGGGCCAGGGTGCCGCCGTGGGCCATGGCGATGTCGCGCGCCAGCGACAATCCCAGCCCCACGCCCGGCACGCGGCGCTGGTGGGCCTGGTCGGCCCGGTAAAAGCGGTCGAACAGGCGGTGCCAGTGCTCCGGAGCAATACCGGCCGACGCGTTGGCCACGTCGATGCGCCAGTGCTCGCCCTTGCGGCGGGCCGCCAGGGCGATCCAGCCGCCGGCCAGCCCATACTTGACGGCGTTGCTGACCAGGTTTTGCAGCACCTGGCGCAGCAGCTCGGCGTCGCCGCGCACGGCGATGTGCTCGGGCAGGTGCAGGCGCACGGGGCGCCCGGCGTCGAGCAGGTCGATGTCTTCGGCCAGTTCGGCCAGCGTGGGGCGCAGGTCGAGCGGGCACAGGGGAATGGCCAGCTGGCCGGCATCGGCCCGCGCCAGCAGCAGCAATTTGCGCACGATGCTGTCGAGCCGCCGCACTTCGTCCAGCATGTTGGCCAGGCCCTGTTCCAGCACAGGATCGGCCCCGGCCCGGCCAAAGCTGCGTTCCAGCTCGCCTTGCAGGATGGTCAGCGGCGTCTTCAGTTCATGGGCCGCGTCGCCGGAAAAGCGGGCCGCCTGCAGGAAACTGCGCTCGAGCCGGTCCAGCATGGCGTTGAACACGCTGACCATCTGGGCGAATTCCAGGTCTTCCTCGGCGGCCGAGACTCGTTGGTCCAGTTCGCTCGCATTGAGCCGCACCATGACACCGGTCAGGTGCTGCACGGGCCGCATGGCCCGGCCCGCCAGATACCAGGCCAGCGCGCCCATGGCCACCGACAACACGCCGATGGCGGCCGCGAAACGGACCAGGCTGGCGCGCACCTGGGCGTCCGACAGGCTGCGGTTGACGGCCAGCCAGATCGTCACGGGGCCGTGCACGGCATGGCCGATGCGCCAGCTTTGGCCATCGCCTTGCACCGTGTGCAGGCCGGGGCCGCGCGGCAGGCTGGCGCTGGTGAGCGCGCCGGGCCAGGCCTGGCTGCGATACCGCGGCGTGCCGCCCGCATCTTCCACCAGCAGCAGGGCGTGCGCCTCGGCACCGCTGTCGGGCGGAGCGAAGCCGCCGAAGCTGGCGTTGAGCTGGGCGTCCGTGGCCGCCCACAGGGCCGTCGGCGTGGCCTGGAAGCCGGGGCCGGCCAAGTTGGCCGACAGCATGCGGTCGATGATGTCGGCCCGGCGGTGGATGATGGTATAGCTGGCCGCCCCGTACAGCAGCAAGATGGCGGCCAGCGAGGTGAGGGCGGAGGCGAGGGCGATGCGCAGCCGGAACGAGCGCAGCCGCGGCCAGTGCGCCTTCACGCCATGCCGTCCGGCTTGCGCAGGCGGTAGCCCACGCCGCGCACGGCCTCGATGGCCACGCTGTCGGGCAGTTCCAGCTTCTTGCGCAGGCGCTGGATGCACACGTCCACCATATTGGTCTGCGGCTCGAAATCGTAGCCCCACACGTGTTCCAGGATCTGGGTGCGGGTGGTGACCCGGCCCGGCGAGCGCATCAGGTATTCCAGCAGGTTGAATTCGCGCCCCGTCAGCTCGACGGCACGGCCGTCCACTTCGGCCACCCGGCTCAGCCGGTCCAGCCGCACGGCACCGACGGCCAGCACGTTCTGCCGCTCGCCGCTCACGCGCCGCAGCAGGGCGTGGATGCGGGCCACCAGCTCTTCCACATAGAAGGGCTTGGCCAGGTAGTCGTCGGCGCCCAGGTTGAGGCCCGTCAGGCGGTCGTCCAGCTCGTTGCGGGCCGTCAGCAGGATGACGGGCACGTTGCGCCCTGCGCGCCGCATGGCCTTGAGGATGGCCAGGCCGTCGCGGCCCGGCACCATCACGTCCAGCAAGACCACGTCGTAATCGCGCGCCAGCGCGTAATCATAGCCAAGGTTGCCATCTTCGCAATGGTCGACCAAAAAACCGTGTTCGCGCAGGCCGGCACACACAAAACTGGCAATGCGTTGTTCATCTTCTACTAAGAGCGCTTTCATGGCGGCATTGTCGATGCTGGCCCGGCCGCCGTCAATCTTGCTGTTTGATTACAGTTCTGTAATCGTCCTGTTTGCCAAACTGTCATTTTCCCTTGATTTAATGCAAGCGTACCAAACCATAAGGAGGGGAAAGAGATGAGCATAGGCAGCTGGTTCAAAAAACATGTGGAGAAGCCCATCGTCAGCGTGGTCGACAAGGTCGGCGACACCATCAAGGACATCGGCAGTGACCTGAACGGCATCGGCGACGCATTCGACGTGGTGGGCAACGATATCCAGGCGGTCGCCAAG
Organism: Pseudomonadota bacterium; assembly: GCA_040389625.1. Lineage (GTDB taxonomy): Bacteria > Pseudomonadota > Gammaproteobacteria > Burkholderiales > Burkholderiaceae_D > Rugamonas. The sequence goes on along the minus strand of JAZJZQ010000700.1, from coordinate 8,972 downwards.
AAGATCAGCGAGCTGGGCTACACCAAGAAAAGCCTGGGCAACGGCGACAATAATTACACGGCCAGTTCGCTGGGCGCCAATATCATCCATGGCGACGGCGGCAACGACACCATCACCGTCACGGCCGGCGCCTACAACAACCTGTACGGCGACGACGGCAACGACACCATCATCGTGCGCGTGGGCGGCTACAACCGCATCGACGGCGGCAACGGCGACGACACCATCCGCGTCGACGTGGGCATCTACAACAAGATCAGCGGCGGCGCCGGCAACGACACGGTCACCGTGGCGGCCGGGGCGGCGGCCGACGTCGACCTGGGCGACGGCAACAACAGCCTGTCCATCAACAGTGCCTACAACGAGATCACCGCCGGCAACGGCAACGACCGCGTGACGGCCAACGGCGGCTGGAACAAGATCGACCTCGACGGCGGCGACAACACGGTGACCGCCAACGGCGGCGCCAACACCGTCAGCACGGACGGCGGCAACGACAACATCACCGTCAACGGCGGCGCCAACAAGGTCAACGCGGGCGACGGCTGGAACGTCATCAACGCCGGCGGCGCCTCGAACGTCATCAACACGGGCAAGGACGCGGACACGGTCACGGCCGACGGCGCCAGCAACGTCATCAACACCGGCGGCGGCGACGACCGCATCACCGTCAAGGCGGCCAGCAACGTGATCGACGCGGGCGAGGGCACCAACACGGTGACGGCCGACGGCGGCAACAACCACATTACGGCCGGCGGCGGCGACGACACCATCAAGGCCAACGGCGGCGCCAACGAAGTCAAGGCCGGCAACGGCAACAACAACATCACCGTGAACGGCGCGGCCAACGTGGTGAGCACGGGCGCGGGCTGGGATACCGTCACCGCCGCCGGCGGCGCCAACGTCATCAACACCGGCGCCGGCAACGACAAGGTGCAGGCCGTGGGCGGCGCCAACGTCATCAACGCCGGCGGCGGCAATGACACGGTGCTGGCGCTGGGCGGCGCCAACGGCATCACGGCCAGCGACGGCAAGGACAACATCGTGGCCGGCGG
>JAZJZQ010000700.1:2311-7817 GCA_040389625.1 Pseudomonadota bacterium | reverse complement strand
GGCGATACCGTGGTGGCGCTGGGCGGCACCAACGTGGTGCTGACGGAACTGGGCGGCATGGTCAAGGCCGCCACGGGCGGCTTGGGTAAGGTACTGGCCGACGCCATGCCGAGCCAGGCGGCCGCCAAGGCCATCAACAACGCCAGCGCCAAGCTGGCCGCCGCCCTCAACAGCGGCGCCGGCGCCGACACGGTGGTGGCGCTGGGTGGCAACAACGTGGTCTACACGGGCGCCGGCAAGGACGTGGTGACGGCCGCCGGCGGCAACAACATCGTGCTGGCCAACGGCGGCGACAACATCACCACCGCGCTGGGCGGCAACAACATCGTCGTCAACACGGCCGGCAACAACGTGGTGACGGCGGCCGGTTCCGTCAACGTGATCGTGACGGGCCTGGGCGACGGCCTGGCCGACGTCAGCGCCAAGCTGGGCAGCGCGGCCGGCGGCGCCACCAAGGCGGTCGCTTCCTTCATCGGCAGCAACCTGGCCCATGGCGACGGCAACGACGTCGTGAGCGCCATCGGTTCCACCAACGTGGTCTACACCGGCAGCGGCAACGATACGGTGACGGGCATAGGCGCCAACAACGTGGTGTGGAGCGGCAGCGGCAACGACACGGTCACCGTGTTCGGCGCGCGCAACGTGGTGTGGGGCGACGCGGGCGCGGACACCGTCACGGCCGTGGGCGCCAACAACCTGATCGCCACCGGCAACTACGCGGAAATCGGCGCCACCGCCGTCGGCCTGGCCGACTCGCTGGCCTCGGGCGTGGCCGCCACCAACCTGGTGGCCAAGGCGGGCCTGTCCGGCCTGGCGTCCAGCCAGAGCGGCCACGACGTGATGACGGCCTTCGGCAAGAACAATGTGCTGATCGGCGGCAGTGCCGACACGGTGGTCACCGCGCTGGGCGTCAACAACCTGGTGGCCACCGGCGCCGGCAACGACGTGGTGAGCGCCGTGGGCAGCAAGTCCGGCATCGTCACCGGCGCCGGCAACGACGTGGTGACCGTGATCGGCACCTACAACGCCGTGTCCGTGGGCGAGGGCAACAACGTCGTGACGGCGCTGGGCAAGGGCAACGTGATCGAGGGCGGCAGCGGCGACGACGTGCTGACGGCGCTGGCCTTCGGCACGGCCTCCAAGTCCGTCAACGTCAACGGCAACCTGTTGGTGGCCGGCGACGGCAACAACGTGGAAACCGTGGTCGGCAAGGACAACGGCGTGATCGGCGGCAGCGGCAAGGACACGCTGGTAATGATAGGCTACGGCGGCAACAACACCAGCACCACCACGCACGAAGTGGAAGGCTCGACCCAGACCACCACCAGCACCGCCACCGGCAGCACCCAGCTCAACGTGGCCTGGACCGGCGCCGGCAATGACACGGCCGTCGTCTATGGCGAGCACAACGTGGTGCTGGCCGACGCGGGCGACGACTTCCTCGTCGTGCTCAACAGTGGCAGCAAGCTCAGCTACAGCAGCACGACCACGGAAGCGATCGAAGGCTCGGACCAGGCGCAGACCACCAGCTCGACCAAGGTCAGCCTCGACACGGGCATGAACTTCGTGCACGCCGGCGACGGCAACGACACCCTGATCCTGGCCGGCACCACCACCATCGGCATGGGCGGCAACGGCAACGACCTGATCGTTTCGTCCGGCCAGAACAACGTCGCCATCGGCGGCGCCGGCAACGACACCATCATCGGCCTGGCCGAGATCACCGTGTTCAACGCGGCCGAGTCCATCGTGGAAAACGATTACGAGTCGGCCGGCGACTGGGTGGGCGCGGCCATGAACGCCAACTTCATCCGCTCGCAGTACGGCGCGCTGGCCAAGGGCGACCTGGGCAAGCTCAACCTGGTGGGCAATGTGATCGTGGGCGGCGACGGCGACGACACCATCTTCGCCACCAACGCCGGCAGCTACGTGGGCGGCGGCAACGGCAACGACACCATGATGGGCCTGGGCTGGGGCGTGATCGACCATCTGTTGGTGGGCAAGTCCAACACCCTGAACGCGGCCTGGAACGACGCCGGCAAGGGCTTCGACGCCATCACCAAGTACTTGAACACCACCTTCACCGACGAGATCAGCAAGGGCTGGAACAGCGTGGCCGACAGCATCAAGGCGGAACTGGCCAAGGCCACCGCCAGCGCCGGCAAGCTGGCCGACGGCCTGAATACGGCCGGCAACGATGCGCTGTCGGGCATCGCGGGCACGACCGGCCTGTCCACGTCCGGCATCGACGTGGCCTCGCCCCTCAAGTCCGCGCTCGACAGCGGCAAGAGCGGCCTGACCACGGCCGTGAACGGCATCAGCAGCGGCGTCAACTACGTGGCCGACGCCGACGTGGGCACGGCCCTGGCGGACGCCACGGACTGGCTGGGCAGCGCGCTGAAGACGGCCTCCAACGCCAGCGGCGACGGCGTGGAGTGGCTGGGCAAGTACCTGGGCGTCAACCTGCACCTGAGCGACTTCCACGGCGCCGACTTCTTCATCGCCGGCATGCTGGCCTACACGCTGGGCTACAAGTACGCGGGCAACAACCGCCTGTACGGCGGCGCCGGCGATGACACCCTGTACAGCGGCATGGGCAACGACGCCCTGTACGGCGGCGCCGGCAAGGACACCTATGTGATGTCCATGGGCGACGGCAAGGACACGGTGCATGAAGTAGCCGGCGGCAACGACGTGCTCAAGTTCACCGGCAACAAGCTGTTCAGCGGCGTCACCATCGCGGCCGACCATGTCAAGGCCAACATCGACGGTTCCGACCTCGTCATCAACTACGTGGACGGCGGCAAGTCCTACGCCCAGTTCACGGTGGCCGACTATGCCAAGGTCAACGTCAGCGAACTGGACCTGGTCGACGCCTCGGGCCAGCAGGTGGCCGCGCTCAGCATCGCCGACCTGGTGGCCCATGCCGACCAGGGCAGCAGCCCGTACGAGATGGCGGCCACCTGGACGGCCGACCGCATGCACACCTTCGCCGACCTGTTGACCGCTGCCATCACGGGCGGCAGCGCCGGCGTGCAACTGGTGGGGGTGAGCAGCGCCGCCTGATGCGGCGCACTGGTTGAAACTGCAACTTTCCGGGCCGGGCCGGCGCGCGCCAGCGACGCCGCACCCGGCCCGTCCGCCTGGCCGGCCCCCATTGTGGGCTTGCCACAAAAATATGCGCCTTCCGTAACGTGTAGCGGTTGACGCGGCTTTACAAGCCATCCTATAGTGACGGGATGATTTCCGAATTCCAAGAACTTTCCGACAAAATCGACCAGCTGGCCGAGATGACCCAGGCCCTGCGCCGCGAGAATGCCCAGTTGCGTCAAGCCAACGCCGCGCTGGTGGTGGAGAACATCGGCTACCAGAGACGCCTGAGCGAAGCGCACAGCCGCGTCTCGGCCCTGCTGGAACAGATTCCCGCGCTCGACGGCGAAGCCGGCGGCGCCACGCCCGACCAGGAGCAGACGCTATGAAGCAGCTGGACGTTACCATCATGGGCCAGCCCTATCGCCTGATGTGCAAGATGGACGAGGAGCGCGCGCTGCGCGAGGCGGCCGCCTTCCTGGACAAGAAGATGTGCGCTATCCGCGACGCGGGCAAGGTCAAGGGCAACGACCGCATCGCCGTGATGGCGGCGTTGGGCGTGGCGGCCGAATTCCTGTCCGTGAAAGCGCCGCAGGGACCGCTGTCTGACTTGTCTATACTGGAAGTGCAGCAGAAGATCGCCGCCATGAACCAGGTGCTCGACAATGCGCTGACACCGCAAGAAACTCTGTTTTAGTCGATAAAACGCCTTCCCCAAAACGGGGCAAGAGAGTAAACTCCGTGTCACCCTGCAGTGTTCGCGATTGCCATATATTCCTTGAACCATTTATGCGCATCGGTCGCGGGATTTTGTTTGATGGGCGTGAGCGTCGCTAGTCCGACGAACCCGAAATTGAACTAACTGTGACCACCTTGAACCGTTTGGTTCGGGATGCCGGCATAGCGGCACAGGCGGGGTTTCATTCCAAAAAAGCGGTTGCGAGCATGTTCCATGCGCAGCCGCTTTTTTACGTCCATACGTTTTGAAAGGGAATGTCCGATGCAATACTGGTTGATGAAATCCGAACCGGACGAAGTCAGTATCGACGACGTGCTGGCCGCGCCCGCGCACACGGTGGCGTGGTTCGGCGTGCGCAACTACCAGGCCCGCAACTTCATGCGCGACGCCATGCGTCCCGGCGACGGCGTGCTGTTCTACCATTCCAGCTGCCCGCAACCGGGCATCGCCGGCCTGGCTGAAGTGGTGGGCACGCCGTACCCGGACGCCACCCAGTTCGACGCGGACAGCAAATACTACGACCCCAAGGCCACCCAGGAACAGCCGCGCTGGATTTCCATCGACGTGCGCGCGACGAAAAAGACACGGCTGCTGCCGCTGGCCGAACTGCGCGCCGTCCCCGCGCTGGAAGACATGGTGCTGCTGCAGAAGGGCAGCCGCCTGTCCATCGCGCCCGTTACGCCGGGCCAGTGGAAGACCATCGTCGCCCTGCTCGGCAAGGGCGCCTGATGGACTGGAGCCTGATCGCGGCCCTGCTGGCCATGGGTGCCTTTGGCGGCTTCAGCGCCGGCCTGCTGGGTATAGGCGGCGGCATGATACTGGTGCCTTTCATCACGATGATCTTCAGCGCCAAGGGCTTCCCGCCCGACATCATTGTCCACATGGCGATTGCCACCTCGCTGGGCACGATATTGTTTACCTCGTTATCGTCGGTGCGGGCCCACCACTTGCACGGGGCCGTGCGCTGGCCCATCGTGTTCCTGCTGGCGCCGGGCATCCTGCTCGGCTCCTGGGTGGGCCCCTGGATAGGCAAGCAGCTGCCGTCGGCCACGCTGGCGCTGGTGTTCGCCGGTTTCATTTCGTTCTCGGCCACGCAGATGCTGTTCAACCGCAAACCGGCCGCCGGCCGCGAATTGCCCGGCAGCGCCGGCATGTTCGCCGCCGGCGGCGTGATCGGCGTGCTGGCCGGCCTGCTGGGCGCGGGCGGCGGCTTCATCTCCGTGCCGTTCATGAGCTGGTGTAATGTGAAGGTCCATCACGCCGTGGCCACCAGCGCCGCGCTGGGCTTTCCCATCGCGCTGGCCGGCACGCTGTCGAACATCTATTTCGGCTGGAACGCGCCGGGACTGCCGCCGTATTCGCTGGGCTATATCTACCTGCCCGCGCTGGCCGTGATCGCCACGGCCAGCGTGACGCTGGCGCCGCTGGGGGCGCGTACGGCGCACCGGCTGCCGGTGCAGTCGCTCAAGAAGGTGTTCGCGACCGTGCTGTACTGCCTGGCCGCCTACATGCTGTGGAAGGGGCTGCGCTAAAGAATGGCGCGTGGCGGGTGCGGGGCGGAACTGGCGTGCGCCGTGCCGGCGGCCGTGTTACGCCGGCTTGGTGGCCGGCGAAACGCCCATCACCACGTTGCGCTTGTAGGACCACACGAGCAGGATGAGGGCGCCGACGATCATC
>JAZJZQ010000700.1:0-2211 GCA_040389625.1 Pseudomonadota bacterium | reverse complement strand
CACCACGTTGCGCTTGTAGGACCACACGAGCAGGATGAGGGCGCCGACGATCATCGGGATCGACAGCATCTGGCCCGACGTGATGGGGATGCCGGCCCAGTTTACTTCCCAGTCCGGGGTGCGGAAGTACTCGGTGAAGAAACGCGCGCAACCATACAGCAGCGTGTACATGGCGCCCACGGCCAGCCGCGGCCGGGCCTTGCGCGCGTAGGGCCACAGGATGACGAACACGAGGATGCCGTCGATCAGCATCTGGTACAGCGGCGACGGATGGCGCAAGCCTTGCAGGAACACGGGCTGCGGCAGCAGCGGGTAGCTGGTGTCCGGCCACAGCATGGCCCACGGCAGCGACGGATCGCTGACCACGCGGCCCGGCAGTTCGGCGTTGATGAAGTTGCCCAGGCGGCCGGCCGCGTAACCGAGCGGCACCATGGGCGCGATGAAGTCGTACACATCCAGCAGGTTGCGTCCCGCCTTGCGCGACCACAGCCACATTGCCACCATCACGCCGAGGAAGCCGCCGTGGAACGACATGCCGCCATGCCACACCTCCAGGATTTCGATCGGGTTGGCGAAGAAGAAGCCGGGCCGGTAGAACAGTACTTCGCCCAGGCGCCCGCCCAGCACCACGCCCAGCATGCCATAGAACAGCATGTCGTCCAGGTCTTCATTCTTCCAGCCCTGCGCGGCGATGTGCGGCTGCTTGATGCGCACGCGGCCCAGCGCGATGAACAGGGCGAACGCCAGCACGTACATCAGGCCGTACCAGTGGACGGCGATCGGGCCCAGGTGAACGGCGACCGGATCGGGCATGGGGTGTATCAGCATGGTGTGTTCTTTCGTAGTAAATCCAAAAAGCCTTGCAGCACGGGCGTGACGTGCTCGCGGCGCCAGGCCAGGCCCGTTTCGACCAGCGGCGTGGGGTCGCGCAGCGAGCGGTATTCTACCCCGGGCCGCATCAGGTTAGAGACCGATTGCGGCACCAGCGCCAGGCCCATGCCGGCCGAGACCAGGCTGACGATGGTCTGCATCTGGATCGCCTGCTGGCCGATCTCGGGCGTGATGCCGGCCGCGCCGAACACGGACAGCACGGCGTCGTACAGGGCCGGCGCGATGGCACGGGGGAAGATGATGAGCGGCAGCGGCGGCAGGTCTGCCAGCGCCACCGGGCCCGGCGTCTTGAGCGCATCGAGGCCGGCCGGCGCGGCCAGGATCAGCGGTTCGTTCAGCACGGGCAGGTAATCGAGTTCGGCCCGGCTCTTGTCGGGCAGGGGCGGGATCAAGAGGCCGGCGTCGATGCGGCCGTGCAGCAGGTCGTCCAGCTGCAGGTCGGAAGTCGCTTCCTGCAGGCTGATCTGCACTTGCGGATAGGCGGCCCGGTAGGCGCGCAGGAAGGGCGGCAGCACGCTGTAGTCGGCCGACGAGACGAAGGCCAGCGACAGCCGTCCCACCTCGCCGGCGGCGGCCCGCTGCACCAGCTGGGGCAGTTCCAGCGACTGGGCCAGCATGCGGCGCGCCTCGGGCAGCAGGGCGGCGCCGGCCGCCGTCAGCGTCACGCCGCGCCGGTTGCGCTCGAACAGGGCGGCGCCCAGCAACTCCTCCAGCGCCTGGATGGTCTGCGACAGGGGCGGCTGGGTCATGTGCAGGCGCAGCGCCGCCTTGCCGAAGTGTAGTTCCTCGGCCACGGTGACGAAATAGCGCAATTGCCGCAGTTCCAGGTTCATTGATATGCGTTTCTATTAAATTTCATTTCAGTGATATATTCTGCGACTCACAGACAGGCAAATCATATATTTGACAGGGCCCCCAGCGCAAGGCACCCTGATGGTATTACCGTGGGCTTAGAAAGCCCTTAGCGGTTGTTGCAACATGCGCTATCTCCGGCGCCACGCCCACGGCCATGTTGCAACCACCGCTGCCTCATCGACGCAACCTGGAGACACATCATGCCGCAATACCGCTCACGCACCACCACCCACGGACGCAACATGGCAGGCGCACGCGCCCTGTGGCGCGCCACGGGCATGAAGGATGGCGACTTCGACAAGCCTATCGTGGCCGTGGTCAACTCCTTCACCCAGTTCGTGCCCGGCCACGTGCACCTGAAGGACCTGGGCCAGCTGGTGGCGCGCGAGATCGAAGCGGCCGGCGGCGTGGCCAAGGAATTCAACACCATCGCCGTCGACGACGGCATCGCCATGGGCCACGGCG
>JAZJZQ010000699.1:0-5229 GCA_040389625.1 Pseudomonadota bacterium | reverse complement strand
ATGGACCACGGATCGGGCGCCACCACCAGCATCTGCAAGCGCTCATAGCTCGGCAGCTGGGCGTTGACGTCCTTCAGCATCAGTTGCAGGTCCTGTTCCACCCGCATCCGCTCCGCCGGGTCGCCCAGCTGGCCGCGCAGATGCTCCGTCAGCACCACCAGTGCGTAGGCTGCGGGCTGGCCCACGCCGGTCACCATCGATTGCTCCACCATCGGATGGGCGTTGATCAGGTTCTCGATCGGCGCCGGAGCCACGTACTTGCCCTTGGCCGTCTTGAACACTTCCTTGAGCCGCCCGGTCAGCTTGAGCAAGCCGTCATCGCGCCGTTCGCCCTGGTCGCCGGTGCGGAAAAAGCCGTCGGCGGTGAAGCTTTCGGCGTCCAGGTCGGGCCGCTTGTAATAGCCCACCATGCGACCCGGCGACTTGATCAACACTTCATGGTCGTCGCTGATGCGCACTTCCACGCCGGGAAACGGAATGCCCACATAACCCGCCGCATGGTGCTCCGCCGTGGAGATATGCGACAGCGCGAAGTCTTCGCTCATGCCGTAGCCCTCCATCAGGTTCAGGCCCAGGCGGCGGTACCACGCGATCAGTTCGGCCGGCGTGGGCGCCGAGCCGCTGCCGGCCAGGCGCACGTGGCCCAGCCCCAGCCCGGCCAGCACCTTGTGTCCGAACAGTTTGCCCACCAGCGGAACGGCAAGCAGGAAGTCCAGCAACCTGGCTGGAATTTTTTCGAACACACCGAGCTGGAACTTGAGCCACAGCCGCGGCACCGACAGGAACAGCGTTGGCCGGGCGCGCTTGATGTCATCGACAAAGGTGCCCAGGCTCTCGGCGAAGTACACATGGCAACCGGCCACCATGCTGCAGCATTCGATGTACGAGCGCTCGACCACGTGCGCCAGCGGCAAATAGGACAGGTAGCGGTCGCCGGGGCCGCAGGCAATGGCCTCGGTCATGATCTCGGCCGCCCGCGTGACGTTGGCGAAGCAGTGCATCACGCCCTTGGGCTGGCCGGTGGAGCCGGAGGTATAGATCAGCATCGCCAGCTCGTCGCCGCCGCGCGCCGGCTGGCCCAGCATGGGCGACTGGGCCGCCGTCAGCGCATCCCAGCTCGAACCCGCATTCTCCGGCGCCAGCGGGAAGGCGATGCGCGGCATGGCGGCAGGCACGCCTGTGGCCTGGTGCTCCCAGCCATCGAGCTTGCCGACGAAGAGCAGCTTGCTTTCGCTGTGCTCCAGCACGAACCGTATCGTCTCCGGCCCTTCCGTGGGAAAGATCTCCACCGTGGCGCAGCCGGCCATCCAGATCGCCAGTTCGGCCATGAAGCAGTGGGCGCAGTTCTTCGACAGGATGGCGATGTGGCTGCCGGCAGGCAGGCCAAGCGATTGCAGATGGGCGGCCATGCGCCGCGCCTGGTCCATGCACTGGGCCCAGGTGTAGTCGATCACCTGGCCGCCGCCGACGGGCTGCGTCAGATAGACCTTGTCCGGCATGGCCTGCTCGTGGGAATACACGTAGTCCAGCAGCGTCTTGGTGCGCGTTGCGTTCATGGGTTTTCGCTCCTCGGGCCTCGGCCGGTGTAAGCGCCGCTCAAGCGCGGCGCTGTATAGTCATGCTGCCACGAAAAAATTGCCAAAGCAACAGCACCGTATCAAGCGGCAGGCCTTATGCGCCCTGCTCCAGCCGGTGCTTCAGCGCGCGCAACACATCGGGGAAGTCGCCCGTGACCATGGGCCCGAATTCGGCGGCGGCCGGCCCTGTGATTTCGGTGCTGTAGGTGACGCGCGTGCGGCCGGGACCGGAAACGGCAATGCGGTGGTGGACCACGACCCGGGTGCCGTCAATCACCGTTTCATCAGTGAAGCCGACATTCTCCTGCACGGCCAGCAGGGTGCTGGTGAAGGCTTCGGAACCGGGCGGCTGCATGTCGAACGTGGTGCCCTGGGCGAAAGGGCCATGGATGGCGATGCGCTCGATCCCCGCGTTCCATTGCTTCCAGCCCGCTACATCGGCAAACAGTTGCCACACCTGGGCCGGCGTTGCCGTCGTTTCCATGCTCTCTTCATGCGTCCACATAACAGTCCTTTCAGTCAGGTTGGTCTAGCCCGGATGGGCGCGACCATATTGTCATGTCAACGTTGATTAAGCAATATCATTTTGCGCGGCTGGCGGCCAGCACCAGCCAGACGGACAGCACGAACGGCAGCGTATAAAAGGCCAGCCCCAGCGCGGCGCACGCCACGCACAGGGCGACGCTGGCCAGGCCGCCGGCGCAACGCCAGCGCCACGCGCGCCCATGGACGGTCAATCCCAGCAAGGTCAAGGCACAGTTGACGCCCATGCCCGTCGCCAGCGCGGCCACCGGCCATGCCGGCGCCACCAGCGGCGCGAGCGCCAGCGCGCCCCAGGCCAGCGCAGCGCCGCCCAACGTCCACACGCCCAGATGCCAGCGCCCCCGCGCCAGTGCGGTCCACAACAGCATCCCCAGCGGGACGGCGGCCACAAAGCTGGCCTGGCCGACGGCGCAGAACACATAGGCCAGCGGCGCCATGCCGCAGCCCGCCGCCGCGCCGGCCGGCAGCAGCGCGATGCCCTGCGCCACGTTCGGGGCCAGCCCCGTCATCGGCCCCGCCGCTCGTGCCAGCCACATGACGAGCACGAACAGGGAGGTCAGCGGCGGCAGGCCGCGGCCCGACATGGCGCGCGCCAGCATGGCCGTGGCCATCCCGGCCAGCGTGATCCAGCACAGCAGGGCGACGTTGAAACTGTAGGCGGCGCACAGGCCCACCCCGCTCAACGCCCCGTTAAAGCCGTACAAGCCGGCATGACGGGCGTCTTCGGGAAAGTCCAGCGCCCAGGCCGTGCCGTTGGCAACGCATACGCCGAGCAGGCACCCGGCCGCCATGGCCGGCGCGGTGAGATAAAGGCATCCGAGCAGCAAGGCGCCGAACAAGGGCGATGACTGGAAGTAGATTTGGCCGATCCCGGCCAGCGGGGCTTGCAGCAGCGATGGCACGGCGGGACGCCATGCGGGCACGGAGGGACGGGATTGGAACTGCATGAGGAGTATCGAAAGCTGGAAGGCTGGCGTTGCCCGAGGGGCTGCCGAAATCCGCCGTTCCCAGGTGCGCGGGAACGGCGGCGAATGAAGCGCTAGTGCTGGAACGGGCCGTCAGGCGGCGGCCGCGTCCTCGGTCGGCCAGATCTGCGCGATGCGCAGCAGGTTGGTGCTGCCCGGCTGGCCGAACGGCACGCCGGCCGTGATGGCGATCTGGTCGCCTGGCTTGCCGAAACCTTCCGTCAGCGCGGCCTGGCAGGCCGCCGCCACCATGCGGTCCACATTGCGCACGTCCGGGCTGACGGTCGAATGCACGCCCCACACCAGCGCCAGGCGGCGCGCCGTGGACAGGTTGGGCGTAATGCTCAGGATGGGCGCCATCGGCCGTTCGCGTGCCGCACGCATGCTGGTGTGGCCGGAGCTGGTGTAAGTCACCGTGGCGACAGCACCGAGGATGCCGGTCACGTCGCGCAGTGCCGAGCAGATCGCGTCGCCGCTGTTGGGCAGCGCCGTCTGGTTCTGTGCCTCGATCATCTGGCGGTACAGCGGATCCTTCTCCACTTCGCAGATGATGCGGTTCATGATGTTGACGGCGGCCGTAGGATAGGCGCCGCTGGCCGATTCGGCCGACAGCATCACGGCGTCGGCCCCGTCGTAGATGGCGCTGGCCACGTCGGACGCTTCGGCGCGGGTCGGCACCGGCGACGAAATCATGGACTCCAGCATCTGGGTGGCGATCACGATCGGCTTGCCGTGCTGGCGGCAGGCGCGCAGGATGCGCTTCTGCACGCCCGGCACGCGCTCAGGCGGCAGTTCCACGCCCAGGTCGCCGCGCGCCACCATGATGGCGTCCGAGGCAGCCACGATGGCATCCAGTCCGTCGAGCGCGGCCGGCTTTTCCAGCTTGGCCAGCAAGGCGGCGCGGTTGCCGATGATGGCGCGGGCCTGGTGCAGGTCTTCCGGCCGCTGCACGAACGACAGCGCCACCCAGTCCGCGCCCATTTCCAGCGCGAAGTCCAGGTCGCGCAGGTCCTTTTCCGTCAGGGCGGGAATCGGCAGCACCACGTCAGGCACGTTGACGCCCTTGCGGTCCGACAGCACGCCGCCCGTCACCACGCGGGTGCGGATGGAGCGCTTGTCGGCGCCGCGGCCCAGCACAGCCAGGCGCAGCTTGCCGTCGTCCAGCAGCAGCGACTGGCCGGCGTCGATCACTTCGAACAGCTCCGGGTGCGGCAGGCAGACGCGCTGGCTGTTGCCGGGCGTGGGATCGCGGTCCAGCGTGAACTCGGCCCCTTCGGCCAGCGTCACCTTGCCGTCGGCGAACTGGCCCACGCGCAGCTTGGGGCCCTGCAGGTCGGCCAGGATGGCGATGGGCCGCCCGAGGTTGCGCTCGATTTCGCGCACGATGTTGCAGCGGGCCTGGTGGTCCTGGTGGCTGCCGTGGCTAAAGTTGAAGCGGAATACGTCCGCTCCCGCTTCGAACAGGGCCTGGATCGCCTCTTTGGTACTGGTGGCTGGGCCCAGCGTGGCCACGATCTTGGCCTGGCGTTGTCGTCGCATGTTGTCTCCGTTATTTGTTTTGGTATGGCGTGGCCGGCTTACAGCACCAGCACGGCGCGGAAGTCGTTGACGTTGGTGCGGGTCGGGCCGCTCACCACCAGGTCGTCCAGCGCACTGAAGAAGCCGTAGCCGTCGTTGTTTTCCAGCAGGGTACGGGCGCGCAGGTTCTTTTCCGCCGCACGGGCCAGCGAATCCGGTGCGTACAGCGCGCCGGCGTTGTCTTCCGAGCCGTCGATGCCGTCCGTGTCGCAGGCCACGGCGTGGATGTCGGGGTGGCCATCGAGCGCCACCGCGAGGCTGAGCAGGAACTCGGCGTTGCGTCCGCCGCGCCCGGAACCGCGCACCGTCACCGTGGTCTCGCCGCCGGAGATGATGACGCAGGGACGCTGGAACGGCTGGCCGCGCGTGGCCACCTGTTTGGCCATGGCGGCGTGGACGATGGCCACGTCGCGCGATTCGCCTTCGATGCCGTCGGACAGAATGTAGGGCGTGATGCCGGCCGCACGGGCATGCTCGGCCGCCGCTTCCAGCGCGTCCTGGGCGATGGCGATCACGTGGTGTTCGTTGCGGGCGAAGCGGGGATCGTCCGGCTTGGGCGTCTCGCC
>JAZJZQ010000698.1:0-4065 GCA_040389625.1 Pseudomonadota bacterium | reverse complement strand
TCAGGCGGCGCGCAACGCTTCCACGATGCGCATGCGGGCCGCCCGCACGGCCGGCAGGAAGCCGCCCACGAAGCCCATGATGAGGGCGAACATCAGCGTCTTGGCCACGATGGCGGCATTGAGCTTGAAGCCGAAAGCCAGTTCCGAGAACGACTGGAAATTGGTGGTGGAGAAGGACAGGAACTGCATCAGCGAGGCCAGCGCCAGTCCGGCCGCGCCGCCCACCAGGGCCAGCAGCATGGCCTCGGTCAGGAAGGCGGCCAGGATGCTGCGGCGCTGGAAGCCGAGCGCGCGCAGGGTGCCGATTTCGCCCACCCGGTTGGCCACCGACGCGTACATGGTGATGGTGGCCCCTATCATGGCGCCGATCGAGAAGATCACCGACAGCGTCAGCCCCAGGATGCTGATAAAGGTCGACAGCGCCTTCGACTGGTCGGCGTAGAACACCTGTTCGCGCTTGGCCTCCAGCGTCAGGCGCGGGTCGCCCTCGATATCCTTCTTGAAGCCGTCGAAGCTGTCGGTGCTGGCCAGGCGCAGCACCATGGCCGAATAGGCGTTGCGGCGAAAGGCCTGCATCAGCTGGTCGGCGTCGCCCCAGATCTCGGAATCGAAGCCGCTGTTGCCGGCGTCGAACAGGCCCACCACGGTCCATTCGCGCTGGCCGAAGCGCAGTTTCTCGCCGATGCCGGCGCCGGCGAAGCGGCGCGCGATGCTGGCCCCGGCGATGATCTCGGAGGCGCCGGGCCGGAACATGCGCCCGCTCGTCAGGCGCACCTGGGGCCGCAGCTGCAGCCCGCGCTGGTCCACGCCGCGGATGATGACGTTGGACGGCTTGTCCGAATCGCGCTTGTTGAGCGAAATGAGCACCACGGTTTCCTTCGACAGCATGGCACGTCCGTCCGGCCCGCGCGCGATGGCCCGATGGCTCTCGGCGATGTTGGCCTGGCCGCGGTCGATGCCGCTCTGGATCTCGGTGTCGGCCGAGCGCCGTATCAGCACCACGTTGTCGTACTCGCCGGTGGTCACCAGTGTGTTGTGCAGGCCCTCGTCGAGCATCAGCACGGTGGCGAACACGAACACCACCAGCGCCAGGCCGGCCGCCGTCAGGCCGGTGGTCAGGCGCCGGGTCCAAAGGTTGCGGGCGATGTAGGAGAGCGGGATACGCATGGCCTTATCCTATGCTGCGCAAGCCGTCGACGACGTTGACCCGGATCGCGCGTATGGTCGGCGCGACACCGGCCACCATGCCGATGGCCAGCGCGGCCAGCGCCTGCTGCACGACCGTGGGCGCCGACACTTCGAATACGGGGAACATGGTGCCCATCTTGGCGGCGAAACCGGCCGCCACCGGGAACAGCAGGGCGATCCCCAGCCCGGCGCCGCACAGGGCCAGCAGCAGCGATTCGCCGAAGATCATCAGCGCCAGGAAGCCGGGACCGAAGCCGAGCGCCTTGAGCGTGGCGTATTCTCCCAGCCGCTCGCGCGCGCTCATGGCCATGGTATTGGCCATCACGGCCATGATGATGAGGATCACGACATAGGACACGATGCGGATCGCCACCACGATCGCCTCCGACATCGACACAAAACCCAGCTGGAACGCCTTTTCCGTTTCCGTCAGCGTCTCGGCCAGCGAGTTGCGGAACTGGCTGTCGATGGCCGCCGAGATGGCCGCCGCGTTCTCCGGTTGGCTGATCTGCACCACGTACACCCCGATCTGGTTGGCACGGCGCGGCGCCGTCTTCTTGACCGACTCGTTGACGTAATCCCAGTGGAAGAACATGGTCGCCGTGTTGGTGCTGGTCTGGCGCCCGTCGTAGATGCCGCGCACCACGAACTCCCATTGGCCCGGATAGATGGTGCCCTTGATGGGAATGACGTCGCCCACCTTGAAGCCGTACTGGTCGGCCAGCTTGCGGCCCACGATGGCGCCCTTGCGGTCGCGCAGGAAGGCGGCACGCTGCTCGTCCGGCAGCAGGTAGTCGGGATAGATGTCGAGGTAGCTCTGGCCGGAGACGGCGAACTGGGCGAAGAAATTCTTCGGGTCCTGGTACACGCCGCCGAACCAGTTGGCGTAGCCCACCGCCTTGACCCCTTCCACGCCGCGGATGCGGGCCTGGTAGGACAGCGGCAGGGGAAACACCAGCGAGGTCTTGTTGCGGGTGACGAGGGTGGTGTTGGCCGCCCCTTCGGCGCCGGCGTACCAGGCGTCGATCACCGTCTGCAGCAAGCCGAACGACAGCGTGGCCACCACCAGCCCGAGCACGGTGAGCGCCGTGCGCAGCTTGTGGCGCAAGGTGTTCCTGGCGATCAGCTGCAGCGTATAGGCCGGCGCGTACATGCGTCAGGCCACCGGCTCGGCGAGCAGTTCGCCCTTGTCCAGGTGGACCATGCTGCGCGCGGCGGCGGCCGCGTTGGCGTCGTGGGTGACCATGATGATGGTCTTGCCCAGTTCCCGGTTCAGGCGCTGCAGCAGGGCCAGCACTTCGGCCGCCGACTGGCGGTCCAGGTCACCGGTCGGTTCGTCGGCCACGATCAGGGCCGGATCGGTGACGATGGCGCGCGCGATGGCCACCCGCTGCTGCTGGCCGCCGGACAGTTCGTTGGGCGTGTGGTCCATGCGGTCCGACAGGTTGACCATGGCCAGCGTCAGCTCCACCCGCTCGCGCCGTTCGCGCCGCGACAGGGGCGTGAGCAGCAGCGGCAGCTCCACGTTTTCATAGGCCGACAGCACCGGCATCAGGTTGTAGAACTGGAAGATGAAGCCGACGTGGGTGGCGCGCCAGCGCGCCAGGGCGCTCTCGCTCATGGCGGCGATATCGAGGCCATCGACCCGCAGCAGGCCGCTGTCGGGCTTGTCGATGCCGGCGATCAGGTTGAGCAGGGTGCTCTTGCCGGAGCCGGAAGGCCCCATCAGGGCCGTGAAGTCGCCGGCCTGGATGGTCAGGCTGATGTCGGTCAGCACCGGCACCCGCTGGCCGCCGCGCCGGTAGGACTTGACCAGGTGTTCGATCTGGACGATGGGCTGCATGCTGATCTCTTCGCCTATTTCTTCGCCTGCGCCATGGCCTGGCCGTCGCGCAGGCCGGGGGCGGGATTGAGCACCAGCTTGTCGCCGGGCTTGACGCCCTGCACGGCGACCAGCTCACCCACCTTGTGCCCGGCCGTCACGGGCACCTGGCGCAGCTTGCCGGCATCGGCCAGGAAGGCCACCGCCTTGCCGTCGCGGGTGGCGATGGCGCCCGGCTGCACCGCCACCACGGGCGCGCGCTCGGCCGCCGGCACGGGCTGCGACAGGAAGGCCACCTTGGCGCTCATGTCGGGCAGCACCCGGCTGTCGGGCGCGGTAAAGCGCACCTTGACCAGCAGGGTGGCCTTGCTGCGGTCCAGCGTGGGCACCATGCGCGACACGGTGCCGGCCAGGCGCAGCTCGGGGAAGGCGTCGAGCTGGATCTCGGCCGGCTGGTCGACGCGGATCTTGCTGATGTTGGACTCGGACACGTCGGCTTCCACCTCCAGCGTATCCATGTCGGCGATGGTGACGACGGCGCCCTTGCTGTCGGCGGCCGACGAGAAGGGGGTGATGTTGTCGCCCACGTTGGCGCTCTTGGTCAGGATCACGCCGTCGAACGGGGCGCGGATCAGGGTCTGGTCCAGCGCCACCTGGGCCGCCTGCGCGCCGGCCCGGGCGGCGGCGATGCCGGCCTGGTAACCGAGGATGTTGGCGCGCGCCTTGTTCAGGCGGGCCTGGGCCGCATCGTAGGTGGCGGCGGCGATGAACTTCTGTTGCAGCAGCTCGGCGCTGCGCTTGAAGGCGGCCTGCGCATCCTGCAGCTCGGCCTGGCCTTGCGCCAGGTTGGCCTGCGCCACCTTGACGTTGGCCTGGGCCTGGCCCAGTGCGGCGCTGACGTCGCGGTTTTCCAGGCGCGCAATCACCTCGTCCTTTTTCACGTGGCTGCCTTCCAGTACGCCCAGCCATTCAAGCCGGCCGGTGGCCTTGGACGACAGGGCCGCCTTGCGCTGCGCCACCACGTAGCCGGTGGCGTTGAGCAGCGTGTAGTTCTG
>JAZJZQ010000697.1:0-3588 GCA_040389625.1 Pseudomonadota bacterium | reverse complement strand
CCGGCCGAGCGCAAGCGCATCCACACCTTCATCGCCACCTCGCCGCTGCACATGGAAATGAAGCTGCGCATGCTGCCCGAGCAGGTGCTGGAGCAGGCCAAGAACGCGGTGCGCTTCGCCCGCCAGTTCACCGACGATATCGAATTCAGCCCGGAAGACGGCAGCCGTTCGGACGAGGACTTCCTGTGCCGCGTGCTCGAAGGGGTGATCGCCGAAGGCGCCACCACCATCAACTTCCCCGACACGGTAGGCTACGCCGTGCCGGAAATCTTTGGCGAGACCATCCGCCGCCTGCGCGAGCGCATCCCCAATTCCGACAAGGCCATCTGGTCCGTGCACTGCCACAACGACCTGGGCCTGGCCGTGGCCAACTCGCTGGCCGGCGTGATGATAGGCGGCGCGCGCCAGATCGAATGCACCATCAACGGCCTGGGCGAACGGGCCGGCAATACGGCGCTGGAAGAAGTGGTGATGGCGCTGCGCACGCGCCAGGCCTATTACAACCTGCAGGTGGGCATCGACACCACCCAGATCGTGGCGGCCTCCAAGATGGTGTCGCAGATCACGGGCTTTGCCGTGCAGCCCAACAAGGCGGTGGTGGGCGCCAACGCCTTCGCGCACGCCTCCGGCATCCACCAGGACGGCATCCTGAAGGCGCGCGAGACGTACGAGATCATGCGCGCCGAAGACGTGGGCTGGACCGCCAACAAGATCGTGCTGGGCAAGCTGTCGGGCCGCAACGCCTTCAAGCAGCGCCTGCAGGAGCTGGGCATCGAGCTTGATTCGGAAGCGGAAGTGAATGCCGCCTTCGGCCGCTTCAAGGAGCTGGCCGACCGCAAGTCCGACATCTTCGACGAAGACATCATGGCCCTGGTGTCGGACGAGCAGCAGTCGCAGGACAAGGAGCATTACCGCTTCGTGTCGCTGGCGCAGCGCTCCGAGACGGGCGAGACGCCGACGGCCAAGGTGGTGTTCTCCATCGACGGCCAGGAATACAGCTGCGAAGGCCGCGGCGACGGTCCGGTGGATGCCACCGTAAACGCCATCGAAGGCCAGGCCGCCAGCGGCGCCGAACTGGTGCTGTTCTCGGTCAACGCCATCAGCACCGGCACCCAGTCGCAGGGCGAGGTGACCATGCGCCTGTCCAAGGAAGGGCGCATCGTCAACGGCGTGGGCGCCGATCCCGACATCATCGTGGCCTCGGCCAAGGCGTACCTGTCGGCGCTCAACAAGCTGCACTCGAAGATCGAACGGGTCAATCCGCAGATCTGACGCCTTACCCGCCCTGGCGCACAGTCGCCGGGGCGCCGCGGCGGCCGGCGCACGCAAGCCGGCCGCCGGCACATCATTCCCGCTTCAATTCCATCTCCTGTATCAGTTGTATCAGCTCACCGCCTGGAACGGTGCGCATCGCCTTTCGCTTGGCCACGGACAGGCGGGGCGGGCGAAATGACAAGCGTTTGTCAGAAAATAACAAGCTGGCGCGGGGCGCACCTTGGACAATGGCGTTCAAAGCCAGAGCGAAAGTTCATGTTGAACTTTGATGGCGGCGCTTCTATCCGCTGCCGCGCAACTGCGCAACCCGTATGCCGACATCGTTCGGCTGCATACTGAGGAGACCAAGGTGCAGATACTGCGCACGCCAGACAGCCGTTTTACGGACCTGAAGGATTATCCCTTCCTTCCCCACTACCATCAGATCACGCCAGAACTGCGCCTGCATTACGTGGACGAAGGCCCGCGCGATGCGCCGCCGGTGCTGATGCTGCACGGCGAGCCCACCTGGTCCTACCTGTACCGGCACATGATAGGCCCGGTGGCCGCGGCCGGCATGCGGGTGCTGGCGCCGGACCTGATCGGCTTTGGCAAGTCGGACAAGCCGAGCGAACGCAGCGACTACAGCTACGCCGGGCAGGTGGCCTGGCTGCGCCACTGGATCGAAGCGCTGGACCTGCGTGACATCACCCTCGTATGCCAGGACTGGGGCTCGCTGTTCGGCTTGCGCCTGGCGGCGGAGATGCCGGAGCGCTTCAATCGTATCGTACTGAGCAACGGCGGCCTGCCGGCCGGGACCGGCATGTCCGCCATGTTCCGCATCTGGCGTGCGTTCTCGCGCCATAGCCCGTGGTTCCCGATCGGCCGCATCGTCCAGGGCGGCACCAAGCGCCGCATGTCGCACGACGAGATCGCCGCCTACGACGCGCCTTTCCCCGACAGCAGCTACACGGCCGCCGCCCGTGTCTATCCGTCGCTGGTGCCGGTGGAGGCCGATAACGTGGCCGTGCCGGACCAGCGCCGCGCCTGGAGCGTGTATGACGGCTGGAGCAAGCCCTTCCTGTGCTGCTACAGCGACGGCGACCCCATCACGCGCGGCCTGGATGCCGAGTTCATCCGCCGCGTACCGGGCGCCCGGGGCCAGCCTCACACCACCTTGCGTGGCGGTCACTTCATCCAGGAAGATGACCCGGCCGCCTTTGCGCAACTGGTGGTTCAGGCCTGCCGGCGGGGCACCCACTGACCATGGCGCCGCCGGTGCGCCACGGTGTGCCGCCGACGCGGTAGTATGGTGGCGGCGATGATGCCACTGATCGAACGGGCGAGGCGGCGGATGGCTAAACGGTTGATGATAGAAGGGCGGGTGCAGGGCGTCGGTTATCGCGCCTCGTTCGCGGACCAGGCCATGGCGCTGGGCCTGGCGGGCTGGGTGCGCAACTGCCGCGACGGTTCGGTGGAGGCCTGCGTCGATGGTGAACTGGCGGCGCTGGAGGCCATCATCGTGTGGGCCAGGCGCGGTCCGCCGGCCGCGCAGGTGCGCCATGTCGCCATCGAGGAGCTTGACACGGACGAGCTGTCCGGTGGGCCGTTCCGGATTTTGTCCACGCGCTAGGGCGCGGCCGTCGCCTAGTGGTGGCGGCGCGACTCCCGTTCCGGATCGGGGCCGTTGGTCATCTTGCCCACCGTGCCGTCGGCCGCGAATTCCACGTACATGACGGAATTCCACACATCCTGTTCCTTGTAGCGGTACATCCACACGTCGGCCGGGCTGTAGGCGAAGCGCAGTACCTCGGCCGGGCGGCCAAAGGTATGCAGGATGGTGTCGCGGTTGTCGCGGCCGATGCGCACGGCGCCGAAACGGGCGCTGGTGAGCACCTGCTCATATGATACGAGGCGGCCTTGCGGGTCGAGGCGGGCCATGTAGGTGACCTGGCCGGACGGCCCGCGCGCATATTCCAGCAGCGTGTCGGCGCCGTCGCGGTAGCTCGCGGTGGGCGTGCCGAGCGTGGCCCGCACGGCCGCCTCCGGCTCGCCCGGGGCCGGCACGGCGCCGCCCCAGCCCGCGCAAGCGCTTGCCAGTACGGTTAAAATTGCCAAAGTGATTACGTTTTTCATCGCGCCACGCTCCGGATCAAGGAGAAGACAGCAAGAATTGTAGCCAACACTGGCAATGCGCGCCGTTTTTCCGATATACTTGCGGGTCTGGTCTTCGGGCCGGTTTTTTTTGAAGTTCACGATGCGTAGGGTCCAGACTCTGTGCACCGCATGTTAAAGGTAAAATCATGACCGTAGAAAACATCAACAAAGCCGCGA
>JAZJZQ010000696.1:8357-14229 GCA_040389625.1 Pseudomonadota bacterium | reverse complement strand
TCCTC
Organism: Pseudomonadota bacterium; assembly: GCA_040389625.1. Classification (GTDB taxonomy): domain Bacteria; phylum Pseudomonadota; class Gammaproteobacteria; order Burkholderiales; family Burkholderiaceae_D; genus Rugamonas. The sequence continues at coordinate 14,224 of JAZJZQ010000696.1, read as the reverse complement.
CACGGCGCGCACTTCGGCCAGCGCCGCCAGCATGTCCTCGCGCTGGCGCGTGTAGCTGTCCGACTGCGTGTCGAGCTGCGATTCGATGATGGCCATGTCAGGCTCCGCGCTTGCCCGGCAAGGTGCCCATCAGCTTGGCGATAATGCCCAGCATGACTTCGTCCGCGCCGCCGCCGATGGAGGTCAGGCGATAGTCGCGGTACAGGCGCGCCGGCAGCGATTCCCACGTATAGCCCATCCCGCCCCAGTACTGCAGGCAGGCATCCGTCACTTCGCGCGACAGGCGGCCCGCCTTCAGCTTGCACATGGATGCCAGCTTGACCACTTCCAGGCTGTCCGGGTTGGCGTGGTACAGCGTGCCGGTGCGGTAGATCAGGGCCCGCAACGCCTCGATTTCCGTTTGCAGCTCGCCCAGGCGGAAGTGAATCACCTGGTTGTCGAGCAGCGAGGCGCCAAAGGCCTTGCGCTCGCGGGTGTATTCGATGGTGGTCTGCACCAGCTTTTCCAGTCCCTTGACGCACATGGCGGCGCCGAACATGCGCTCTTCCTGGAACTGCTGCATCTGCATCTGGAAACCGGCGCCTTCCTGGCCGATCAGGTAGCGCTGCGGCACGCGCACCTCGTCGAAGAACAGCTGCGCCGTGTCGGACGACCACATGCCCAGCTTGTCGATCTTCTTGGCCCGCTGCACGCCCGGCGTATTCATGGGCACCACGATCAGCGACTTGTTCTTGTGCGGCGCGCCGTCCGAGGTATTGGCCAGCAGGCAGATCCAGTCCGACTGCATGCCGTTGGTGATCCACATCTTGGTGCCGTTGATGATGTAGTCGCCGCCATCCTTGCGGGCCGTCGTCTTCACGCCCGACACGTCCGAACCGGCGCCCGGCTCGCTCACGCCGATGGACGCCACCAGCTCGCCCGCGATGGACGGCGCCAGGAACTCGCGCCGCAGCTCGTCCGAGCCAAAGCGCGCCAGCGCCGGCGTGGCCATGTCGGTCTGCACGCCGATCGCCATCGGCACGCCGCCGCAGTCGATGCGGCCCAGTTCCTCGGCAAAGGCGATGGCATAGCTGTAGTCCAGCCCCATGCCGCCAAATTCCACCGGCTTGGTGATGCCCAGCAGGCCCAGGGCGCCCAGCTTTCTGAACAGTTCACGGGCGGGGAATATCTTGGCCGCTTCCCACTCGCCGACGTGGGGGTTGATTTCCTGGTCGACGAACTTGGCGACGCTCTGGCGCAAGTCGGCGTGTTCTCTGCTATCAAACATGGGACGGCTCCTCGGATTTGAAAATGAGTGGGATAGTGGCGATACGGTCAGACCAGGATGCCGGCCGGCGGCGACCAGTCCTCGGGCACGAACAGGTCGGCCTGCAGGCTGTCGCTGCCCTCCATCGCGCGGTAGGGGCGCAGGTCCGTCACGCCATGGGCGATCAGTACTTCGTCGTCCATGAAGTGCTGCCCGGTGACGCTGCGCGCCGGCTGGGTCAGGATGTGCCAGGCCGCATCGGCCATGATCTCGGGCTTGCGGCTGCGCGCCGCGCCCGAAGGCGACAGCAGGTTGCGCACCGCCGCCGTGAAGATCATGGTGCGCGGCCACAGCGTGTTGAAGGCGATGCCGTCCTCGCGGAACTCCTCGGCCATCGCCATCGCGTACATGCTCATCGCGTACTTGGCCATGGCGTAGGCGGGAAACGGGGCGAACCAGGCGGGCACCAGGTTGAGCGGGGGCGACATGTTGAGCACATGGGGATTGTCCGACTCGCGCAAAAAGGGCACGCACGCGCGGCTGACCATGTAGGTGCCGCGCGCATTGATGTCATGCATCAAATCATAGCGCTTGGGGTCAAGCGCCAGCGTACGCGCCAGGCTGATGGCCGACGCGTTATTCACACAGATATCGATACCGCCGAAGCGGTCCACCGTCTGTTCTACGGCGGTGGCTATCTGTTCTTCGTCGCGGATATCGCACGCAATGGCCAGCGCGCGTCCGCCTGCTTGTTCGATTTTCTCGGCCGCCGTGTAGATCGTGCCGGGCAGCGTGGGATGGGGTTCCGTGGTCTTGGCCACCACCGCCACGTTGGCGCCGTCGCGCGCGGCGCGCAGCGCCAGCGCCAGGCCGATGCCGCGCGAGGCGCCGGTGATGAACAGGGTCTTTCCTTTCAGGCTCATGACGATACCTCGTATAGGGACTTGGGGTTAGTGGGCGGCCAGCATGGCGCGCGCTTCGGCCGGGGTGGCGATTTCGCGGCCCACGGCGCGCGCCGTGGCCACCAGCGCTTCGATCAGCTGGCCATTGCCGCCGGCCTTGGTGCCGTCGGGCAGGTAAAACGTGTCTTCCAGGCCGGTGCGCAGGTGCCCGCCCAATTCCGCGATGCGGCGGTGCAGCGGCCACACTTCCTCGCGTCCGATGACGATGCCCTGCCACTGCGCGCCGCTCGGGATGTACTTCATCAGCACTTGCAGCAGGTCGGCGTCGGCCGGCATGCCGGAAGCCACGCCCATCACCAGCGACACGTGCAGCGGATCGCGCAGCAGCCCGGCCGCGCGCAGCATGGAAATGGAGCGCAGGATGCCCACGTCGAAGCATTCGCATTCCGGCACCACGCCGTTCGCGTGCATCACTTCCAGGAAGGCGGCGATCTTCTCGACCGGGTTATCGAACAACATGGGCGGCCAGGCCCAGGCGCCGGCCGAGGTGGTTTTCAGATAATTGAGGCTGCCCGCGTTCATGGCGGCCATCTCGGGCTTGCAGCGCTCCAGGCAGGCCACGGGGCCGGCGATGTCGCGCCCCACCACGCCGGTGGAGAAATTGAGGATCACGCCGGGGCAGGCATCGCGGATGGCCTGCGCGATGTGCTCGACCACGTCCGGATACCAGGTGGGCAGATGGCCCTTGCCCGGCTGCTGGTTACGGAAGTGGACATGCATGATGGAGGCGCCGGCGTTGTAGGCGTCGCGTGCGGAACGCGCCATTTCGTCGGCCGTTACGGGCACGGGGTGCTGCTTGGGATCGGTCAGCACGCCGGTCAGGCTGCAGGTCACGATTGCTTTGTTCATCGACAGGGCACTCCTCGCAAAGGCAGTTGCGGCGCCATGCGGCACCATCTGCGAACGATAGTACACACGATTAGACAGTGTGTCTAGATTTGTCGTCCACCAACAAAAGATTGATGCGAAAACAACACGGGGCCGCGCAAAGGCGGCCCCGCAAGGGTGTCGGCAGGCCAGTGACCTGACCGCGGATCGGGCGTTAGCGGCTGTAGAAAGTACGCCCGCTGTCAGCCATCGTCTTCAGCAGCGCCGGCGGCTGGAAGCGCTCGCCGTATTGCTGCGCCAGCGCCTCACACTGGCCGACAAAGGCCGCGATGCCGGTGCTGTGGATATGGCCGATGGTGCCGCCCCGGAACGGCGGGAAGCCCCAGCCCAGGATGGCGCCAATGTCGGCGTCGCGCGCCGTCGTCAGCACGCCCTCCTCCATGCAGCGCACCGTCTCCACCGACTGCACGGCGATCAGGCGCTGCACCAGCACATTCACGTCAGACTGCTGCGCGGCCGGCGGGAACAGCTCCGCCAGTCCCTGCCACAGGGCCTTCTTGCCGCCCTCCGGATAGTCGTAGAAGCCCTGGCCGGCTTTCTTGCCGATGCGGCCCAGCGCCACGATGCGCTGCGCCACTTCCAGGCCGGGACGGGGACGGTAGGCGTCGCCCAGGTCGGACGCGGTCTGCTTCTCGATCTTGACCAGCAGTTCGGCCGACACTTCGTCCGTCAGCGCCAGCGGGCCGACGGGCATGCCCGCCTGCAGGCCGGCGTTCTCGATCAGGGCCGGGCGCACGCCCTCCTTCAGCATCTGCAAGCCTTCCATCACGTAGGTCGAGAACACGCGGCTGGTGTAGAAACCGCGCGCATCGTTGACCACGATGGGCGTCATGCCGACGGCGGCGATGTAGTCCAGCGAGCGGGCCAGCGTGGCGTCGCTCGTCTCCTTGCCGAGGATGACTTCCACCAGCGGCATCTTGTCCACCGGCGAGAAGAAATGCAGGCCGATGAAGTTGGCCGGACGGGCGCTCGCTTCGGCCAGGCCGGTGATCGGCAGGGTCGAGGTGTTGGAGGCGAAGATGGCGCCCGGCGCCAGCACGGCCTCGCTCTTGCGGGTCACGTCGGCCTTGATGCCGCGGTCCTCGAACACGGCCTCGATCACCATTTCGGCGCCGTCCAGCGCCGCGTAGTCGGTGGTGGGCACGATGCGTTCCAGCAGCGCCGCCGCCTTTTCCGCCGTGATCTGGCCGCGCGCGGCCTGCTTTTCCAGCAACTTGCGGCTGTAGTCCTTGCCCCGCTCCGCCGCTTCCTGCGTGGTGTCGAGCAGGATGGCAGTGATGCCTGCCTTGGCCGTCACGTAGGCGATGCCGGCGCCCATCATGCCCGCGCCCAGGACGCCCACGCGGCTGTAGCGCTGCTTGGGCACATCGGCCGGACGGGCGGCCAGCTTGTTGGCCTCGTTCATGCCGAAGAACAGGCTGCGTATCATGTTCTTGGCCTGCGGGCTCAGGACGGCATGCACGAAGTAGCGCGCTTCCGTCTTCAGGCCCGTATCGAGGTCGGTGATCAAGCCTTCGTAGACGCAGGACAGGATGTGCTCCGGGGCCGGATAGTTACCGTAGGTCTTGGCCCGCAACATGGCGTTGGCGGCCATGATGAGCTGTTGCACGGCCGGGCTGCCGATGGCGCCACCGGGGATCTTGTAGCCTTTCACGTCCCACGGCTGCTGCACGGGGCCGGTCTGCGCCAGCAGCCAGTCGCGGGCCGCCTGCACTTCCGTCCCTGGCGCCACCACGGCGTTCAGGATGCCCAGCTTGAGGGCGTCGGCCGCCTTCAGCCGCTTCCCTTCCAGCAGCAGGGGCAGCGCGTTCTGCACGCCGATCAGGCGCGGCAGGCGCTGGGTGCCGCCGCCGCCCGGCAGCAGGCCAAGCGTCACTTCCGGCAGGCCGAAACGGGCCGACGGCTTGTCGGCCGCCACGCGATAGTGGCCGCACAGGGCCACTTCCAGCCCGCCGCCCAGCGTGGTGCCGGGCAGCGCCATGGCCACCGGCTTGCCGCAGCTCTCCAGCTGGCGCAGCGCCTTGTGCAGGGCCGTGGTGCGGGCAAACAGTTCGGCGGCCGAATCGGCCGATTGCAGCCATTCCAGGTCGCCGCCGGCGATGAAGTCTGCCTTGGCCGACGTCATCAGGATGGCCTTGACCGCCGGGTCGCTCACCGCCCGTTCGATGGCGGCAAACAGCGCCTCGCAGCTTTCGCCGTTGATGACGTTCTGGCTGCGGCCTGGCATGTTCCAGCTCAGCGTCGCGATGCCCTGGGCGTCGAGTTCAAAATCAATCATGCCGCTCTCCTTAAATCCGTTCAATGATGGTGGCGATGCCCATGCCCGCGCCCACGCACAGGGTAGCCAGGCCGGTGTTGAGGTCGCGCCGTTCCAGCTCGTCGAGCAAGATCCCCAGGATCATGGCGCCCGTGGCGCCCAGCGGGTGGCCCATGGCGATGGCGCCGCCGTTGACGTTGATGCGGTCGTGCGGCACGTTCAGCACCTGCATGAAGCGCAGCACCACGGCGGCAAACGCCTCATTGAGCTCAAACAGGTCGATGTCGGAGGCCTGCATGCCGGCGCGCTTGAGCGCCTTTTCGGCAGCGTAGCTCGGGCCGGTCAGCATGATGGACGGCTCGGAGCCGATGGTGGCGAAGGAACGGATGCGGGCGCGCGGCTTGAGGCCGGAACGGGCGCCTGCTTCGGCGCTGCCGAACAGCACGGCGGCGGCGCCGTCCACGATGCCGGAGCTGTTGCCGGCGTGGTGGATGTGGTTGATGCGGTCCATTTC
>JAZJZQ010000696.1:0-8257 GCA_040389625.1 Pseudomonadota bacterium | reverse complement strand
CCACGATGCCGGAGCTGTTGCCGGCGTGGTGGATGTGGTTGATGCGGTCCATTTCGGGATAGCGCTGGCGGATCACGGAATCGAAGCCGAACTTCTCGCCCATGTCGGCGAACGACGGCTTGAGCGCGGCCAGCGACTCGATGCTCGTTTGCGGGCGGATGGTCTCGTCGCGGTCCAGCACCAGCAGGCCGTTGATGTCGCGCACGGGCGCGATGGAGCCGGCGAACCAGCCCGCGTCCACGGCGCGCTGGGCGCGGCGGTGGCTTTCCACGGCGTAGGCGTCGACGTCGGTGCGGGAATAGCCCCACAGCGTGGCGATCACGTCGGCCGAAATGCCTTGCGGGACAAAGTAGCCGGGCATGGCGCAGCGCGGGTCCACGGCCCAGGCGCCGCCGTCGGCGCCCATCGGCACGCGCGACATGGCCTCCACGCCGCCGCCGACCGCCATGTCGGCCTGGCCGGACATGACCAGCGCGGCCGCCATATTGCACGCTTCCAGGCCGGAGGCGCAGAAGCGGTTGACCTGCACGCCCGACACGCTCTGGTCGTAGCCGGCGGCCAGCGTGGCCACGCGGCCGATGCAGGCGCCCTGCTCGCCCACCGGCGTGACGCAGCCCAGGATCACGTCGTCGACCCTGGCCGTGTCGAGCTCATTGCGGTCGCGCAGCGCGCGCAGCGCCGTCGCCGCCAGTTCCACCGGCGTGGTGCCGTGCAGCGAACCGTCCTTCTTGCCCTTGCCGCGCGGCGTGCGCACGGCGTCGTAGATGTATGCTTCCATGTCGTCGTTCCTTGCGGTTAGATGGTGCGGCTGATCAGTTCTTTCATGATCTCGTTGGTGCCGCCGTAGATGCGCTGCACGCGCGCGTCGGCCCAGGCGCGGGCGATCGGGTATTCATGCATGTAGCCGTAGCCGCCGAACAGCTGCACGCAGCGGTCCATCACGCTGAACTGCAGGTCGGAGATGTTGTACTTGGCCATGGAGGCCGTTTCCGCGTCCAGTTTGCCGGCCGCCATCAGCTCCAGGCAACGGTCCACGAACACCTGGCCGACGGCGATTTCCGTCTTCATCTCGGCCAGCTTGTGGGCCACGGTCTGGAAGTCGCCGATGCTCTTGCCGAAGGCCTTGCGTTCCTTGGTGTAGGCGATGGTCCAGTCCAGCGCGGCCTGGGCGGCGGCGATGCCGGTGACGGCAATCTGCAGGCGCTCCCACGGCAGTTCCTTCATCAGGTAGTAGAAGCCGCGGCCTTCCTCGCCCAGCAGGTTGCGGGCCGGGACGCGCACATTATCGAAGAACAGCTCGGAGGTATCCTGTGCGCTCATGCCCATCTTGTGCAGGCGCTTGCCCTTGCTGAAGCCGGGCATGGTGGTATCGACCACGAACAGGCTGATGCCCTTGGAGCCGGCCGCCGGATCGGTCTTGGCCACCACGATCACCAGGTCGCTCAGCCAGCCGTTGGTGATGAAGGTCTTGGAGCCGTTGATGACGTAATCGTCGCCATCGCGCACGGCCGTGGTCTTGATGCCCTGCAGGTCGGAGCCGGCGCCCGGCTCCGTCATGGCGATCGCGCCCACCATCTCGCCGGTGGCCATCTTGGGCAGGTAGGTCGATTTCAGGTAGTCGCTGCCGTGGTGCAGGATATAGGGCGCCACGATTTCCGAGTGCAGGAAGAAGCCCACGCCGGTGGCGCCCACGCGTGCCTGCTCTTCCATGTAGACGGCGCTGTAGAGGATGTCCACGCCCGCGCCACCGTACTGCTCGGGCATGCTGGTGCACAGCAGGCCCGATTCGCCGGCCTTGTTCCACACTTCGCGGTCCACGTGGCCCTGCTCTTCCCAGCGGGCGTGGTGCGGCACGATCTCGCCTTCGATGAAGCGGCGGGCGGCGTCGCGGAACATTTCGTGCTCTTGGTTGTACAGGGTGCGCGGGATCATGGGACAGGGGCTCCAGATTAGTTGAGTATGCAACTATTGTAGGCAAGGCATGGCCGCGCCCACATCGTCGGAAGCGACGAATTGCGCTCGCGCCCCGTAAAACGGTAAGATTGCGGCTCCCGCAACCGGCTCCGGCCTGCCCCGTCCCTATGAACCAGTCGTCCAGCGTCGCGCCCAACCGGCTCGCCGCCAAGCTCAATCCGCCCTCCGCCCCGGCCGCGCAAGTGATGCGCAAGGCCGTGCGCGACGCCGTCTGCGCGGCCCAGTCGGTGCGGCTGGTGCTGGTGCGGGCGCCGGCCGGATTCGGCAAGACTACCACCATGCTGCAGTGCCGGGCGCAATTCGAGGCCGACGGCATCGAAACCATCTGGCTCACGCTGGACCGCAGCGACAACGACCCGGCCCGCTTCCTGGCCTGCCTGGGCGCGGCCGTGGCCCAGCTGCACGGCGAGCAGGCCGGCGCCGGCGACGGCGCGCTCGACATCATGGAACGGCTGGCCGCCCATCCCAGCCCGTTCGCCCTGTTCTTCGACGATTTCGAGCACGTGACCGACCCCACGGTGCTGGACTTGGTGCGCGAACTGGTCGCCAACCTGCCGCGCCGCGGCCAGCTCGTGATCGGCGCGCGCAGCCGGCCCGACCTGGGACTGGGCCGCCTGCGCGCGCGCGGCCAGCTGCTGGAAATCGACACTACCCAGCTGCGCTTCTCGGCCGACGAAGCGGCCGAATTCATCACCGGCCAGCGCCACATCGCACTGGGCGAGGCGGAACTGGCCACGCTGTACCGCAAGACGGAAGGCTGGGCCGCCGCCCTGTGGCTGGCCTCGATGGCGTTGGAACGGCAGGAAGGCCGGGCCGACTTCATCGCCCGCTTTTCCGGCTCCAACGACGCCGTGGCCGACTACCTGGCCGACGACGTGCTGGCCCGCCAGAGCGAGGCGGTGCGCGACTTCCTGCTGCGCACTTCCATCCTGCGCCACCTGAACGCCTCGCTGTGCGACGCCCTGCTGGGGCGCGACGACAGCGCCCTGCTGCTGGCCGCGCTGGAACGGGCCAACCTGTTCATCCAGCCCATCGAGGGCGAGCCGGGCACCTACCGCTATCACAGCCTGTTCGCCGGCTTCCTGCGCCAGCAGCTGCGCCTGACCATGCCGGGCGAGGAGCAGCGCCTGCACCGCGCCGCGTCCGACTGGTACCAGGCCCAGGGCAGCACCGTGCCCGCCATCGACCACGCGCTCGACGGTGGCAATCTGGAACCGGCGCTGCGGCTGCTGCAGCTGCACGCCGAGGCGCTGCTGGAAGAAGGCCGCATGCATCTGCTCACGCGCTGGTTCGGCGCCATTCCCGCCGCCGCGCTGGCCCAGGCGCCCATGCTGGAAGTGGTCAAGACGTGGGCGCTGGCCCTGAGCCGCGGCCCGCGCGAAGCGATGGCCGTGCTGGAAGCGTCGGGCTGCATCGATTCGTCCGATCCCGACGTGCGGGCCCACCTGCTGGCCCTGCGCCCGTCGCTGCTGACCATGATGGACCGCATCGAGGAAGCCTGCGCGGCCGGCATGGACGCGCTGGCCCAGCTCCCGCTCAGCAAGCCGTTCGCGGAAAGTATGCTCATCAACGGCATGGCGCTGATCCTCTGCTCGCTGGGCCAGTACCAGCAGTCGCACCAGATGCTGGACGCGGCCCGCCGCAAGCAGGGCGACGGCGCCGGCATCTTCAACCGCATGTATTCGGAGTCGATCGAAGGCATCCTGGACCTGGAAGGGGGCCGTTTGCGCCAGGCCAGCGCCCGCTTCCGCCTGGCCGTCAACACTACGCACGCGCCGTCCTACACCCACACCCACGGCAACGCCTTCGCCGGCGTGCTGTACGCGGACGTGCTGTACGAGGCCAACGACTTGCAGGCGGCCGGCCACCTGTTCAACGTCTACGTGCCGCTGGCCAAGGACGTGGCCCTGGCCGACCACATGATCATCGGTTACACCCGGCTGGCCCGCATCGCCTTTACCCGCGGCGACATCGACATGATGCTGCAGTATCTGAGCGAACTGGAATACACGGGCTACCAGCGCCAGTTGCCGCGCGTGGTGGCCAGCGCCAAGCTGGAACGGGCGCGCATGCTGCTCTTCCAGGGCAACCGCAACGCGGCCCGCGAGGAACTGGAACGGGCCAACGACAAGGCCGTGTGGACCCGCGTGCGCGCGCTGCGCCTGCTGGCGCATGACGTCGAACACTTCGACCTGGGGCGGCTGCGGTGGGAAGCGCACTTCGGCCCGTCCGGCCCGGCACTGGAACAGATTGAGGCGGCGCTGGCGGAAGCGGAGGCCGAAGGCCGCGTGCGGCGCCAGCTCAAACTGCAGGTCTTGCGCGCCATCGCCCTGCACCATGCGGGCCAGGCCCGCGCGGCGCAGGCGGCCATGCAGCAGGCGCTGCGCGACGCCAGCGGCGAAGGCTTTTTGCGCCTGATCGTGGACGAAGGCCCGGTGGCGGGCCTGCTGGCGCGCCGCCTGCAGGACGCGTTGCGCAGCGATGCGGCGGCCCGGCCCGATCCCCTGTTCAGCGACTACCTGCTGCGGCTGACCCAGGCTTTCCCGCCCGCCGAAGCGGAAACGGCGCCGGAAGCGGCTGCCGGCGCGGCCCTGGCCGAACCGCTGACGCAGAAGGAAACCCGTATCCTGGCCCTCCTGGCGGACGGCTATTCGAACAGCGCGCTGGCCGAGAAACTGTTCGTGTCCGACAGCACCGTGCGCACCCACCTGCGCAACATTAACACCAAGCTGCAGGCCCAGAGCCGCACGCAGGCCGTGGCCATCGCGCGCAAGCTGGGCATCATTCCCTGAACGGGGCCTGGTTCAAGCAGCCGGCGCGCGGCTGGCGAAGATAAACGGCAGCACCTCGCCGGCCGGCAGCGGACGGGCGTAGTGATAGCCCTGCGCCTCGTCGCAGCCCAGTTTGCGCAGCAGTTCCAGCACGGCGGGGTTTTCCACGCCCTCGGCGATGGTCTTCAAACCCAGGCTGTGGGCCATCTGGACGATGGCGCGCACGATGGCCGTGTCGTCCGGCTGGGCATCGATGGCGCGCACGAAGGACTGGTCGATCTTGAGCTTGTCGACGGCGAACTGCTTGAGGTAGGCCAGGCTGGAATAGCCGGTGCCGAAATCGTCCACCGACAGGCTCACGCCCAGCTTGCGCAGGCGCTGCACCACGGCCAGCACCTGCTCGGGGTTGTGCAGCAGGATCGATTCCGTCAGTTCCAGTTCCAGCCAGGCGGCCGGCAGCGAGGCCTGCTCCAGCGCGTCGCGCACGGCCTGTTCCAGGTCGCCCCGCCCGAACTGCAGCGCCGACAGGTTGACGGCCACCACCAGATCCTGCGCGCCGGCCTCACGCCACCTGGCCATCTGGCGGCACGCCGTGCGCAGCACCCAGGCCCCGATCGGCACGATCAGGCCGCACTCCTCGGCCACGGGGATGAAGCGGACCGGCGACACCAGGCCGTGACCGGGCCGCTGCCAGCGTATCAACGCTTCCAGTCCGATCATGCGGCCGCTGGCCAGGTCGAACTGGGGCTGGTAGTACAGCTGCAGCTCATCGCGTTGCAGCGCCTGCGCCAGGCCGTTGCGGATATCGAGCCGCTCGGCCGCGTCCGACAGCATCTCGGGCGCGAAACAGCACCAGGTATTGCGGCCCTGGTGCTTGGCGTGGTACATGGCCGTATCGGCTTTTTGCAGCAGCACGTCGAAGTCGGCGCCGTCGTCGGGCGACAGCGCGATCCCGGCCGAGACGGTGGTGGCCATCTCCTGCCCGGCCAGCAGCATCGGCTGCTGCAGCCGTTCCAGCAGCTGTTCCAGCACGGGCGCCAGCACGGCGGTGTCGCGCAGGCCGTCCCACACCAGCAGGAACTCGTCGCCGCCCTGGCGGCTGACGATGGCGCCGGGCGGCGCCAGCGCGCGCAGGCGCGACGCCATTTCCTGCAGCACCAGGTCGCCCTGCAGGTGGCCCAGGCTGTCGTTGATCTGCTTGAAGTTATCGAGGTCGATGAACACCAGCGCCACCCGCCCGCCGCCCTGGCGGGCCACCGCGTCGCGGAAGCGGGTGCGCGCCATGAGCCGGTTGGGCAGCTCCGTCAGCGGATCGTGATAGGCCAGGAACTGCAGCCTGTCCTCGGCCGCGCGCTGCTGGCGCAAGGCAGCCGACAGGCGCAGGAACGGTTCGCGCACGCTCGACACGAATACGGCCTGGTAGATGTAGCCATACGCGATCACCTTGTACAGGTGGCCCAGCAGGCTGTAGACGTCGTTGACGTTGGCATACAAGGTGAAGCACAACTCGCTGAGGATGGTGATGGCCGTGGCGCGCAGCAGCGGCCCGGCCTCCGGCGCGGGCGCGCGCCAGAACAGCGCCAGCGGCACCAGCAACAGCGCCACGATGCCGTATTCGGCGGCCAGCTTGACCGCTGTGAGTCCCTGGCCGGGCACGAACATCACGGGCCACAGCTGCGGCGCATACAGCTGCAGGCCATAGACGGCGGCCGTCAGCAGCAAGGCCCCGGCCAGCATCAGGTAACGGATCGCGTCGCCGCGCAACCGGGTCCAAGGCCGCAGCGCCACCGCCAGCAGCGTGAGCGCCGCCGCATAGCGCGCGCACAGCCAGAAAGCGATGCCCTTTTGCTGCGACGCCGGCGTGACGAAATCGGGCATGCCCTTGTACGACAGCAGGTGGCCCAGGTCGATCAGGCCCACGGCCAGGAAGCCGCAGGCCAGGATCATGACATTGCCGGGCCGCTCGCGCTGATAGGCGTTCCACGACACGGCAAAAATGAGGATCGCCACCACCACGGCGAACAGTTCGGAAATGGTGTGGCTGGCGACGGAGAACAGCAATTCGCTTTGCTTGAGCGGTTCCGTCCATGGACTGAGCCAGACCAGCACCAGCAGCAGCGCCAGCCCGCCGAACAAGGTAGCACCGGCCGCCGCCAGCGGGCGCGGCGCGGGGCCCGGCGCAGAGATCAATTCGGCTTGCTCGATTATCACGGTTCTGGGCATGCGGTCGACAAGGCTGCGCGCTTCGGCCCATATTCCGCCAGACCGCGAAGTGCTTGTTTTGTGTGAAATAGCTGACTTGCATCATAGACGAAAAGCATGCCCTCCCGGACAAAAGTTCCGCCGGTCTTGCTCCATGGCAGGCTTTTACTGTGTGAATGTGACAACAATATAGCTAAAACGCAACACAAATCGCGCCGTCCGCCGCCCACCGCCGCGACGCCCTGACGCCCCGCAAGCGCCCTGCGCGTGACTCGCCGCGCCATGCGTTTGGCTCGCCGGGACTAGGCAAAGTGGCCTGCCGCGCCATCGATTCGCATTAAGATCGGAACCGGAGTCTATTGCAGTATTGATACGTTTTCTCCGGGCAAGCGCGCGGGCCGGCCACCGCCTTCCGCGCGGCGCAGCAAACTTCTCACAAAGAATGTGGAGCAAACCTCGACGGCGCGGCAAGCCGTAACAACAACTACACGGCTGCGGGCAGATCCCGGCCGTATCGATCGATGGTTGCAGACAGAGAAAGACTGAGAAGCCTATGAACAGTGTTTTGAACACCGGCCCCGCCCTCGGAGTCGGGCCGGCGCTGGCCGGCAAGCGGGTTTTCATTACGGGTACCACCGGTTTCCTGGCCAAGGTGGTGCTGGAAAAACTGATACGCGCCGTGCCCGACGTGGCCGGCGTGATCCTGCTGATACGGGGCGGGCGCAACGGCATGACGGCGCGCACCCGCTTCGAGCGCGAAATCGCCGCCTCCTCCGTGTTCGACAAGCTGCGCGCCGAACGCCCCGACTATCTGGCCCGCTTCCTGGCCGAGAAGGTCGAATGCGTGACGGGCGAAGTGACGGAGCCCAGCTTTGGCCTCGATCCGGGCCAGTTCTACGCCCTCACCCGCCGCGTTGACCTGGTGATCAACGCCGCCGCCAGCGTCAACTTCCGCGAAGCGCTGGACCAGGCACTGGCCATCAATGCCCTCTCCATCGCCAACCTGGCCACGCTGGCGCGCGCCGCCAACGCCCCGCTGATCCAGGTATCGACCTGCTACGTGAACGGCTACCAGCGCGGCGCCATGCAGGAAGAGATCGTGCGTCCGGCCCGCGCCAGCATCGCCCGCCACGCGGACGGTTATTACGAGCTGTCCAACCTGCTCGAGTATCTGCAGCACCGCATCGACCAGGTCAAGGACGAAGTGGACGACCCGGACCAGCTGGCCGTGCGGCTGACGGAACTGGGCATCGCGGAGGCCAACTACCACGGCTGGAACGACACCTACACCTTCACCAAGTGGATGGGCG
>JAZJZQ010000695.1:0-16981 GCA_040389625.1 Pseudomonadota bacterium | reverse complement strand
GCCTGCAGCGTGATCGTCTGGTTGGCCTTGATCGCAATGACGTCGTTGACCGAGGTGATGGTGACAGCCTTGTCGGCCAGGATTTCCAGCTGGTCCGTGTGGGCCTGCAGGGACAAGGGCCCGTTGCCGGCAATGGCCTGGATGCCGCCCGCGTGCGTGAAGTAGCTCACGCTGTTGGCCGCCACCAGCGCGCTGGTGTGGCCGCTCGCCAGGTGGGTATCGCCTTGCGTGCTCCAGTGCATCTGCTGTCCGGCGAACAGCACGGTCGATGCCGGCGTGGCCCAGTTCATGCCCGCCGCCGCGTCGAGCAGCACGAGCGGCGCGCCCAGTTTTTCCACCGCCTGCGCCGCGTCGGGCTCGCGCGTGCCGCTCTTGTTTTTCTGCGCGCCGTGGCCGCCCACCGGGCCGGCATGCTTGCCATCCTGGCCGGGATCGATGCGGGCCATGAACCGGTCGCGTGCGCCGTCGCCGTCCTTGCTCACCAGCGCTTGCTGTTGGCGCGCCGCGCCGCCCAGGGCCTGGCCCAGCGCTTGTGCGCCCTTCAGTTTGCCCAGCGCTTCGGCCGCGTCGAGCTGGCTCGACGCCACGCCGCTGCCCTGGCGCGTGCGGGCCGAGGTCGTGAGCAGGATGCCTTCGCCGGCGCGCACCACGCCCCAGGCGTCGGTGCGCAATTCGAAGCCGGCGCCGCGGTAGCTGCCGCGCTGGGCCGAGGAGGGCGCTTGCGCGATCAGGTAGCCGAGGTTGAGCTGGGTGGCCGCGCTGCTGGTGGCCAGGCGCGTGCGCAGCTGGCCGGGGCTGTCGTCGATCTGCCACTGGTTGTAGCCGCCGTCGCCGAAATTGTGGCTGTGGATGCCCGACAGCACGCCCGCATGGTTGACGCCCGAGTCGACGCCGGCCGCGTACGGCGGCGCGTCGCCGCCCGTGTAGAGCTGGGCGACGATGACGGGACGGTCGATGTCGCCTTCGACAAAGTCGATCAGCACTTCGGTGCCGATGCGGGGCGTGAATTGCGTACCCCAGTTGGGCCCGGCCAGCGCTTCGGCCACGCGTACCCAGGTGCCGGAAGTATCGTCGCCGGGCGCGTTGCCGCGCGCGTCCGTGTTGTGAGGCTGGCCGCCCGGGTTGCCGGCGGTGCCACGTTGCCAGTTGAATTGCACCTTGACCTGGTGGTCGCGATTGGTGTCCGACACGGCGCCGGGCAGGCCGACGACGAGCGCTCCTTGCGGGCCGGGCGCCGTGTACGGCAGGCGCTGCGCGCTGGCGCGCGGCACGATGGCGACGCTGTCGCGCACGCAGGCGAAGCGGTTGCGGTAGGTGCCGGGCGCGATGCGCTCGTCGCCGCCGGCGGCCGCGCCGCTTTGTTCCATGTCGAGATTGTTGCGCGCCTCGTGGGTCACCCACAGCACGGTGAAGCCGTCCTCGCCTTCGCCGTACCCGGCGTGCTGGCTCAGCGTGAAGCCGTGGCCGGGCGCCAAGCGGCGCACGGCGCCGGCGCCGTTGAAAGTCTTGTTGTCCAGTTCCCGGGCTTGCAGCATGCGCAGGCTGCGTGCGTCGCAGGCGCTGGCGTCGGCGTCGCGCCGTTCGCCGCCGCCGTCGTGGATGGCCATGTCCGGCAGCATGCCGTTGTCGACGCTGGAATTGTGCTGGGCGGCGGGCGCCAGCAGTTGCGCAGGGTCCCAGCTGCTCAGGCTCACGGCGTTCGGCTGCACCTGGCGCCGTGCCGCGAACTGGTCGATCGCGTCGTCGCTGTCGGTGGCGCGCACGCCGTGAAAGCGCAGCGTGGCCCCGCCCGGCGTGGCCGGCGCCGTGGCGGCACGGTCGAAGAAGACCACCTTGTGGCGCGCATGGGCGTCGGCCCCGGCGTCGCCCTGGGCGTGTTCGAAACGCCAGTTGATCCCTTCGGCGGCCAGCACCCGCTGCAGGAAGTCGAAATCGCTTTCGCGATATTGGGTCCAGATGGGGCGTTTGCCCAGTTCGGCGCTCAGGTCGAAATCGAACTCCACCTGCGGGTAGTCGCGCAGCAGCTCCGTGATGACGCCGCGGGCGTCGCAGTCGTGGAAGATGTAGCTGTCGCGGCGCAGTTGCAGCGCCGCCAGGGCCGGTTCCAGGCGCAGCTGGTAGCGCGCCACGCCGCCATCGGCGCCCACCCCCTCGGCCGAGGTGCAGATGCCGTGCCAGGCGCGGCGGCTGCCATCGGCCTGCAACAGGGTCACGGTGAGTTCCTCGCCCAGCAGGATGGTGAGCGCCAGGTCGGTCGATACGCTGAGCGCGTCGACGGTGAAGCAATACAGCTCGTTGATGCCTTCGCGGCCGCTGAAGTGCTCGGCCGCCAGCGTCTCGGGCAGGTCCGCGTCCTGCGCGCTGGCCAGCGTCAGCAGCCGCGCGTGTTGCGACAGGCCGCTCCCCAGGCTGCCCACGGCCGCCATCACTTCCGCCAGGGCGCCCATTACGGCAGGGTAATGGTCAGGTTGGCCGAGCGCGGCGCCAGCTTGACGATGTCGTTATAGGCGCTGATCTGCGTTGCCGTCGACTTGGCCAGCGTGCTGCGCAGGCCCAGGTAGCCAAGCGCGCAAATGAGCCCGAACACAGAGCACAGCACCCACAGCGGCAAGTCGTTGCGCAGCTTGTGCATGATCTGGTCCGGCCGCTCGGCGTGCGGCGCGAAGCCGGCGCTCTTGCCTTTCAGGTGGGCGATCTCGTCGCCCAGGCGCGCCGTCAGGTAGTTGAGCTTTTCCAGCCCTTCGAGCAGGTAGCGGCCCTGGAAACCGAGCAGCAGGCACATATGGAACACTTCCAGCGCCTGCACATGGACGGCGCCGCGCGCGCGCAGCTGTTCCAGCCGGTTGAAGAAATTCTCGCCGGCCAGCTGGTCGCCGAACATGACCAGCTGCAGCGGACGGCGCTCCCACGTTTCGCGGATGGCGAAGTTGGAGCGCAGGATGGTTTCGTCGACGGCGGCGCAAAACGCGTACTTGGCCGCGTCGATGTCGTCGGCCGAGGCGCCTTGCTTCTTTGCGCCCCGCGTGAACTCGTCGAGGAACTGGGTGATCTTGTCGGTGAAGCCGGCGTTGTCGATGGAACCGCTGCCGTTCCTGAGCATGAACAGGGCGTAGAAGCCGTCATACATCAGGTCGAGCAGGCTGTGCGCGGTGCTGGCACCGGCGCCGGCGGGCGCGGTGGCGCCGGCAATGAGGGAGGGGGCGGCTATGGCGTTCATGGTTCGTTTTTTATTTTCGGTGGCGCCGCTGTCAGGAAGTGACGGCGATCAGTTCAAGTTTCAAATCGCGCATCCCGGCCGGCACGTAGATCGAGATTGACCGGGCCTGCATCATGCGCTCATACATCTGGCCCTTGTTTTCGACCGTGAAGTAATAGGTGTCGGGCCGGACCGGCACGGCCGCCGGCACTTGCGGCGTGTGCTGCAGGCGCACGCCCGGCATGGCCGACAGCACGAATTTCTCCACGTCGTCCGGCGCACCGACCTTGAAGCGCAGCGGCACCACGCTGACCAGCTCGACGCCGGGCATGTCGGCCGAGACGGCCAGGTAGAAGGTGGTCTTGTCGTCGATCTTGCCCGAGTCGAGCACGCCGTGGTGGTAGGAGGGCTTCACTTCGCTCAAGGCGATCGAGAAGTACTTGGACGAGATCACGGTGTCGAGCAGTTCGCGGATGATCAGGTGCAGCTTGGCAAACGCGGGCCCCGGGTCGCCGTGCTGGTAGGTGGGCAGGTCGGCCAGGGTATAGCTCTTGGAAAAGGTCATCAAGCCGCCGGCCACGGTGAGCAACTGCTCGAACAGGCGTTCCGGATGCAGCGCCGGGTGATGGAAATAATGGCCCAGCGCGGCGAAGGCGGAACTGGCCGTGTGCAGCAGCCAGAACGAGGACATGTCGCCGGAACGGAATTCGATCACGCTCTTGCTCGGTTCACGGTGGTGGCCATACAGGGCATTGACCTTGGCCTGCAAGGCGTCGATCAGGCGGCGCAGCTGCTGGAACAGCAGGGGCGAGGCCCGCACCGACAGGCTGGGCGGGACAAAGTCCGGATCCGGTTCGAAGCCGCCGGTCGACAGGCGGCGCAGGCGCAGCAGGGGGAAGCTCACGTAGGCATCGCGCGGTTCCGATTCCGACACCAGGCGTACCGTTTTTTTGAGGTAGCTCAGCTCGGCGCTCGCGGCCTGCGTGTACAGGTCCGGCGTGGCCAGGTTGGCCTGGCCGAAGCGCGCGCCGCTGTTGTGGCCTTGGCCGTTGGCGGCGAAGTTGCCGCCGTAAGCCTTGAAGGCGGGCAGGGCGATGTAGTAGGTCTGGGTTTGCTGCGACGGCGGCAGCTGGCTCAGGTCGAGCGCTTCCGGCAGCGCGTCGGCGCCGGGAGCATTGTAGAGCTCGCCATCCTGGAACAGCACGGACAGTTCCAGGATGCGCAGCGTGTTGTTGGTCAGCGCATCGCGGTCAAGCTGGACATGGTTCACGCCCCACATGTACGGGTGCAGCGCCTTGACGCTTTCGTGCAGGCGATGTTCGTGATACCGGTCCTGCTGCTGGAAGTGCTGGGGACGCAGGAACAGGCCCTCGCCCCATAAGACTTTACTGGTGATGCTCATCGATTTCCTCTGGCCGCAGGCGCCGGCGCCGTCTGTCGGGCCCGTCACGGGGTTGATATGGTGCAATGCTTCGAGTAGCAGAATAATAACATTTCCGCGCATACAGTGCCGCCATTGCGCCCCCGTATTGTGTCATGCCTAGTGGAAACATTGTTATTACCATATTTCCGATTTGATACATTTGGTGTAAATCAAGCCGATAAATATTTGGTAAGATGGCAAAAATAGAAATATACCAATAAATTGCGCCGGGGCAAACCTCCCACGGCGCAGTACCGGGCGCTGGCCAGTCCAGTGTGAAGAAAATATGACAATCTTTGCAAAAATATAATATCATGATGGAAATAACGAACTTCCAGCGGCGCATCTGCGGCACGCTGTGTGTGCTGGCCTTGAGCGCTTGCGCGAGCGCGCCGCCGGTCCTGCCGGCACCCCCGACGATGGAACAGCTGATGCTCAAGGGCAGCGAGGCGGCCGGCGCCGGCCAGCGCGAACAGGCGCTGACACTGTGGCAGGAGGCGGCCAAGGCTTATCCGGCCGACAAGTCGCCGTGGTTGCAGATGGCCCAGACCCGCTATGACACCGGGCAATACGGCGAAGCCATCGTCAGCGCGCAGGAAGTGCTGGTGCGCGACCCGGCCGACAAGGTGGCCAACAGCATCATCGCCATCAGCGGCCTGCGCCTGTCGACGCGCGCCCTGGCGGACTTGAGCCGTCAAAACAATTTGTCGGGGTCGACCCGCACCGAATCGCAGGACCTGGCCAAGCTGCTGCGCGAAAGCCTGGGCGAAACGGTGCTGGTGCCGCCGGCGCGCGAGACGCGCCCGGCGTCCCGTACGGCGTTGAAGAAGAAGGGCGCGCGGGACGACAGTAACAGTGCCGATCCGTTTGGCGCGTTGAAGTGACGTTGCAGCGGCAAAAACAAGGGCACCGCTACGGTGCCGCTAACCAGACAGACAGTGAAATCAGGGGAATGTGATGGCAAAGAGCGAAAGTGTGCAAAAACGCCTGCAGAAGGTGCGTCCGCCGCGTATCCAGATGACGTATGACGTGGAAATCGGCGACGCCATCGAAAACAAGGAACTGCCGTTCGTGATGGGCGTGGTGGGCGACTTCGGCGGCAATTCGGAACTGGAACAGAAGCGCCTGAAGGACCGCAAGTTCGTGTCCATCGACCGCGACAATTTCGATGAAGTGATGAAAGGCGTGGAGCCGCGCGCGGCGTTTCGCGTGGCAAACGAGCTGAGCGACGAAGGCGGCCAGTTCGCCGTCGACCTGAAGTTCAAGTCCATCAACGATTTCCGCCCCGAGGCGGTGGTCGAGCAGATCGACCCGCTGCGCAAATTGCTCGAGGCGCGCAACAAGCTGGCCGACCTGCGCAACAAGCTGGCCGGCAACGACAAGCTCGAGGACATCCTCAACGACGTGCTCAACAGCACCGAGAAACTGGCCGCGCTGGGCCAGCAAACGGCCAACAAGGAATAATATGTCAGCTCAACTGTCCCCAGCAGCCGGCGCCGGCGCCACCACCGAAAGCAGCCTGCTCGACCAGATCGTCGAGCAGAGCCGGGTCGCCAAGTCGAGCGTGGAACACGCCCGCGCGCGCGACATCATTTCCGAACTGGTCAACCAGGTGATGGAGGGCACGGTGGTCGTGTCGCCCAACCTGGCGGCCACCATCGACGTGCGGGTGGCCGAGCTGGACCGCCTCATTTCGGCCCAATTGAGCGCCGTCATGCATGCACCCGAGTTCCAGAAGCTCGAAAGCAGCTGGACCGGCCTGCACTACCTGGTCAAGAACACGGCCACCGGCACCAGCCTGAAGATCAAGATGCTCAACGCGACCAAGAAGGAACTGGTCAAGGACTTCCAGAGCGCGCTCGAGTTCGACCAGGGCACGATGTTCAAGAAAGTGTACGAGGAGGAGTTCGGCACCTTCGGCGGCGCCCCGTTCGGCGCCCTGATCGGCGACTACGAAATCACGCGCCAGCCGGAAGACATGTACTTCATCGAGCAGATGTCGCACATCGCGGCGGCGGCCCACGCGCCCTTCATTTCGGCCGCCTCGCCGGAACTGTTCGGGCTCGAATCGTACAGCGACCTGGGCAAGCCGCGCGACCTGTCCAAGGTGTTCGACACGGTCGAATACGCCAAGTGGAAGTCGTTCCGCGAACAGGAAGACGCGCGCTACGTGGGCTTGACGCTGCCCCGCTTCCTGGGCCGCATGCCGTTCCACCCGGCCGATGGCCAGACCACGGAAGGCTTTAACTATGTCGAGGATGTGGACGGCAGCGACCACCAGAAATACCTGTGGTGCAACGCGGCCTATGCCTTCGGCACCAAGCTGACCAAGGCCTTCGAGGACTTCGGCTGGTGCGCCGCCATCCGCGGCGTGGAAGGGGGTGGCCTGGTGGAAGACTTGCCGACCCATACCTTCAAGACCGACGAGGGCGAAGTGGCGCTCAAGTGCCCCACCGAGATCGCCATCACGGACCGGCGCGAGAAGGAGTTGAGCGACCTGGGCTTCATCTCCCTGGTCCATTGCAAGAACACCGACTACGCCGCCTTCTTCGGCGCGCAGTCGACCCAGAAGGCGAAGAAATACAACTCCGACGCGGCCAACGCCAATGCCGTCCTGTCGGCCCAGCTGCAATACATCTTCGCCGTCTCGCGCATCGCCCACTACATGAAGGCGATGATGCGCGACAAGATCGGCAGTTTCGCGGCGGCCTCCAATGTCGAGGACTTCCTCAACCGCTGGATCAGCCAGTACGTGCTGCTCGACGATAACGCCAGCCAGGAACAGAAGGCCCAGTTCCCGCTGCGCGAAGCGTCGGTGCAGGTGGCGGAAGTGGCGGGGCGTCCCGGCGTCTATCGCGCCGTGTCGTTCCTGCGTCCGCACTTCCAGCTCGACGAGCTCTCCGTTTCACTCCGGTTGGTCGCGGAGTTACCGCAGGCGACCAAGGCCTGAGGCGTGCATCGCCCGTCCTAGGCTGACAACCCCAACTTAATTTACTCAAGGAAAATATGGCAATCGACGTCTACCTCCAAATTGATGGCATCAAAGGCGAATCTGGCGACAGCGAGCATAAAGACTGGATCGAATGCAATTCGGTCAACTGGGGCGTCACCCAGCCCAAGTCGGCCACCGGTTCGTCCGCCGGCGGCCACACGGCCGAGCGCTGCGAGCACTCCGACATCACGCTCAACAAGCTGGCCGACCTGGCCTCGCCGCTGCTGCTGCAGACCTGCTCGTCGGGCAAGACCATCCCCAAGGCCAAGTTCGAATTCCTGCGCGCCGACGGCGACGGCAAGCGCGTCAAGTATTTCGAGATCGAACTGGAGAACCTGATCATCAGCGGCGTGACGCCCACTATCTCCGAAGGCAAGATCCTGGCCGAAAACGTGGCCCTGAAGTACGCCAAGGTCAAGTGGAAATACACCCAGCAAAAGGTCAGCGGCGGCGCCGCCGGCAACACCACCGGCGGCTGGGATCTGTCGGCCAACAAGCCTGCATAAGCTAGCGCGCTTCGTATCACTCCGCAGCGTTACGGCGTTGCGGATTTTTTTTGGGGAATACCGATGAAGGGTTTTACGCCGGGCCTGTTCGACCGTCTGATGGATACGCACATCCTGTCCGGTTCCAGCGGCACCGTCGCGCGCATGTCGATCGAGGACTTGAAGGACACCGTGGCACGCGACCTGGAGGCGCTGCTCAACACGCGGGCCCTCATCTCCGAGCCTATGCTCAAGCGCTTTCCCGAATGCGGCAAGTCGGTGCTGGCCTATGGCCTCAATGACTTCGCCGGCCTTAGCCTGTCGAGCTTCGACGACCGCGCCTACGTCTGCCTGTGCCTGGAGCGGGCCATCGCCCGCCATGAACCGCGCCTGCGCAACGTGCAGGCCTCGCTGGAAGTGGCCGAAGGCTCGATCAACCGGCTCAATTTCGCCATCACGGCGCTGCTGGTGGTCAATGCGGCCCAGGAGACGGTCAACTTTGACGCCATCCTGCAGCCTTCGAGCCTGCACTATGCGATCAGCAAGGCGCGCCGCGTGGCGCAGCCAGGAGGCTGACCTTGGAAGAATTACTGCCCTATTACGAGCGCGAACTGGGTTTCCTGCGCCGCTACGCGCGCGAGTTCTCGGAACGCTACCCGAAGATCGCCGGCCGGCTCCTGATCGGCGGCGAGGTGTGCGAAGACCCGCACATCGAACGCATGATCCAGTCCTTCGCCCTGCTCAATTCGCGCATCTCGAAGCGGCTCGACGACGACTATCCGGAATTTACCGAAGCCCTGTTCGAGGTGCTGTATCCGCACTATCTGCGCCCGTTCCCGTCATGCTCGATCGCGCGCCTGGACTACGGCACGGCCGCCGCGCAGCTGACGACCGCCAGCACCATCGCGCGCGGCACCGAACTGACCACGCGCCCGGTGCGCGGCGTGGCCTGCACCTTCCGCACCGCCTATCCGGTGACGGTGGCGCCGCTGGCGCTGTCGCACGCGGCCTTTCACGCCCTCATCGAGGTGCCGGCCGGCACGGCGCTGCCGCCCAATGCCAGCGCCGGCCTGAGCATCACGCTCGAGACGACGGCCGAGCAGCTGGCGCTGGCCCAGCTGGCGGTGCCGTCGCTGAGCGTGTTCATCGATGGCGAGCCGTCGTTCTGCGCGGCGCTGCGCGACGCCATCTTCATGCAAACGGTGCAGTGCTACGTGCAGGCCGACGGCGCCGGCCGCTGGATCGCCTTGCCGGCCAGCCCGGTGGGCGTGTGCGGCTTTGGCGACGAGGAGGCGCTGATCGACTTTCCCGCCCGCGCCCACCCTGCCTACCGCCTGTTGACGGAATACTTCTGCTTCCCCGAGAAGTTCAATTTCTTCCATATCGACCTGGCGGCCCTGTGCGCGGCCCTGCCGTCCGGTTGCCGGCGATTGACGCTGCATCTGGCGCTGTCGGGCATGCGCAACGATTCGAACGCGGCGCGCCTGCTGGGCACCCTGACGACCAACAATCTGCTGCTCGGTTGCACGCCGGTGGTCAACCTGTTCCGGCAGCGCGGCGAACCGATACGGCTGACCCACACGGCGGCCAGCTATCCGGTGCTGGCCGATGCGCGCCGCGCGTTCGCCTTTGAAGTGCAGTCCATCGATTCGGTGAAGATGGTGCGCCAGACGCCGCAGGGCGAAGCGGTGGTCGAATTCCGCCCGTTCTATTCGCTGCGCCATGGCGAGTCGGCGGAACAGGATGGCCACTACTGGGTGATGCGGCGCGATGAAGTGGTGGCGCGCAGGAGTCCGGGCTTTGAAACGGAGATCTCGATCGTCGACATCGACTTCGATCCGGCCGCCATCGAAACCCATACCCTGAGCCTGGAACTGTCGTGCACCAATCGCGACCTGCCCGCCGCGCTGACTTATGGCGCGCGCGGCGGCGACCTGTTCATGGAGGGCGGCTCGAGCGTGCGTTCGATCAGCTTCCTGCGCAAGCCGACCCCGTCGCACCGTTTTGAACGGGGCCGGGGCGCGCACTGGCGCCTGATCTCGCACCTGTCGCTGAACCACCTGTCGCTGGCCGGCGGCGGCCTGGAAGCGTTCCAGGAGATGCTGACGCTGTACGACCTGCCGCGTTCGCCCACCTCGCAGCGCCAGATCCGCGGCATCTGCGCCATCGGCCACAAGGCGGCCAACGCCTGGTTGCCGGGCAATCCCTTCGCCTGCCTGGTGCGCGGCATCGAGGTGCGCCTGACCATCGACGAGGAAGCATTCGTCGGCAGCGGGATCCACACCTTCGCCCATCTGGTGGAGCGTTTCCTGGGCCTGTATGTGCATGCCAACAGTTTCACGCAACTGGTGGTGGTGTCGAACAAGAGTGGGGAGGAGTTGTTGCGATGTGCAGCGCGAAGCGGCGATTTGAACCTAGTGTAATTGAGCGACTGTTCGCGCAGCCGTACCGCTTCCAGTATTTCCAGGCGGTGCGCATGCTCGAGCTTTGGCTGCGGCGCAACGGCGTGCCGCATGAGGGCGCGGTCGCCAATTTCCTGCGTTTTCAGAACTCCATCAAGCTCAATTTCCCCGCCAGCCAGATCGAGTCGCTCATGGCCGACCCGCCGCAACCGGCGCACGACGGCCGCTCGCTGTCGGCCGCCTTGCGCAACGCCGAGCTAACGTATGTGCGCGTGACGCCGGCCTTCATGGGTTTCCTGGGCACGGCCGGCGCCTTGCCGGCCCATTACACCGAGCGCATCGCCGCCCATGTGACGCATGAAAAGGACGAAGGGCCGCGCGCTTTTCTCGACGCGTTCTCGAACCGGGCCCTGGCCCTGTTCTACGAGGCCTGGCGCAAGTACCGGCTGGAGCTGAAATACGAGATCGGCGGGCAGGACAAGTTCCTGCCGCTGCTGCTGTCGCTGGCCGGGCTGGGCAACACGTCGCTGCGGCGCACGCTGGCCGACGATGACGGCAACGGACTGCTCGACGAATCGGTTGCCTATTTTGCCGCCGCCATGCGCCACCGGCCGCCGTCGGCGGCCGCCATTGCCAGCGTGCTGTCCGAGTATTTCGGCCAGACCATCAAGGTCACCCAGTTTGTCGGGCGCTGGTACGACGTGCCGCCCACCCAGCAGTCGTGCCTGGGCGGCGCCAATTCCGCGCTCGGCTCGACGGCGATGGTCGGCGCCCGCGTATGGCAGCGCGACCTGTGCCTGCGGCTGGTGGTGGGGCCGCTGTCGCTGGCCGCCTACGAATCGTTCCTGCCGGGCGGCAGGGCAGCGCACGCGCTGACGCAGATGCTGACGATGTTTACCGGCCTGTGTCTCGAATATGAAGTTGAACTGGTGCTGCGCGCGGCCGACGTCAAGGGCAGTTCGCTCGATACGGGCCGTATTGGCGGCCGGCTCGGGTGGGACTGTTTCCTGGTCGATGGCGTCCAGCAGCAGGACCGCGCCGAAGTGCGCTATGACATCCACACCCTATAACGCAAGAACACCCCATAGACGAACGAGGAAAACCGCGCATGAGCATTAACCTGAAGACGCTGATAGGCAAGTTGAACGAGACGAGCCGCATTGCCACCACCCGCGCCGCCAGCATCTGCGTGGGCCTGGGCCAGTACGAGGTCGACATCGAACACGTGTTCCTGGCCCTGCTCGAGCAGCCCAAGAGCGACTTCGTCGTCATCGCGCGCAGGTGCGGCATCAGCGTCTCCGTGCTGGAGGCCGACCTGCAGGCCGAAGTGAGCCGCCTGCAGACCGGCAATGCCCGCACGCCCGTGTTTTCGGTGCGCTTGCCGAAACTGTTGGAAAACGCGTGGCTGATCGCCTCGCTCGATATCCAGTCCGGCCGCGAAGCGTCGATCCGCAGCGCCCATCTGCTGCAAGCCTTGCTGACCGAGCCGGAGCTGGCGCAGCTGGCCAGCCGCAGCTCCAAATTGTTCGGCAAATTCAATCTCGAGGACATCAAGCACAATCTCGACAAGATCACCGAAGGTTCGCAAGAGACGGTGGCGCCGTTTGCCGGTGCCGAGTCCGGTGAAGGCGGCGACCCGGTGGGCGAGATGACGGGCCGCCAGGCCGCCTCGCGCACGCCGGCGCTTGACCAATACACGACCAACCTGACCGGGCGCGCACGCGACGGCAAGGTGGACCCGGTGATCGGGCGCGACGCCGAGATCCGCCAGGCCATCGACATCCTGATGCGGCGCCGCCAGAACAATCCGATACTGACGGGCGAAGCGGGGGTAGGCAAGACGGCCGTGGTGGAAGGCCTGGCGCTGCGCATTGCCCTTGGCGATGTGCCCGACGTGCTCAAGGGCGTGGAAATCCATACGCTCGACATGGGGCTGCTGCAGGCTGGCGCCAGCGTCAAGGGCGAATTCGAAAACCGCCTCAAGAACGTGATCGACGAAGTCAAGAAGAGCCCGCACGCCATCATCCTCTTCATCGACGAGGCGCACACCATGATAGGGGCGGGCGGCACCGCCGGCCAGAACGACGCGGCCAACCTGCTCAAGCCGGCGCTGGCGCGCGGCGAACTGCGGACCATCGCGGCCACCACCTGGGGCGAATACAAGAAGTATTTCGAGAAGGACGCCGCGCTGGCGCGCCGCTTCCAGGTGGTGAAGATCGAGGAGCCCAGCGAAGAACTGGCTTGCGCCATGTTGCGCGGCATGGCGCCGCTGATGGAAAAGCATTTCAACGTGCGCGTGTACGATGAGGCGATCACGGAAGCGGTGCGCCTGTCGCATCGCTACATCATGGGGCGCCAGCTGCCCGACAAGGCGATCAGCGTGCTCGATACCGCCTGCGCCAAGGTCGCCCTGGGGCAGAACGCGACGCCGGCCCTGATCGAGAACCTGGCCAAGAAGCTGGACCGGGTGGACGCCGAGATGGCCGCGCTGGCACGCGAGGAAAGCGGGGGAGGTAACCATGCCGCCCGGCTGGCGGCGCTGCGGGACGCGCGCAAGGCGGCGGCGGACGAACACGCCGCGCTGAGCGAGCGCTGGGCGCGCGAACAGGCGTTGACCGGACAGATCAAGGCGGCGCGCATGGTGCTGGAGGCGGGCGAGCAGGCTGACGCAAGCGGCGCCCGCGACCTGCAGGCATTGATGGCGGAACTGCGCCAGCTGCAGGGCGAAACGCCGATGGTGCCGGTGCAGGTCGACGGCCATGTGGTGGCCGAGATCGTGGCCGGCTGGACCGGCATACCGCTCGGTAAGATGGTCAAGGATGAAATCAAGACCGTGCTCAATCTGCGCGCCCTGCTCGAGGAGCGGGTGCTGGGCCAGTCGCATGCGATCGAGGCGGTGGCGCAGCGCGTGCGCACATCGCGCGCCAACCTGGACGATCCCGACAAGCCGAAGGGCGTGTTCCTGTTCGTGGGCCCGTCGGGCATCGGCAAGACCGAAACGGCGCTCGCGCTGGCGGACGTGCTGTACGGCGGCGAGCGCAAGCTGGTGACCATCAACATGAGCGAATATCAGGAAGCGCACAGCGTGTCTGGCCTGAAGGGCTCACCTCCGGGCTACGTGGGCTACGGCGAAGGCGGCGTGCTGACCGAGGCCGTGCGGCGCAATCCCTACAGCGTGGTGCTGCTCGACGAGGTGGAAAAGGCCCATCCGGACGTGCTCGAACTGTTCTTCCAGGTGTTCGACAAGGGCGTGCTGGATGACGCCGAAGGACGCGAGATCGACTTCAAGAACACCATCATCATCCTGACCTCGAACGTGGCGTCGGGCACGATGATGCAGGCCTGCCTGAATGTCGAAGAGCAGGACTTGCCAAGTCCGGCCGAGCTGGAGGAGAAGATCCGTCCGCAGCTGGTCAAGGCCTTCAAGCCGGCCTTCCTGGGGCGCCTGAAAGTCGTGCCTTACTATCCGATTCCCGACGATGTGCTGGTCAAGATCATCACGCTCAAGCTGCACAAGATCGAGCAACGCATCGCCGTCAACCACAAGGCCGAGTTCAGCTTCGACAACGCGCTGGTGGAGGCGGTGCTGGCGCGCTGCACCGAAGTCGATTCCGGCGCCCGCAATGTCGACAATATCCTGAACGGGACCCTGCTGCCGGAGATCGCCGAATCCGTGCTGGCCAAGATGGCGGAAGGGGCAAGCATCGGCAAGATCAAGGTCAGCGCCAATAAACAGGGGCAGTTCAAGTATGTGATCAAGTAGCCGTTGAAGGGGCGCATGCCGTAAGGCCGGCGCCATGCCTGGCGCTGGCGATGCGCAGCGCCCGGGCAAGAACCATGACCATATTTTTTTTTGATGCGCATGACGCGCACCGCAGGAGTTCCATTCCAATGCCATCGCTGATCAGCAGCTACACCCAAGGCACCCGCCTGCTTCGCTTGACCACCCCGCTTGGGCGCGACAAGCTGCTGGCCGAGTGCGTGCGCGGCGAAGAGGGGATAGGCAGCGGCTACAAGTTCGCCATCAGCGCCTTGTCCGACGACGCCGATGTCGCGCTCAAGTCCCTGCTGGGGCAACCGGCCCTGCTGCAACTGATGACGTCCGCCAGCCGCGACGTGCTGCGTCCCTTCCATGGCCATATCACCGCTGTCGAAATGGTAGGCGCCAATGGCGGCATGGCCCGCTATCACATCACGCTGGGGCCGTGGACCGACTTCCTGGCGCTGGGGCGCGACAGCCGCGTGTTCCAGGACATGCAAGTGTTCGACATACTCGAAGCCGTGTTCGCGCCCTACCAGGGCAAGGGCATGCTGGCGCCCGAGTGGCGCTTTGATATCGACGACCGTGCCATTTACCCCAAACGCAGCCTGACGACCCAATACAACGAAAGCGACCTGGCGTTCGCCACCCGCCTGATGCACGAGGAAGGGTTGTTCTATTACTTCGAGCATAGCGGCGATCCGGACAGCCCCGCGCTGGGCAGCCACACCCTCGTCATCGCCGACAGTAATGGCAGCTTCAAGCCGAACGCCCAGGCCGTGATCCGCTACACGCAGCCCGGCGCGGTGATGAAGGAAGACAGCCTTGACCGCTGGCGCAGCGCCGTGCGCCAGCGCACCAACGCGGTGGAGCTGGCCAGCTGGGATTACCGCACCATGGGCACGCGTCCGGTCAGTTCCACCGTCGATGGCGGCGGCGACGGCATGACCCTGGCCAGCCGCGACATGCCGGGCACCTACGCCTACGAATCGCGCGAGCAGGGACAGCGCATCGCCGATCGCCAGACGCAGGCGCTGGCCGTGGCACGGGCGCTGCATGTGGGCGCGGGCACGGTGCGCACGCTATCACCCGGCACCACGTTTGCGCTGGCCGAGCATGCGATCAGCGCGTCGGACAGCCCGAGCGATTTCCTGGTGGTGCGGGTGGTTCACCTGATGCACAACAACCTGACGGCGGAGCTCAAGGCCGGTGTCGAAGAACACCTCAAGCAGGGAGCATTGGCCACCATCATCGACCGGGAGCACGCCGGCAGCCTGCACGCGACAGGCAGCGGGGCCGGCGAGCGGCCTCTGTACCGCAACCGTATCGACGCCATCGACAGCGCGCTGCCGTATCGGGACAGCGCCACGGACGGCCACGGCCAGCTGCTGCATCCGCGTCCCACCATCACCGGCCAGCAAAGCGCGATCGTGGTCGGCCCGGCGGGTAGCGTGATCCACACCGACCGCGACCACCGCGTGAAAGTCCAGTTCCATTGGCAGCGGGGAGAGCAGAGTCACAGCCGCCTGGCCCATCCGGCGCCGGACGGCCACACGGGTGCGCCGGCGGACGACAGCGCCGGCACCTGGGTGCGGGTGGCCACGCCGCTGGCGCCCGTCGCCGGCAACAACTGGGGTAGCCATGCGCTGCCGCGGGTCGGCCAGGAAGTGCTGATCGATTTCCTTGATGGCGACATCGACCGGCCCGTCGTCATCGGCAGCCTGTACAACGGGCAGGGCCAGGGCGACGCCCAGCACAACCAGGTGGCGCAAGGCGCCGGCACGGCGACCGGTAATGCGCCGGCCTGGTTCCCCGGCGAGGCGGGCGGCCATGCGCACGCGGCGGTGCTGTCGGGCTTCAAGACGCAGGCGATGGCGAGCAGCCAAGGCGGAGGCGGCGCATACAGCCAACTGGTGTTTGACGACACGGCCGGGCAATCTCGCCTGGCGTTGCAGCGTCACGCCCGGCCGCACGCCGGCACGGCGGAGCTGAACCTGGGCCACCTGCGGCACCAGAGCGACAACGCGCGCCTGGCGCCGGTGGGCTTTGGCGCCGAACTGAAGACTGAGCATGGCGCCGCGCTGCGGGCCGGCGCCGGCTTGCTGATTTCCAGTGACGCGCGCGTGCAGGCCAACGGCAGCGTGCTCGACTCGCGCGAGGCCAAGGCGCAGATCGACCAGGCCATGCAACTGCAGACGGCGCTGGCGACGACGGCGCAAAAGCACAACGCATCGATGAAGGACGACCAGGGTAAGGCCGAACCGGCACCCGAGAAGCTGCCGGCGATCGCGCAGATGGCGCACAGCGTGACGGTGCTGGAGGCGACGGCCGGCAGCACGGCGACGACGGACGGCGGCGGCGCAGGCAAGGTGACGGCCTACGCCGAGCCGCATTTGCAAGTATCGAGCCCAGCGGGCATAGCCGCCACCACGCCGGCCGACGCCATCATCAGCGCCGGCGGCACGAGCAGCATCACGGCCGGGCAGGACCTCAATTTTGCGTCGCAAGGCAACAGCCTGCACGCGGTCAAGGGTGGCATCAGCCTGTTCACTTACGGCAAGGCCGACAGCAAGGACAAGCCGAATCAGGAGACTGGCATCATGCTGCACGCGGCCAGCGGAAAGTGGTCGAGCCAGAGCCAGTCCGACGAGACGCGCATCGTGGCCGACAAGAGCATCACGGTGGCCAGCGTGACCAGGAGCGTGACGGTGGCGGCCAAGGAA
>JAZJZQ010000694.1:0-3068 GCA_040389625.1 Pseudomonadota bacterium | reverse complement strand
CTTACTTCTTCACGAAGCGGATGGCGAACTTGTCGTCCGGCTTGCCGTCCATCTTGAAGAACGGCTGCTCGCGCGGATCGGACGGCACGCGCAGGTAGTCGCTGGTGCCTTCGACGGCGAAGCCGGCCTTGGTCACTTCCTCCACCAGCGTCGCCTCGTCGATGCGGTGCAGTGTGTTGGTGGCCGACAGGCCGCTGCCGGCCTTGGCCGCGTTGTCGATCACGATGAAGTGGCCGCCCGGTTTGAGGGCATCGTAAATGTGCTTGTTCATGGCCGCGCGGTCGGTCGGCAGGTTGACGATGTCATGGTAGTTCATGATCAGCGTGACCAGGTCCAGCGGCGGCGCGCCGGCCGGCACCGGGTTGTCAAAGTTTTGCAGCACAGGGTGCAGATTGGCCTGCGGATGCTCGGCCAGGCGCTTTTCCATGGCCGGCGAGGCCTTCTGGGCCTGGGCCCAGACTTCGCCGCCGCTGCCCACGGCCAGTGCCAGCAGCTGCGAGGTGGAGCCGCCGCCGGCGGCCACGTCCAGCACCTTCATGCCCGGCTGCACGCCGGTGAAGGCCAGGAACACGGCCGGCTTGCGCTTGGCGTCGCCTTTGATGTCGTCGGCCGTGCGCAGCGGGCTGGCGATGATGGCCGCGTACTGGGGGGCGGTGGCGGCGCTGGTGGTGGCTTCGGCCAGGGCGGTGCCCGGCCCGGCCAGGGCGGCCAGGCCCAGGGTGAGCGCGGCGAGAGTCAGGCGTGGCGTGAGTCGAGGATGGTTCATGTGGACGGCCCCTTCAGGTTAGGTTGAATGGCGCGGCGCGTGGCGGCGCCGACCCATAAAATACCCGAAAAGCGGCTGCTATTGTTAAGTCAACCTTAATCGAACGCTAAAACAACGCCGGCAGGCGGGCTGCTCAGTTGGTTGCTCAGTTGATGCGCTTGAGGCGCTGGCCGTGGATGCCCCACTGGCACGCTTCGCCGTCGACGGTGCCGCACAGGGCCCAGCCGGTGCCGACCTTTTGCACGGTGATCTCCGTTTCCAGTTCGCGCGCCAGTTTTTCGGCCCAGCCCTTGGCGGCGCCCTGGCCCTTGAATAATTCCTTGTCTTCGAAAATGACGGTGGCGTCGAATACGGGAGCGGCAAAGATGGTCATCATGATGTTGTTCTTCGTGTGGTTCTGAAAAGGGGATTGTAGCGCGATGGCGGCGCGTCAGCGGTAGCGCGCCTCGACCAGGTCGATCTCGCGCACCAGCTTGCGGGTCAGGTCGTCGGGCAGCAGGTCGTGGCGCGCCAGGCGGTAGATGGCGTCGCGTTCGGCCGCCAGCGCGGCCAGGCGCAGGGCCTGCTCGGCCCCGGCCAGTTCGCGCAGCGCCGCGCGGCTGCCGCCGTCGCCCTCGCCCTCGCCGTCGGCCTCGTGCAGCCGGTGCCGGTACAGCGCGATCACGCGCGCGGCCGCCTGCGGCCAGGCCTGGGCGTCGGCGCTGCGCGGCATGAGCGCCACCTGGGCCGCCTCGACGGCGACGATGGCGGCCGTGGCTGCGTCGCGCCGGGCCCGGTCCTCGGCCTGCTGGTCGGCCGGTTCGTCCGGGAAGTGCATGCCTTCGAGCAGGCGCGGCAGGCCGATGCTGGCCGCCAGCAGCGAGACCAGGATCACGGCGCTGGCCAGGAACACCGTCAGGTCGCGCGCGGGGAAGGGCGAGCCGTCGGGCAGCACCAGCGGCAGCGTCAGCACGCCGGCCAGGGTGATGGTGCCGCGCACGCCGGCCAGCGAAGTGGCCAGCAGCAGGCGCGGCTGGATCTGGATGCGGGGCTGGCCCCGCATGTGCTGCTTGAAGATGCTCAGTCGCAGCGAGGCCCACACCCAGCCGCAGCGCAGCACCAGCAGGCCGGCGCTGATGGCCAGCGCGTAGGCGGCCAGCCACCACGGGTTGGCGTGGCCGCCCTGGGCGATGGAGGCGCTGGCGCCGCGGAAGATGTCAGGCAGCTGTTCGCCCAGCAGCACGAACATGATGCCGTTCAGCGCGAACTGCACCGTGTCCCACACGGCGGCGCGGTGGATGCGGGTGGCCGCCAGCGCGTGGCCGCTCAGCTCCACATAGCTCATGGTGACGCCGGCCGCCACGGCCGCCAGGATGCCCGACGCGTGCAGGTGCTCGGCCCCCAGGTAGGCGCCGAACGGCAGCAGCAGGTTGACCAGGATGGGCGAGCCGGCCGGCTCGCCGAAGCGGGCCGTGAGCCAGCGCTGGGCGTACGTGACCAGCAGCGTGACCAGCACCCCGGCCGCCAGCCCGCCCAGGGCCAGCCACAAAAAGGTGAGGGCGGCCGAGGCGGGCGAGAAATGGCCCGTCAGCGCGGCCGCCACGGCAAAGCGGAAGCACACCAGGCCGCTGGCGTCGTTGAGCAGCGATTCGCCTTCCAGGATGTGCATCAGGCGCTTGGGGATGGGGGTGCGGGCGGCGATGGCCGACACGGCCACCGGGTCGGTGGGCGAGACGATGGCCGCCAGCGCGAACGCCACCGGCAGCGGCATGGCCGGTATCATCCAGTGGATCAGGAAGCCGGCACCGACGACGGTGAACACGACCAGGCCCAGCGCCAGTTCCAGTATCGTGCCCTTGTCGCGCAGCAGGCCGTGCTTGGGGATGCGCCAGCCGTCCAGGAACAGCAGCGGCGGCAGGAAGGTGAGAAAGAACAGTTCCGGCTCCAGGTCCACGCCGTGGCTGGACTTGGCCGCGATCAGGGCGCCCAGCCCGATCTGCACCAGCGGCAGCGGCGCGCGCGGCAGCACCCGCACGATGAAGGCGCTGGCCACCACGGCCAGCAGCATGGCCAGCACCACCTCGATTGCGTCCATTCCTGTCCCTTATAGAATTCGCCCCGCGTTTGCCCCGGGTTTGCCCCGGGTTTGCCAGCACCTTGCCCGCCATGGGCGCCTTATTATAGGGGAAGGCGGCAATCATGTTTTTTCGTAAAGTTGGTGTGGGGCACTGGTCAAGCGGAAATCTTTCTGTCATAATTCGGGCTCTCCGCGGGAGTAGCTCAGTTGGTAGAGCGCAACCTTGCCAAGGTTGAGGTCGAGAGT
>JAZJZQ010000693.1:0-15024 GCA_040389625.1 Pseudomonadota bacterium | reverse complement strand
GGGTCCAACTGTATTGTGGCGACCACCTGCTGTCCGAGGCCGACAACTGGTATGTGCCGGACCGTTTGAGCGCCGCCATGAATCGCCTGCTCGACAAAACGGACACGCCATTCGGCAAGGCGGTGCTGCCGCTGGCCCCCTACCGCCTCACATTCGCAACGAAAATGCTGTGGTCGCCGCTACCGGACAAGTGGGAAACCAGCCTGGCACCCGTAGCCGCCGCAGTGCCAGGTGCGACGCTCGAGATTCCAGCCGCCCTGTTCGAACACAGCGCCGTGCTCTATACCCGCGAGCATCTGCCATTTTCGGAGGTCCACGAGACCTATCAGCGTGGCCTGCTCGAATTCAAGCCGCCCGAAGGTAAATAAACGACCCGCTGAGCTGGCTGGGGCAGCATTCGCCACATCTCGTGTAACGACCCTGCCCCAAAATAGTAGTCAGCAGATAGACCCAAACGTGCCCTTGCCGGTCACTACGTCAAGTCCGAAATAGCATAAATACCCATTCTCATCATGTGTGCAGACGAGTTGCCCTCTGCGCCGCTCGCGATACCCCGCGTCAGTGCTGCACGACTCTTTCACGTCGGGGCCAATCTGCGCGAACAAATCCTTCGCAAGCGGCCCCTTGAACATAAACGCCACTTTTTGGTCCTTGGCCGTGGGCGGAAGCATCTCGGACAGAGTTCCGCCGTAGACTTGATAATTGCCGCTTAGTGGCTTGGGCGGCGCGCCTTGCCACTCCTGATTTTTTTCGCCGGCGCTGGCGAGCGAGAGCAATGCCAGCGCGCCCGTGGCGCATAACAAGCGTGCATTCATTTGATGGCCTTTGCTGGGGTTTTCGGCAATCTTATCTCAACATGAAAGTGATCGTCGTGACCATGCAAAGATCGGACAAGACCGCCCAACGCCAGCTGGACTTG
This sequence comes from Pseudomonadota bacterium, assembly GCA_040389625.1. Taxonomy (GTDB): domain Bacteria; phylum Pseudomonadota; class Gammaproteobacteria; order Burkholderiales; family Burkholderiaceae_D; genus Rugamonas. The sequence continues at coordinate 14,105 of JAZJZQ010000693.1, read as the reverse complement.
GTCGTCATTGAAGTAGATGCGGCTTACGTTCGGGTGCTCGGCGAACAGACAAATCAGCTGGATTGTCGCCTCACGATCATAGGCAGCATCGAAACGTGTTACACGCGCCGCTTGCCCAGTCTCCATGTCCTTGCGCACTGGCCGAACGTCCATTTCGATCCCCTTGCGGTGACTCTGATGTCTGTCGTATGGAAAGCCCCCGGCAATACTGATGTTACCAATGCCGAACTTTCGCTCATCCCGGGCCTGCCAGGCGCGCTCCACAGCAAAAATCAGTGAGAACAAGTCCGGGTGGGCATACTGCGCCAAGCTGCCCGTGTTTGGCTTACCTCCGACATTCCCGTAGACGTAATAACCAGCATCTTCGGGAGCCTGCGGCAACATGAAAAAGCCGCGCGTATCCTTGGGTTGAACTTGAAGCATGGCGACCCTCCCTTTACGCGGCTACCTTGTTTGCCGCCAGATCCCAACCGCCGGACGTGTTACCGCCCGCGCCGCCGCTGATTTTCTGTTGGGTATACTTCCACTTGATCTTCGAGAACTTCAAACTGATCGAGTCGTGCAAAATGTCGCCCTCGCCGAGCACTTGATCGACATTGCCGATCAAGACATTTTCCAGTTCGACCTCATAGTACCTGACAGGCTTTCCATCGCTGTCCGCGCGCATGAATTCGAACTTAGCCTTGGGGATCGTCTTGCCCGATGAGCAGAGCTGCAACAAGATCGGAGAAGATAGATCAGCCAACTTCGTGATAGATATCGCCCGATGTTCGCACCGCTCGGCGGTGTGACCGCCACCGGTCGATGAGGTGGCTTACTTGGGTTGTGCGACACCGAGATGGACGGATGTGAGCTCCATCCAGCCTTGATGCGCGGAGTCCGCAGACTCGCCTTTGATGCCGTCGATTTGTAAATAAACGTCGATTGCCATGATATCCTCCGGGTCGTTGAGCTGTCATTGTTGTCTTATTGAGCTCGGCTGCGCTTGCGGCCGCACAAAGAGGCTTGCGTCATTGACGTCAGAATGCCGCCAACCCATGGGTGCAGTGCGTCGATTTGAGGCACAACTATTACCTAGGCGTGAGCGACGAAAGCGCCGCGCCGCGTATAGATCGCCTACGCCAGCTCGCGACGAAAAAATTGCGTTCCAATCACATCGACAGGCCAAGCGCTGCCCGGCGCACGGAACGCGCGGGCATTTTCCGCTGGTCACAGGGTGTACGAAATGTCACAATTGCGAACGCAGCAATCCGCCGCCCGGCCACCACCACCCAACATCGACAAGGAAACGCGCGTGAAGGACAAAACCAACGATCAGCTGACCGCAGAAGACGATCTCCCGGCCAACCCCGCGCGCCGGCGCATCTTCCAGGCTGCAACGGCGGTCGGCCTGGCCAGCGCCCTGCCCGAACTGACGGAAGCGGCACCGGCCCACAAAACGGTAAAAGGCTCGCTGGACGCCAAGCTGAAGGCCCACGTCAAGCACGTGGTGGTGATCTACCTGGAAAACCGCAGCTTCAACAACCTGTTCGCGAACTTCCCCGGCACCCAGGCGCCGCTGTCGGCCGTGGCGCCGGCGGCCTGCCTGCAGCGCGACCGCAACGGCAGCGTGCTGCCGGTGCTGCCCAAGGTCTGGGGCGGCATGGTGCCCAACACCCAGGACATCGGCGGCAAGCAGTATTCGATCAAGGAAGACCAGATCAAGGACCTGCCCAACGGCCCGTTCAAGCTGGTCGATACGGAAGGCAAGCCGCTGCCGGAAGCGGTCATCACGCGCGACCTGTGGCACCTGTTCTACCACAACCAGATGCAGATCAATGGCGGCAAGAACGACGGCTTCGCGGCCTGGGGCAACGCCGGCGGCCTGGTCATGGGCTACTACGGCGAGACCAGCAAGAACCTGGGCCTGTGGAAGATCGCCGAACAGTACACCCTGTGCGACAACTTCTTCATGGCGGCCTTCGGCGGCTCCTACCTGAACCACCAGTTCCTCATCAGCGGGCGCACCCCGGAATACTTCAACGCGGCCGAGACGGCGGCGAAGAAGAAGATCGCCGTGCTGGAAGACGGCCCGCAGGGCACGCGCCTGGCCGTGGCGCCGGACTGCCCCGGCGCGCTCGATGGCCCGCCCAAGTTCGTCAACGACGGCGCCATCACGCCCGACGGCTACGCCGTCAACACCATGGCCCCACCGTACCAGCCCAGCTACATCCGTCCCGCGCCCGGCGGCGATCCCTTGCTGGCCGATCCGGCCGACGCCAACACGCTGCCGCCGCAGACCTACCGCACCATCGGCGACCTGCTGTCGGCCAAGGCCGTGAGTTGGGCATGGTACGGCGGCGCGTTCCAGGCCGCGCTCGACGCGCGCGGCGGCGGCGCCAGGCCGAACTTCCAGTACCACCACCAGCCGTTCAACTACTTCAAGCAGTACGCACCCGGCACCGCCGCGCGCGCCGCGCACCTGCGCGACGGCGGCCTGGGCGACAGCCCCATCTCGAACAAGTTCCTGGCCGATGTGGTGGCGGGCAAGCTGCCGGCCGTGACCTTCTACAAGCCGCAAGGTAACCTGAACCTGCACGCCGGCTATTCGGACGTGGAGTCGGGCGACCAGCACATCGCCAACGTGATCGAGCACCTGAAGAAGTCGCCGCAGTGGCAGGACATGGTGGTGGTCATCACCTTCGACGAGAACGGCGGCTGGTGGGATAACGTGGCGCCGCCCAAGGGCGACCGCTGGGGCCCGGGCTCGCGCGTGCCGGCCATCGTCGTCTCGCCCTACGCGAAAAAAGGCCAGGTCGATCACAGCTTCTACGACACCACCTCCATCCTGCGCCTGATCACGCGCCTGCACGACCTGCCGCTGCTGGAAGGCCTGGCCGCGCGCAATGCCGCCTTCGCCGCGCGCGGCGCCCTGCCGCCGGGCGACCTGACGGCGGCGCTGAGCTTCCGCTGACCTTCCGCCGGGCCCAGTCCGTACGGCCCGGCGCGGCTGGCCGCTTGATGCCAGCCCCGCACGGACGGCGCGGCGGCAGGCCCGGGCGGGCCGCCGCACCTTGCCTGCCGGGGCGGCCCGGCGGACGGGCCCTCCCCGGCCAAAACGGTTTGTGATACACTGCACGCACTATTTACTGAGCCCGACTGCTACAGCCGGGCTTTTGTTTTGAGCGGCGCATTTTTCGCGCCGCACCGTTCAAGCGGTCCGCAGCCAGGACCGCTCCACCGCCAGCGCAGGCGCGCGCGGTGGGCATGAGGTTTTTAAATGAGAGATAAAAAAGACAACGCGACGTTCGACCTGCCCGGCTTTTCCCCCGCCGCGCCGCTCGAACCGGAGCCCAAGCGCCCGCTCGGCCCGCGCCCCAGGCGCAACACGCTCCAGCAGGTACAGCTCGAACTGCTGGAGCCGACCGACACCACCGGCCTGCCCGTGTGGACCCGCGACGAAAACCTGGACCTGACCGGCCTGCCGGTCTGGGCGCCAAACTAGCACTTCCTGTGCATCCGCCCGTGCGCGGACGCATGCATCGCACAGTGGCTCAACGCTGCGTTAGCCTGTTAGACTGTGCCCACCCCCGCCATCCTTACCCGGTCTGCCACCATGAACCAAGATTCCTTTTCCAGCCTGCCGCTGACGCCCGCCTTCCTGGCCAACCTCGACACCCTCGGTTATCACCAGATGACGACGATCCAGGCCCAGAGCCTGCCGGCCGTGCTGGAAGGACGCGACCTGATCGCCCAGGCCAAGACCGGCAGCGGCAAGACGGCGGCATTCGGCATCGGCATCCTGCAAAAGCTCAACCCCGCGTGGTTCGCCACCCAGGCCCTGGTGTTGTGCCCCACGCGCGAACTGGCCGACCAGGTGGCCAATGAGCTGCGCCGGCTGGCGCGCAGCGTGGGCAACGTCAAGGTGCTGGTGCTGACGGGCGGCGCGCCGATGCGGCCCCAGATCGCCTCGCTCGAACACGGCGCCCACATCGTGGTGGGCACCCCGGGCCGCATCCGCGACCATCTGGGCCGCGCCACGCTGGACCTGTCCAAGGTGCAGACGCTGGTGCTGGACGAGGCCGACCGCATGACCGACATGGGCTTTTACGATGAAATCGCCGGCATCGTCAGCGCCTGCCCCACCCGGCGCCAGACGCTGCTGTTCTCGGCCACCTACCCGGACGACATCCGCCGCGCCACCGCCTCGTTCCTGATCGACCCGCTGGAAGTGACGGTCGAAGCCCAGCACGACAACAGCCAGATCGAGCAGCGCTTCTACGAGATCGGCTTCGATGAGCGCAACAGCGCCGTGGCCCGTTTGCTCAACCACTTCCAGCCCGTCTCCACCATCGCCTTCTGCAACACCAAGGTGCAGTGCCGCGAACTGGCCGACGCGCTGCGCGCCCAGGGCTTCTCCGCACTGGCACTGTATGGCGAACTGGAGCAGCGCGATCGCGACGAAATACTGGTACTGTTTGCCAACCGTAGCTGTTCTGTACTGGTGGCCACCGACGTGGCGGCGCGCGGCCTGGACATTCCCAACCTGGAAGCGGTCATCAACGTCGACGTTTCCAAGGACACGGAAGTGCACATCCACCGTATCGGCCGCACCGGCCGCGGCGGCGAAAAAGGCCTGGCCCTGTCGCTGTGCGCGCCCAACGAAAAGAAGTGGGTCAAGCTGATCGAGGAATACCAGAGCGCGCCCGTCGAATGGCACAAGCTGGCCGAGCTGAAGGAAGACGAATATGCCGTGGCCGAGGCGGCGCCCATGATGACGCTGGTGGTCCAGGGCGGCAAGAAGGACAAGCTGCGCCCGGGCGACCTGCTGGGCGCCCTGACCGGCGACGCCGGCCTGCTCAAGGAACAGGTGGGCAAGATCAACGTGTTCGAATTCCAGACCTATGTGGCGCTCGACCGCCGCATCGCCTACCAGGCCTTCGAGCGCCTGAGCAAGAACAATCCGCTGGGCGGCGATTTCGGCGCCATCAAGGGCCGCAACTTCAAGATGCGCTTCATCGAAGTATAACTCCCGCGCCCGGGCCGGCCATATCGGCTTTGCAACGGGCGGCATCCCTCTGCTACACTGCGCGCACCATCGGGTTTGTCTCAAACCGGTCCGCCGTAACGCCGCGTACACGTTCCTCCGAACTGTACCGGGTCTGACGGCCCGCGCGTGGCTGGTGCGAGCGACGAACACGATGGCATGTACCGTTTCCAAGCGCTGCCAGCACGCAGGTCGAGCAGAACATATAGAGGTGCGCCATCCATGCGCGGATTTTGTCCGCCCATTCCGCGTTCGCGCGGGCGTCGGCCCGTCGCCGCTCCTCTCTGTTTGCCACCGCAGCCGGCAGCGTCCCATCGTTTTCATAAAAGGGATGCCATGACCTACCTGCACCAACTTGACGCCATCGTCCAAGACATCATCGCCCCGGCGGCGCAAACAACCGACCGCGAGGCGGCCTTCCCGCGCGCCGCCATCCGTGCGCTGGGCCAATCCGGCCTGCTCGGCCTGGTCAGCGCCACCACCGTCGGCGGCATGGGCCTGGGCCTGGCCGAGGCGGCGCAAGTGGTCGAGCGCATCGCCAAGGCCTGCCCATCGACGGCCATGGTGGTCTGCATGCACTACTGCGCCACCACCGTGCTGGAAAAATCGGGCAGCGACGCCGTGCGGCGCGATATCGCCGCCGGCCGCCACCTGAGCACCTTGGCCTGGTCCGACACCGGCTCGCGCAGCCACTTCTGGGCCCCCGTGGGCACCGCCCGCGCCGACGGCGACCATGCCGTGATCGACGGCAGCAAGACCATGGTCACCTCGGCCGGCGAAGCCGACTCCTACGTCTGGTCCACCGGCCCGATGGCCGCCGAAGGGGCCAGCTCCCTGTGGCTGGTCGACAGCAAGGCCGCCGGCCTGAGCGAAGTCAAGCAGTTCGACGGCCTGGGCCTGCGCGGCAACCGCTCTTCGCCCCTGACGGCCAAGGGGGTGCGCGTGGCACGCTCGGCCCTGCTGGGCACGGACGGCGGCGGCTTCGACGTGATGATAGGCGCCGTGCTGCCCGTGTTCGCCACCCTGATCGCCTCGTGCTCGGTCGGCCTGATGGACGCCGTGCTGGAAGCGGCCTGCGCCCACGTGAGCGGCAACCGGTTCGAACACCTCAACAGCGCGCTGGCCGACCTGCCCACCATCCGCGCCTACATCGCCCGCGCCCGCATCCAGGCCGACATGGTGCGCGCCCTGCGCGACGATACCGTGGCCGCGCTGGCCCATGCCCGCCCGGACGCCATGCTGCGCGTGATGCAGGTGAAGGCGGCGGCGGCCGAAGCGGCGCTGGAGGTGAGCGACACCGCCATGCGCGTGTGCGGCGGCGCCGCCTTCCGCAAGGACCTGGGCGTGGAGCGCTACTTCCGCGACGCCCGTGCCGCATCCGTAATGGCACCGACCTCCGATGTGTTGTTCGACTTTATCGGTAAGGCCGTGTGCGGCATGCCGGTATTCGGTTAAGGAGTGTGCGATGACCAAACCGCTGATGATGGGCGCCGTCGCCTACGCACCAAAGGTCGTGACGATCTGGGAAGGCTTCAAGGAATACTTCCGCCGCCATGGCTTCGAATTCGACTACATCCTCTACTCCAACTACGAACGCCAGGTTGAAGCCCAGTTCGACGGCAGCATCGCGCTGGCGTGGAATTCGCCGCTGGCCTGGGTGCGGGCCGACCGCATGGCCCGCGCGCGCGGCCAGCAGGTGCGCGCCATCGCCATGCGCGACAGCGACTGCGATCTCACCTCCGTCCTGGTCACCCGCGACGCCGGCGCCCCCGCTACACTGGCCGCGCTGGCCGGCAAGGTGATCGGCTTTGGCGCCATCGACTCGCCGCAGGCGCACCTGATCCCGCTCGACCACCTGCGCCAGCACGGCCTGGTGGCCGGCCGCGACTTCACGGCCCGGCGGTTCGACGTTTTGGGCGGCAAGCATGGCGACCATATCGGCGGCGAACGCGACGCCGCGCTGGCCCTGATGGCCGGCGAAATCGACGCCGCCTGGATGATCGACGGTAATCACATGGCCTTCTCGCGCGAAGGCATCCTGCCGGCCAGCGCCACCCGCATCCTGAGCCGCACCGGCGCCTTCGACCACTGCAACTTCACCGTCAGCCCCGGCGCGCCGGAGGCGGCCATCGCCCGCTTCACTGAACTGCTGCTGGCCATGCGCTGGGACGATCCGGACGTGCGCCCGCTGCTGGAGCTGGAAGGGCTCAAGGCCTGGCTGCCGGGCCGCACCAGCGGCTACGATGCCCTGATCCGCGCCACCGACGATGAGCGCTTCTACGATAAGGAAGGGAAGATCCTTGCGACCGATTATCGATATTGAAACCCTGGGTTTCGACGCCGGCGCCCACCTGCTGGTCAAGCACGCCCTGCTCGATGTGCCGCCCGGCGGCGAGCTGGACGTGATCGGCGCCAGCGCGGGCTGGGACAGCCAGCTGGCGGCCTGGTGTCGCAGCCAGGGCCACCCCTGCCAGCTTGGCGAACGCGATGGCCGCACCGTCGCTTGCGTCACGCGCGGCCACGCCCAGGCCGGGCGCTGGCGCGGCGCCATGCAGACCGGCCATGCCGACCCCGCGCAGGACGGCGCCGTGGCCGACCACGCCCAGCCGCGCTGGGGCCTGGCCGCGCGCGGCGCCACCGTGGAAGCGGGCTCGCCGGCCATGCACTTCCGGCTCGACCAGAAGAGCGAGGTGTGGACCGGCCGCGCCGCCGACCTGTACGCGCAGGCGGCCGCCGCCCAGTGGGACCCGGAAACGGCCATCGACTGGAACGCCCCGTTCGAGCTGCCCGACGTCGTGGAAGACGCCGTGGTACAGGTGCTGACCTACATGATCGAGAACGAAGTGGCGGCGCTGGTGGTGCCGGCCCGCTTCCTGGGCCAGCTGCACCCGCACTACCGCGAAGTGCAGGCCGTGCTGGCGATCCAGGTCGCCGACGAGGCGCGCCACATCGAGGTCTTCACGCGCCGCCTGCGACTCAAGGGCAAGGAGCCCGCGCTGTCGACGGCCGGCGGCCAGAACTCGCTCAAAACGCTGCTCGACGAGGCCGACTTTTCGGTGGCCGAGTTCCTGCTGTCGGTGCTCGGTGAAGGCACTTTCGTCAGCCTGCTGCAATTCCTGCACACCCACGCGCCCGACCCCGTCACGCGCCAGATCGCCCGCCTGGCCGCGCGCGACGAGGCGCGCCACGTCGCCTTCGGCATGACGCACCTGGCCGCGCGGCTGGAACAGGAACCCGCCTTCCGCACCCGCCTGGCCAACGCCGTCCAGTCGCGCAACGATGCGCTGTCGGGCACCTCGGGGCTGAACGAGGAAGTGTTCGACGCGCTGATCCTGCTGGCGGCCGGCGAATTCACCCCCGCCGCCATCGCCAATGGCTACCAGCGGGTACAGGCACTGATGGTGGATATGGCCGAAGGCCGCCAGGCTCGGCTGGAGAAGCTGGGTTTTGCCAAGGATGCGGCACAACAGCTATCCGCGCTCCACACCCGTAACTTCATGTAGCGGCGACCCATCCCAGCGGCCGCCAGTGGGCCGGGGTGCGCCCCCGGCCGGCGCGACGGCCAGCCAATCCAGGTAGCATGATGCTAGCCGGCCCATCGCCGTGGCGCGAACATCTGTCATCCAATACAGCCGACGACACCCGCAACTTACGCGGCACCGCCTATGGCCGGCTTCTGATACGATGAATTCGTTAACGGATTCCACGCATTCAATGCGACGCCCGGCTGCGCGAACAGCGGCACCGGGCCACTTCGGACAGGTCGACCATGGCTCACCGCAAGCGAAGACCCAAGCTACGTGGCGGCATTTCTCCTCACTGGAAAATGACCGGGCGCCCGCCCGTGCCAGCCTTGCCACTGGCCGATCGGCTCGCCCATTTCGATCAACTGTTTGCGGACAGCGCCTACCTGGCCTTCCTGCTGGACGCCGACGGCCGCGTGCTGGCCGTCAATCCCCATGGCCGCAAGCTGCTGGGCCCGGCCGCCACGCCGGGCGCGGCCGCCGCCGGCCTGTATGCGCCATGGGCCGCCGCCGTCCTGCTCGAACAGGCACTGCCATTATCCAGGGCGAACGGCTGCTGGCGCGGCGAACTCGACATGCTCGACGCGCACGGCTGCCCGCTGGCCATGTCGCAGATGCTCGAATGGCGGCCGGCCGCGCAAGGTGTTGGCAGCGGTTGCTACCTGTGCCTGTCGTTCGACCTCAGCGATTACGACACCTTTCAGTCGCTGCTGCGCTTCAAGCGCCTGTTCGACCATCATCCGCATCCGATGTGGGTGTACGATCTGGCCAGCCTGCGCTTCATGGTGGTCAACCTGGCCGCGATCCGGCTCTATGGCTACACCGAAGCGGAATTCCTGGCGATGACGATCAAGGATATCCGCCCGCCCCAGGACCTGGAACGCTTGCATGCCAACCTGGCCGCCGCGCCGCGCCGGGGCAGCGAGCAGGCCGGCTACTGGACCCATTGCCGCAAGGACGGCAGCCGGATCCAGGTCGAGGTGTCGTCGCATTCGGTCACCATCGCCGGCCAGGCCGCGCGCTTCGTGCTATGCCATGACGTGACGGCGCAGGCGGAGACCGAGGCGGCGCTCTACGCCTCGCGCGAACTGATGCAGCTCATTATCAACCAGATGCCGCACCAGATCTTCTGGAAAGACCTGGCGGCGCGCTACCTCGGTTGCAACACCGTGTTCGCGCAGGCGGCAGGTCTGGCCTGCAACGAGGACGTGGTGGGCAAATCGGACGATGAATTCCACTGGTCGCACAACGCCATGCGCATCCGCGCCGACGACAGTGAAATCATCCGCACCGACCACGCCTTGCTCAACCAGGAGGAATACCTGGACCGGCCCGACGGCAGCCGCCAGTGGTTCCTGATTAACAAGGCGCCGCTGCACGACCGCGCAGGCCGCATCATCGGCGTGCTGGGCACCATTGAGGACATCAGCGAACGCAAGCGCGCCGAGCTGGCCATGCTGCTGCAGGCGCGCGCGCTGGACGCGAGCGTCAACGCCATCGCCATCGTCGCCAGCACGGCCGGCGGCGACCAGATCGAGTATGTCAATCCGGCCTTCGTCCAATTGACCGGTTATACGGCCGAGGAAGTGCAGCACCACAGCCTGCAGCTGCTGCTCGATGGCGGCGACGACCCGGCCGACCGCGCCGTGCTGCAAACGGCGCTGCAATCGCGGCATGACGCCACCGTCCTGCTGCGCCACTACGACAAGCAAGGCCAGCCATTCTGGGCCAAGCTGCACGTGGCGCCCGTGCATGCCCATGACGACGGGGTGAACCACCATGTCTGCGTGCTGACCGACATGACCGAGACCATCCGCTACCAGCAGCAGCTCGAGCACCAGGCCAGCCACGACGCGCTCACGGACCTGCCCAACCGCCACCTGCTGGCCGACCGGCTGGAGCAGGCCATCGGCTATGCGCAGCGTTATCAGCACGCGGTGTGGGTCGCCTTCATCGACCTGGACAACTTCAAGCTGGTCAACGACAGCCTGGGCCACCAGCAGGGCGACCAGCTGCTGCGCACGGTGGCCGACCGGCTGCGCGCCTGCGTGCGCGACAGCGACACCGTGGCCCGGCTGGGCGGCGACGAATTCACGCTGCTGTTGATGGAAACGCCCCATTCGCCGGCCGCCGCCAGCCTGCTGCGGCGCGTGCTCGAGGCGGTGACGGCGCCGGTCACGCTGGGCGAACACCGGCACACGGTCACCTGCAGCATCGGCGTCAGCATCTGGCCGCAGGATGGCGGCGACCCGCAGCAGCTGCTGCGCCAGGCCGACATTGCCATGTACCGCGCCAAGGAATCGGGCCGCAACCAGGTCCAGTTCTACGAAGCGGCCATGCACACCCGCGTGACCGAGCGCACCGTGATCGAGGCCGAACTGCGCCACGCGCTCGAGCGCGGTGAACTGAGCCTGCACTACCAGCCCAAGGCCAGCCTGCGCTCGGGCGCCATCCAGGGCATGGAAGCGCTGCTGCGCTGGCAGCATCCCACGCTGGGCATGGTGTCGCCGGCGCGCTTTATCGGCGTGGCCGAGGAAACCGGCTTGATCGTGCCCATCGGGCGCTGGGTGGTGCGCACCGCCTGCGCCCAGAACCAGGCCTGGCAGCGCGCCGGCCTGGCGCCGCAGCGTATCGCCGTCAACCTGTCCTCGCGCCAGTTCAACGATCCGGGACTGGTCGACGACATCATTGCGGCCCTCGTCGACAGCGGCCTCAAGCCCCAATACCTGGAACTGGAGCTGACCGAGAGCCTGATGATGGACAACGTGGGCGCGGCGGTGGAAGTGCTGGCGCGCCTGAAAAAAATCGGCGTGGCGTTATCGATCGACGATTTCGGCACCGGTTATTCGAGCCTGGCCTACCTGCGGCTGTTCCCGGTCGATTATCTGAAGATCGACCAGTCCTTCGTGCGCGACATGCTCAGCGATCCCAAGGTGGCGGCCATCGTGCGCTCCATCATCGGGCTGGCGCACAGCCTGGACTTCAAGGCCGTGGCCGAGGGCGTCGAGACGGCGGCCCAACTGGCCTACCTGCGCCGCTACCAGTGCGACGAGATGCAAGGCTATTTCTTCAGCCGTCCGCTGCCGGCCGCCGACATGGCCGAGCTGCTGCGCCAGGAGCGCAGCCTGCCGGCCGACAGCCGCGGCGCCGCCGGCCGCCAGACCTTGCTGCTGCTCGACGACGAACCCAATATCCTGGCCGCGCTCACGCGATTGCTGCGGCGCGACGGTTACACCATCCTGTGCGCCAACACGGCGCAGGAAGCGTTCGCGCTGCTGGCCATCCACGAGGTGCACGTGGTGGTCAGCGACCAGCGCATGCCGGGCATGAACGGCACCGAGTTCCTCAGCCGCGTCAAGAAGCTTTATCCAGGCACGGTGCGCATCATCCTGTCGGGCTACACGGAATTCGAATCAGTACTCGGCGCCATCAATCGCGGCGAGATTTACCGCTTCTACACCAAGCCGTGGACCGATGAGGCCATGCGCGAGAGCATACGCGAGGCGTTCCAGTACCATCAGCTGATCCATGGCCAGCCGTGCGAAGGCTAGCGCGCCGCCAGCGACATGGTGGCCGGGAACAGGGAAGCCGGCCACGCCAGACATGGCGCGGCAGAATGTGCTGGCCCATTCATTTGCCGGCGCCCCGCGAATCGCCCACTGTTGATACGGTCGTTTCGTAAGTCTTAAGGTCGACAATCGCATTTTGATACTCCCGAGATTTGATGAGGCGCGGCATATAGCGGATGGGCCGGCGCGACTTCTTCAGCATTGACACTTCTGACAGGCTTCCACGCGCGCCGCAATAGCCGCTGCAGGTCGCTTCGCCATCCGGGCTCAAGCGGTCGGTAATCGTTAGCGCGTCTTTAGATTGCGAGATCGTCAAGGTGCAGGGTGCCCCGCCGTCGTGCGCTTTTTCGGGATCGTGGAAAACAAATCGCCCTTGTTCATAGCCGGCCATGCCCGAGATCGAACAGGAGTGCAGATGAGCATGAATGCTAGACCTCTGCCAAGCGGACGTGTTACGTATTGCTCGGCATATAACCGGTTAGCAGAGCATGTGCGACATCCGGCATGCCCCGCGTATGCGCGAGCTTCGCCATTGGGTGAGCATCGTAAGGCACCGAAATGAGCGCGGCTAGCCATTGGCCGTTGCGCCGTTCGAGGATGGCGTAGCGCGCATCGGGCGATCCAGTCTCGACTTTATGAGGATATGGATAATCGTCCGCATAAGCAGGCTGGCCTACGCTACCGGGATTGACAATAAGTGTCCCACACCCCGTTCGAACTGACCGTGCAACATGGCTGTGTCCACACCCGATGACGTCGGCCGAAGCATCGCCGAGGCGCTCGTCAATTTCATCCGATGTTGCCGCGCGTTCTGCCGTCTGCAGCAAGGTTATGCAGTCACTATGAGGAGTGCCGTGGCAGAGCAGCACGCCATCCGGCAGTTTTGCACTGGGCGGCAAAGACGTCAGCCAGTCCAACTCTAACGATGACAGCGTTCCAAGCGCGTACTGGTCCGATCTGCCTCCGCAGTCCGGCCGGGCAGCAACTTCAAGAATTTGTCGTTCGTGATTGCCGGCTAAGTGAACCCAGTTCTGCGCCATCAGGAAACGTGCCGTTTCGAGCGGAAGCAACGGTCCGGACAAGCTATCTCCCAAGTTGGCGACTTGATCCACGGCCCGAAGTTCGATGTCGGCCGCGACCGCCTCAAGCGCGGCCAAATTTCCGTGGATGTCGGAAAGGAGTGCGATTCGCATTCGCTCAGGCTCTCAATGCAGTCAATACTTCGTCGGTCGTGCGCACCTCGGCGTATTCACCATGCAGGTTTGCCAAGGCCATCGAGTGGACATCCTCGGCACTGCGCACATTACCGGCATAGTCCTGCTTTTCAAAGGCGAAGGTGGCGTCCGCTACGACTGTCGTCATAAAACCAAGATTGCCCGCCGTACGTGCAGTGGCTTCAACCGAATTGTTGGTGCTTACGCCGACAACGACGACTTGCTGAATTCCACGCGCGTGCAGCCAGCGCTCGAGTCCCGAGTTAATCAACGCATCCGGGACATTCTTCTCCACAACGTGCTCATGCGGCAAGGGCGCAAAGCGCTCCTGGAACTCAATGCCACTCTGGCCCGGGGCGAACACGGAGGAGGGAGAGCGACTGACGTGGCGCACGCAGACAAGCGGCTGCTTCGCTTCGCGCCAAGCAGCCGCAAGCCGTGCTATGTTGTCTTCTGCGGATGGGTTATTTCTCGACGGAAGCGCGCTACTGCACATACCCTTTTGCATGTCAATGATGATTAGTGCTGTTTGTCCGGCCATAATATTATTTTCAAAAAAACAATTTCGTAGATTATCACTAAAATGGTCTGCTCTTGGTCTGCTCTTGGCCGGCAGCCGCAATCTCGGCGGCTTATTTCGATTCTACAATCCCGTCGATAGCATTCCATTCTGGCAATCGGTGCTTGCGTCTGCCATGGGCATAATAGACGGCCATAGCGAGTCCAAAGAAGACGCCAGCCACACCCGCGGTTCCAACGGCGGACATGATGG